>NZ_PNLV01000082.1 GCF_013823285.1 Brevundimonas sp. | reverse complement strand
TGCTGCAGATCGTCCTGCCCATCGGCATCTCGTTCTTCACCTTCCAGGGCATCAGCTATGTGGTGGACGTGCACCGGGGCAAGACGCCGCCGGCGCGCTCGCTGGTGGACGTCATGCTGCTGATGTCCTTCTTCCCCCATCTGGTGGCCGGGCCCATCGTGCGGGCCTCGGACCTGCTGCCCCAGTTCGACCGGGTGCCGCGCCTGACCCGCGAGATGGCGGCCCTGGGCCTGCTGCTGATCGCCTGGGGGCTGTTCAAGAAGACGGTGATCGCCTCCGAGCTGGCCGTGCGGCTGGTGGACCCGGTGTTCTTCGATCCCTCGGCCTACGGGGCCCTGGACATCGCGGCGGCGACCTACGGCTATGCGGTGCAGATCTACTGCGACTTTTCGGCCTATTCGGACATGGCCATCGGGCTGGCGGCGCTGCTGGGCTATTCCTTCCCGCGCAATTTCGACCAGCCGTACCGCGCCGGGTCCCTGCAGCAGTTCTGGCGCCGCTGGCACATCAGCCTGTCCAGCTGGCTGAGGGACTATCTGTATGTGCCGCTGGGGGGCGGCCGTAAGGGGCTGGTCTCGTCCTGCATCAACATCATGATCACCATGCTGCTGGGCGGACTGTGGCACGGAGCGGCCTGGACCTTCATCGCCTGGGGCGCGCTGCACGGGGCGGTGCAGGCGGTGGAGCGGGTCTGGCGTCACTTCCGCGAAGGCAAGGCGGGGCTGCCCCACTGGCTGGGCGTCATCGTCACCTTCCACATCGTCTGCCTGGGCTGGATTCTGTTCCGGGCCGAGAGCTTCGACCTGGCCATGCAGATGCTTCAGGGCCTGACCCGCATGGCGCCCATGATGGTGCTGACGCCGTTCCTGCTGGCCCTGATCGTGGGCGGGATCGCCATGCACTGGCTGCCGCCGCGGGCGGTGGAGGGGCTGGCCGTGCGGGTCAGGGAGGCCCCGGCCATCACCATGGGCGTGCTCATCGGGATCATGATTCTGCTGGTGGAGGCCATGCGTCCCGAGGGCGTGGCCCCCTTCATCTATTTCCAGTTCTAGGCGTTGGTGCAACCGATGGACCCGAACGAGCCCAAAGACCCCGACGAGCCCGCCCCCTTCCCGGCCGGGGAGCACGATCCCTTTCCACCGCGCGGTCAGGAGCTGGCGCCGCAGGGCCAGACGTCCGCGCCCGCGGCCGGTCCCGAGCCGGATGAGCGCAACGACTGGATCGAATCCGCCGACCCGCACGATCTGCCCACGCGCGAGCCGCGCCTGATCGCCCTGGGCCGCTACGCCTTCCCGCCCGAGCCGCCGCTGGACGAGGAAGGCGAGGCCGCCCGCGATCGCCGCTGGACCAGCCGCAGCATCATCGTGGCCGGACTGTTCCTGCTGGTCTTCAACAGCGTTTCCATCCAGTCCTGGGCCCGGCAGCAGGAGCCGGGCTGGATCACCGCCACGGTCCAGCAACTGGCCGAGGTCTGGACCGCCCAGATCAGCCTGCTGGGCGCGGACCAGCCCCGCCAGGGCGTGCGTGAGGCCTACGAAACCGCCCGCGACCAACGCTTCCCGGGCCAGCCGGACGCGCCGCCGCCCACATGAAGCGACGCGGATCATGACAGCGATGGAACCGCACGACACCGCCTCCGTTGGGCGCTCATGATCAAGCGCCCTGTCTCCCTGATCGCGATCGTCGCCGCAGCCCTGGCCCTGGGCGCCTGCGCGACCCTTCAGCGCGGGCCGGTGGGCAACGAGGCCGTGCCCGAACCGGTCAGGTCCGTGGATCTGAACGCCTATCTCGGTCGCTGGTACGAGATCGGCCGCTATGAGGCCGGCTTTCAGCGAGGCTGCGAGGCCGCCACCGCTGACTACAGCCTGCGCGAAGACGGCCTGATCGGCGTGGTCAACACCTGTCGCCAGGGCGGCCTGGACGGTGAGCCCAGGTCTGTTGAAGGCAAGGCCAGGGTGGTCGAGGGCAGCGGGAACGCCAGGCTGAAGGTGTCGTTCTTCGGCCCGTTCTATTTCGGCAACTACTGGATCCTGGATCACGCCGAGGACTACTCATGGTCCATCGTGGGCGAGAGCTCGGGCCGGTACCTCTGGCTGCTCAGCCGGACGCCGCAACCGTCGGAGGCGGTGAGGGAGCAGATCAGGAGCCGCGCTCGCGAACTGGGTTACGACCTGTCGATCCTGCGGCCGACGCTCCAGCCGTCCGGAAACTGACCGGCGAGGCCGGCATCGTGCTGATCACAGCCTTGCGTGCTTGACCCCCGGCCCTGCCGCTCTAGCTTGGCGGCCTATTCGGTTCGGGAGTTCTCCAATGCATCACCGGTTCGCCACCGGCGCAGTTTGCGCCGCAGCCATCCTTGCGGTCGTCCTCGCGCCCGCCGCCATGGCCCAGGACGCTCCCGCCTACCGCATGCCCCCCGCGCCCATTGCCCAGATCCTGGACACGGACCCGGCGCCGGTCCCGAGCATCAGCCCCGACAGGGCGACCCTGGCCCTGCTGGGCCGGTCCAACCTGCCGTCCATCGCCGAGGTGGCCGAGGCGGACCTGCGTCTGGCCGGCTACCGCATAAATCCGCGCAACAACGGTCCGGCCAACAGCCGCACCGCCTGGCTGAACAGCCTGACGTTCCAGGACGTGGCCACGGGCGAACAGCGGGTGGTGGCCCTGGCCGAGGGCCAGCGGTTCATCGCCGGCGGCTGGTCGCCGGATTCCCGTTTCATGGCCTTTCTCGCCGACGCGCCCGAGGGGCTTGAGCTGTGGGTGGCGGAGGCCGCGACCGGACAGGCGCGCCGCCTGACCGGCCCGGTGATCAACGCCGCCTTCAACACCGCGCTGGACTGGACGCCCGACAGCGCCGCCGTTCTGGCGCGTCTGGTCCCGGAGGGCCGCGGCGCCGCGCCCAACGTCACCGCCGCCCCCACCGGCCCGGTGATCGAGGAGACCACCGGCCAGGCCGCGCCCAACCGCACCTATCAGGATCTGCTGTCCAATCCGGGTGACGAGCGCCTGTTCGATCACTATTTCACCAGCCGTCTGGCCCTGGTTCCGGTGGATGGATCGCCCGTCCGCATGGTCGGAGACACGGGCCTGATCGCCGGTGCGGCGATCTCGCCGGATGGACGCCACATCCTGCAGACGCGGCTCAAGCGGCCCTACAGCTACAACGTCCCAGCCCGACTGTTTCCCACTGAGGTCATTGTCACGGACCTCGGCGGAAACCTGATCCATCAGGCGGCTGACCTGCCCCTGCGCGACAATGTGCCGACCCCCTTCGACTCAGTGGCCGAGGGGCCGCGCTCGGTGGAATGGCGCGCCGACGCCCCCGCCACCCTGGTCTGGGCCGAGGCGCAGGACGGGGGCGACTCCCGCCGCGAGGCGGCGGTGCGCGACCGGGTCTTCATCCAGGCTGCGCCCTTCGACGCGCCGCCCCGTGTGCTGATCGATCTGAACGCACGGTACGCGGGCGTGGACTGGGGCCGGGACGACCTGGCCATGGTCTCGACCCGCTGGTTCAACACGCGCCATGAGACCCGCTGGCTGGTGGACCCCTCCAGTCCGGGGCAGGGGCGCCTGCTGCTGGAGCGCAACTATCAGGACCGCTACAACGACCCCGGCTCGCCCATGACGCGCCCGACGCCCGAGGGCTTCCGCGTCATGCACATGACGCCGGACGGTCAGGGCGTGTTCACCACCGGCGCCGGCGCCACGCGCGAAGGCGCCTTCCCGTTCCTGGGCCGCATGGATCTGGCCTCGGGCGAGACCGAGCGGCTGTGGACCTCGTCACAGACCCACTACGAGACGATCGCGGGCCTGCTGGACGAGGACGGCCGGGTGCTGCTGACCCGGCGCGAGAGCCTGACCGAGCCGCCGAACCTGTATGTACGCGATCTGGACAGCGCGGAGCCCCGCGCCATCACCGCCTTCCCCGATCCCGCGCCCCAGCTGGCCGGGGCCACCCGCGAGACCATCGCCTATACCCGCGCCGACGGGGTGCAGCTGTCGGGCACGCTCTATCTGCCCGCCGGGTACGACAAGGACCGGGACGGCCCGCTGCCGCTGCTGATGTGGGCCTATCCGGCCGAGTTCACCGACGCCGCCGTGGCCGGTCAGGTGGTGGACACGGGCAACCGCTTCGTGCGGCCGGGCGGCTCCAGCCACCTGTTCCTGCTGACCCAGGGCTACGCCATCCTGGACAACCCCTCCATGCCCATCGTCGGCGTGGACGGGGCCGAACCCAACGACACCTATGTGGAGCAGCTGGTGGCCAGCGCCCAGGCAGCGGTGGATGCGGTGGTGGCGCGCGGCGTGGCCGATCGCGACCGCATCGCCGTGGGCGGGCACAGCTACGGCGCCTTCATGACCGCCAACCTGCTGGCCCATTCGGACCTGTTCCGGGCGGGCATCGCCCGGTCAGGCGCCTACAACCGCACCCTGACGCCCTTCGGCTTCCAGGCCGAGCAGCGCACCTACTGGGAGGCGCCGGAGACCTACAACGTCATGAGCCCCTTCATGCACGCCAACCGGGTCAATGAGCCGATCCTGCTGATCCACGGGGCGGACGATTCCAACTCGGGCACCTTCCCGGTCCAGACCGAGCGCTTCTATGCGGCGCTGAAGGGTCACGGCGCGGTCGCCCGTTATGTGGTGCTGCCCGCCGAGGACCACGGCTACCGCGCCCGGGAATCGGTGATGCACACCCTGTGGGAGATGACCGACTGGCTGAACCGCTACGTGCGCGACGCTGGCCCCGCCGCCCAGGGCGGGCGCTGAGGCGAACCGCGCCGACGTCTTGGGGCGACAGCGCCAGGCGCAGGGGAAGGCGCTCAGGAAACCGGATCGAGGCGGGACTGTCCGTCGGTCGCGCGGGGGGGCTGGGCCGCCGTGCCGCCGGGAACGATGACCTCCACGCGGCGGTTGCGCTGATGGCCGGCCTCGTCGTCGGGGGCGGCGTCGGGCGCCACGGGCCGGGTTGCGCCAAAGCCCTCGGTGCTGAGCCGGTCCCGCGACACGCCTCTTTCGCCCAGGAAGTCGGCCACAGCTTCGGCGCGGCGTTCCGACAAGGACTGATTGTAGTCCGCGGTCCCGCGGGAGTCGGTGTGGCCTTCGATCCGGATTTCCGCGTCGTCCACACCGGCGAGCAACTCCGCCAGGCGTTCCAGGGTATTGCGAGCTTCGGGGCGGATGGTGGCGCGATCGAAATCGAACGTCACGTCGCCCTCCAGGGAAACCACGGTGCCGCGTTCCGTCTCTACCGCTCCGAGCTCAGTCTTCAACGCCTCCACGACCCGGAGTTCGCTGGCGCTGCGTCCGCCCGCGCCGAGGCTCGAACCCTCGCCGGTGAACGGACGCAGGACCGATCTCGGAACGGCCCTCATGTTGGTCAGGGCTGAAACCTCCGCCACCGTCCGTGCGCCAAAGGCCCCGCCAAGCGGCAGCCGCACCTCCATTCGGGGCGCTTCGCTGTGAATGTTGTCGGACGATCCCCGCTCGTTGAGCACCAGAACGACGTCTCCACCGCGCGGCGGAGCTCCAGCCACAGCCAGGACACCGTCCAGCGTCTGGCCTGCCGGGATGCTCAATCGTTCATTGGTTGCGGGGGGAATGATCAGCAGCTTCTCGCCGCTGTCGGTCAGCAGGTAGGAGGACTCGTCGCCGCTGATCAGGTTCACGGACCTGTCCCGGCCGTTGATGATGCGGACAGAAACCTGCGTGGCGTCCCTTCCCACCTCAACCGACAGAACCTGCAGAACGACCCCCGAGGGGTGGATCACCTGGGCGCCGAGATCTCCGCCTGGCCCGTCACCGCCCTCACCGCCGCCACAAGCCGCCAGCACGGCTGAAGCCGCCAGGGCCGCGCCGATCCGGCGTACGCGCACGGGGGGGATCACGAGGCGCCTTCGGAGGCCGCCGAACCCAGGCTCGCCAGAGGCAGATCGATCCGGAACCCGGGCGTACGCGTGTAACGATTGTCGGTCTGACTGTTCTCGTTCAGCACCAGAACCGCGCTGGACGACTGCGGCAGGCGCCCGAGGAAGACAAGTTCGCCCTCCATGCTCTGCCCGGGCTGTATGGCCAGACGGGTGTTGCCGGCCGGTGGCGAGATGTAGATGCGCTCGCCGCTCTCCACGACGATGTAGCCCTGGCGGTTGTTGAACCGGTTGAGCTGGATTTCGTTGTCCGCGCCGTTGAGGATGCGCACCCCCACGACCGTATCCACCTCTCGCGACTGGAGCGATGTCACCTGCAACACTACCCCGTTCGGGTGGGCGACCTGAATATCCAGAGGGACGGCTTGCCCCCCTCGCCAGAGAGAGCCGGATTGCCCGGGCGCCGGGGCCGCGGTCGTTGCGGCGGGTTCGGACCCTGCCGGAGCCTGGTCTGCGACAACCGGCTCTTCCCGTCCGCACCCCGCGAGAACCAGAACGGCGACGGCGATCGAGACACCCGCACCAGACCGAACCAGGGACATGGCTACTTCTCCTGCCGGCGACGTCCTCATGCGCCGCAGGATTCAAACTCGGAAAAGCTGGAACGGTTCAGTGGCGGCCGAAGCCAATCCTCGCGAAACACGCTGACGGACGGCGAAGGCGGTGTTAGACGGCCTGCCCCGAATGAAACCTGGAAAGCAGCGCCTTGAGCAGTGTCGGCAACGATCGTGGCGCGCAGCTCGGCTTCAGCGGCGCCTTGCTGATCGCGATCTGCCATTTCACAGCTTATGTGGACCGCGCCATACCCGCTGTCTTTGCCCCAGCCTTGAGGGCGGAGTTCTCCTTAACCGACACCCAGATCGGACTCCTGCAGGGCCCGGCGTTCGTGGTCACCTACGCGATGGTGCTGCTGATTGTCGGGACGAGCCACAACCGTTTGCCGTTGGCGCCGGTGGCCGCCCTCTGCATGCTGGGCTGGACCGTAGCCTGTCTTGTTTTTGCGCTGGCCGCAGACATTGAAACGCTGATGGCCTCGCGCCTCATGTTGGGCTTCGCCCAGGCGGCGTTCGGTCCGACGGCCCTGGTTATACTTGCTGCATCCTCTCCACAGGATCGGCTGGGACGATCCACCGCGCTGTTCACCGCCGGCTCGGCGACGGGCCGGAGCGGGGCCCTGATCATAGGCGGCGGACTGCTTGCGGCTCTGACGGGTGCCGGCTGGTTCAGCGGGCTTGAGCCCTGGCGGATGGCCGTCATTCTGATGACGCTGCCTAATCTGGTTCTCGCGTGGTTGTTGTGGCGCAGGATCAGGGCGACCGCGTCTCCCGCGCCCAGGCGACGGGGCTTGCGCGCGGCCATTCGCCATATCGCGACCATGCCTGCGCTGGCGCTGCACGTGGGGGCGGGGGTGGCGGTGATCCTGTTGATTCAGGCGGGTGCGGGGTGGGCGCCGTCGGTCTTGAACCGCAGTCTTCAGCTGACGCCCGCGACGAGCGCCTGGACCGTCGGTCTTGTGGTGCTTGTCGCGGCGCCGACAGGGCACCTTGCCGCCGGGAGATGGCTGGACCGCCAGGTCGCGATGGGGAAATCGATTGCGCCCGGGATGGTGTGGGGCGCCGCGCTCGCCATCTGCGGGGCGGCGTTGATGGCCACAGGCGATCAGATCGTTCTGGTCCTGGCCGGTCTTTTCCTCCTGACGGCGGGAGGCGGCGCGGCGGCCCTTACCGCCCTTGGCGGCCTTGCGCCTGTCACAACGTCGGGGATGCATGGCTCTGTCGTCAGCGTCTATCTGGCCGCCTGCGCCTTGCTGGGAACGGGGCTGGGGCCGGTGCTCACGGGTGTGCTCAGCGACACCTTGTTTCCCCATGCTGGAGGACTGGCCAGTGCGCTGTTCCTGACCATCGCCATAGCCGGCGCCGCGGCCATCCTGTTGAGTCTCGCTGGAGCGGCTGGATGGCGCCGGCTCGCGGCGGAGCGCTGAGACCCGCCGCGAGCCGGCTCCGTCGACGAGTTGCCAAGCGTCGAGTAACGGTGCCACTGTAGCGCCAACATGTCGGAAAATTTCAGCTTTTCCAGCGACGGCCTTCCCGAGGCCGAGGGCTTTCGCCGCTATGCCGAATTGTACGGGCATGGCGCGGACGTAAGCCGGGGCGACGGCGCCTTTCATGCGCGCGTGAAGGCCTGGAGACTCCACGGCCTCATCATCTATGACCGGACCCTATCGGGCGTCGTTCATTCGCGTTCGGATCGGGTTGCACGGGATGGCTTCACCCATTTCGTGATCAGCCTTGTGCTGGAAGGCCGGGTCACGGGCGGCGCGGCCAGCGGTTTCGATGTGGCCGAGGCAGGGGATGTCTTCATCGCCGACACCCGTCGGGCCACGCGCACCGAGGCGCATGATGTCCGCATGATCACCATCAGCGTCGCCCGGTCCGTGGTGGAGGCGGCGCTGGGTTCGGCCAATGGGCTGCACGGCCGACTGCTGCACGCGCCGGCGAATCTGATCCTGGCGGACTACCTCGTCTCGCTTGCGCGGCGGGCCCCGACCCTGGAGGCAGGCGCCTTGCCCGGTCTCGGCCGGGCCCTGATCGAGATCCTGGGCTCGGTTCAAACCTCTCCTCGGCGTTTGACCGCGCAGCGCCAGCGTCAGACCTTCTCCCGCCGCGAATTGGTGGAGCAGCACATCGACGCCAGTCTGGCCGACCCGCATCTTTCCGTGGACAGCGTTGCAGCCGACACAGGCATTTCACGGTCCGCCCTGTATCGCCTGTTTGAGCAGCATGGCGGCGTGGCCAGACAGATCCGGAAGCGGCGACTGGCCGCCCTCCGCTCGGCCCTGGATCGTCGCGACGCGGCCCTGCCGGAGGTGCTGGCCCGCCGCTACGGCTTCGACGACGAACGCCAGATGGAGCGGCTCTTCCTGGAGGAGTTCGGGCAGAGTGCGTCCGGGTATCGCCAGGCTGTCGCGGCGGTAGAGGCGGGAGAGCCGGAGGATAGCCGCCTCCGTTGGCGGACCTGGCTCAGCGAAGTCACCTAGAAACCGAGGCGTTCCAAATATGGGACGTCGCCTTCGGCCAAACCCTGATACCCGACGGCATCAATGCTTGTGCCCATGCGGCCAGGCCTTGATCGTTCATCAGTTCCGGTCCCGGCCTCGCCGACGACCTTTGTGGCGTATTTCATGGTTGCGTTGGCTCAGAGAAGCGTCCCGATCACATGGAGCGGGATCGGATTGATCCCGGATGCTGCCGTTTTTCACGGTCACGGCCACAGCGAGCCGCTGGGCGCCACCTTTTATGGTTGTTCTCGCGCCCAGTTCGCGGAAGGCGTGAAAATCGCCCAACCATACCCAAAAATGGGGATTTGCGGCGAGGTCCGTATAGCTAGATTGAATTAACTATAAATTGAAGTTCAATCCTAGTGGCATATGTATCGCCCGTCGGCGAAAGCAGTAGTCCGGCTTCAAATGGCTCTACTGGGCCCGCCCTGCGCAATTGGCCCGATGAATACGATCGACCGCTTCTGAAGTGGAGTGTGTCTCGTTCTCATGCGTTGTTCGTAGTGACGCCTGCGCTGAAGCTTCTCGACCTGAACCTGGCGGGTGACGCCCTCTCCAGATCCGACAGCGAGATTCAGATTGCAGGCGGGCATTTTGCTTTCTCGGACAAGGCGCGCACCGGGAGCCTGCGCGCCTTTCTCGCGAGTGAAAGCTTCGGGGCGGCGGGGTGGTCCTACCGGCGTGCCTGCGGAAGCATCGTCGTCATCCATGTTGAGTGGCTGCCTCCGGCTCTCGGGGACGCCGGAGATCCTCCGGTCGCACTGACTTTCCAGCCCGCGGACCTGTCCGAGAGATATGTATGGGCCGATTTCGCCCCATACTTCGACATCACGCGATCAGAAGCCGCGATCGTCAAGAGGTTGATCGGAGGCCAGACGCCCCTTGCGGTGGCCGAAGCGCTGAATGTGTCAATCGAGACGGTCCGAACCCATATCCGGCGCATCTACAACAAACTGGGCGTCAGCAGTCGAGAGCAGTTGTTCGCGACGATCGCCTTGTTCCGGATCGGCTGAGTCGCAGCCGTCCGCCCGCGAGCGGAATAAAAATTTCCCTTAAATTTCAATAAGAAAATGGTGAATTTTCGCCTTCTTATCGGCAAATTAACCACGCTTGTTCGCCCGCCAGTTGAATACACCGCCGCTACTCAAAAATGGGGACGCCCACGTTTCTGCGGACAACTAAGTTCCGGTTAAGAAAGCGTTAAGCTTTCAACTTGCCGGGGCGCGGTCATTTAAGCCGCCGCCAGAATCCGGTCTCGAGGGTGGCGGACAAACATGAAATTGCTGACCAGAACTAGCCGCCAGCCAGGGCGGGCGGCTGCGGTTGCGGCAAGTCTCGGAATCATGGCGGTGGCCGCCGGCGCCGGCGCCGGCGCCGCCGAGCCTGTCGCTCCCGGGGCCTCAACGTTTTCGAGGGTCGACGTCGTCCTCGCCGGGAGCATCAGCGCCCGCTGCAACGTGTCCGGCGGAGGTGACATCGACTTCGGCGAACTGGTTGGAAACCAGACCGCGAGGGCCCGGGTGGCCCTGGACTGCAACGTGCCCTTCGACCTGAGTTTTCAGTCCGCCCGGGGAGGCCTCGCCCATGCGGCGCTGCCCGCCGGGGAGGGGCCGTATGCCGGGACGCTGGACTACACCCTGGACGTCAGTGTGCCGGTGGTCGGTCCACGCAGATCCACGCTTCATGGACGGTACGAAAGCCGCTCGCTCATGTCCCGCAAGACGCTTGGAAGCGGCGACGCCATCGCGGCCGGCCACGCGCAGATAGAGATCCGCACCGGTACGCCCCTGGGGGCGGGCCTGCTCGCGGGTCGCTACTCGGAGACCCTGACCATAACCGTTGCTTCCCGCCTGTGAGCTCGTAGGGGAGGCTGTCGCCAGCCGAGTACAGGGCAAAACAAGTTCAAGAAATGATCCTGCGCAATGCCTATTGCGAGAATCAAATAGTGTAAGTGTGCGCAATAACTAAGTTAAATATCGAGCAAAGATAGATAATGACGTTATTTTATCTTGACTCGATGACTTAACAAGCCCTTAACGGCCGGCGAGAACGGGGGGGAGAATCCAATCGTTCGACGCGCCTGACCGCAACCAAATCTACGGAGATCAACATGAAACTCGTTTCGCTTCTCGCCGGCGTCGCCGCCGTCGCTCTCACCGCCGGGGCCGCTTCGGCCCAGGACATTCACCAGGGCCAATCGTCGCTGACCGGCGCCCTGACCATGAACGGCAACAATGGCGGCTTCCTGGGCCCCATCCTGAACATTCCGGCCAACCTGAACCTGGCCAACGCCCAGAACGGCGGCTCGCTGGTGTCCTCGTGGCACGCGGTTGGCAACGCCGT
>NZ_PNLV01000081.1 GCF_013823285.1 Brevundimonas sp. | reverse complement strand
TTTTATTCCTATTTCATGTTAGGTTCGGGCGATTCGGGAGGTCGCCTTGGCGCTGACGCACGCCCAACTCTGGAAAGGTCTGGACGCCCTGGCGGCGCGAGAGGGCATGACGCCGTCGGCGCTGGCGCGGGCGGCCGGCCTGGATCCCACAAGCTTCAACCGGTCCAAGCGGTTCGGCCCCGGTGAGCCGCCGCGGCCGCGCTGGCCGTCGACCGAAAGCCTGACTTTGGCGCTGGGCGTGGCGGGACTCAGCCTGGGCGACTTCGCGCGGCTGGCGCGGGACGCGGCCTCGGCCGAGAGCGTGCCCCTGCTGGGCATGGCCCAGGCGGGGGCGGACGGCTTCTTTGACGACGCGGGCTATCCGACCGGCCAGGGCTGGGACCGCACCCTGCTGCCCGCCGCCGGGGACACGCGATTCAGCCTGAAGATCAGCGGGGACTCCATGACGCCCCTGTACCGCGAGGGCGACGTGGTGATCGTGGACCGGGCCGTGACCGATGTGCGCAAGGGCGACCGGGTGGTGGTGCGCACCTCAGGCGGCGAGGTCATGGCCAAGGAGGTCACGCGCCTGACCGCCACGCGGGTTGAGCTGGGCTCCATCAATCCCGCCCATCCGCCCCGCACCCTGCACCCCCGGGACATCGACTGGATGGCGCGGATTCTGTGGGTCAGCCAGTAGTCACGAAGAAGGGCCGCCCCTGTCGGAGCGGCCCTCGCCTCACGCACGGCTGGGAGGATCAGTACGCGCGGCGGACGTAGCCGGAGTGGACGTAGCCGCCACCGGCAAGCTGCAGCCACTGGCCCTGAGACCCCGCGACCTGGAAGCTCTGACCGGCGCCGATGGAGCCGATCTGGCCGTAGCCGGTGGAGGGACCGGAGCGGATGCGCAGGTTCGAGTTGGCCACATAGGTGTTGGCGCGGGCCGCGGCCTCGGCATGGCCGTTGTTGTAACCGGCGTTGTAATGGTCGAGGCGGGCGCGCTGCTGACGGCAACCGACGTAGGACCCTGCCGCAGCGCCGAGGACGCCGCCGCCCACCGCGCCGAGCTCCCGCTCGTTGCGCGAAATCTGGGTGCCCAGGGCCGCGCCCAGGATGCCGCCGATCACCGCGCCGGCCTGCTGGCGGCCGCCGGGGGCGTCACAGCCGAGGACGCCCGAGCCGACGGGGCGCTGAGGCTGCTGGCCCCAGGACTGGGCCGATGCGGTTCCGGCCAGGCCCATGGCGCCGGCCACCAACACCGCCAGAGCGGCTTTCGAGGAAGACTTCAGGTTCGACATGACGCTCTCTCCTTTGTTCGATCGTTGTCGATGAGGAGAGGCTAGGCCCCCGAAGCTGAAGCGGTTCAGACGCGGGCGGTTAGGTGGGGTTCATCTCAGACCGCCCTGCCCCAGAGGAGGAAGGACAGGATGGAGAGAATCAACACTACCAGCGCAATGCGGCACCCATAGACGGCCACAACGAACGCTTTTCTGGCTTCGCCAAGATCGACAAGGAAAAGATCCATGGGGAAAGTTAAGGACGCCGGAAGCTGAACAGCGTTCAATCGCCCACCCTCCGGAATATTCCATTTGGACCCGATTGATATATAAACAGCTGAAATTATGTAGAAAAATGTGGAAACCGCCGCCACTAGAATGAGAACTTCCACGATTTTTTCCAAGCTGCCCAGGTTGAACTACCGCGCCAGTTCGCCCCGGGCGCCCTGCTCCAGCAGGGCGATGGTGCGGTCGAGGCCGTAGATGGCGGCGAAGGAGCCGAACCGGGGGCCCTGCGACTGGCCCAGCAGGACCTCGTAAAGGGCCGCGAACCAGGCGCGCAGGGGCTGGAAGTCGTGTTCCTTGCCCACCGCATAGACCTCGTTCTGGATCACCTCGCCGTCGGTGGTGTCGGCCGGCAGGGCGCGCAGGCGCTCGGCCAGGTCCAGGAAGGCCGCAGCCTCCGCCTCGGTGGGTGCGCGGAAGGCCTTCGTGGGCTTCACGAAGTCCTCGTAATAGTTCAGCGCATGGCCCATCAGCCGGTCCAGCACCGGTTCGCTCTCGGGCGTGGCCTCGGGCAGGTAGCGGGCGAAATAGGCCCACAGCTCAGCCTTGTTCGACGCGTTGGCCACGCCCACCAGATTTAGCAGCAGCGAGAAGGACGCCGGGCTGGCGTCCTTCGGGGGGGCGCCGGAATGGATGTGCCAGACCGGGTTGTCGATCTGCTTGGGCGGCTCCTGCGTCGGGAAGGTGGAGATCGCCTGCAGATAGTCGTCGATGGCGCGCGGGATGACGTCGAAGTGCAGCTTCTTGGCCGATTTGGGCGACTGGAACATGTACCAGCTGAGGGACTCCGGCGTGCCGTAGCGCAGCCATTCGTCCATGGTCAGGCCGTTGCCTTTCGACTTGGAGATCTTCTGGCCGGCCTCGTCCAGGAACATCTCGTAGTTGAAGCCCTCGGGCGGGACGCCGCCCAGGGCGCGGCAGACCTTTGAGGACACCTTGACCGAGTCGATCAGGTCCTTGCCGCTCATTTCATAATCCACGCCCAGCGCGGCCCAGCGCATGGCCCAGTCGGGCTTCCACTGCAGCTTCACATGGCCGCCGGTGACGGGAACCTCGGTGCGGCCGCCCGCCGGGTCGTCGAACACGATGGTCCCGCGATCCAGATTGCGCTCCAGCGTCGGGACCTGAAGCACGTGGCCGGTGATCGGGCTGATGGGCAGGAAAGGTGAATAACTCGCTCTACGCTCAGGGCCCAGCGTCGGCAGCATGATGGCCTGCACCGCGTCGAACCGCTCCAGCAGGGTCAGCAACGCCTGATCGAACCGGCCGGAGCGATAGGCCTCGGTCGAGCTCATGAACTCGTACTGGAAACCGAAACCGTCGAGGAAGGCGCGCAGACGGGTGTTGTTGTGGGCGCCGAAGCTGTCGTGGGTCCCGAACGGGTCGCGCACCTTGGTCAGGGGTTTGTGCAGATCCTCCGCCAGAATCTCCGGGTTGGGCACGCCGTCGGGCACCTTGCGCAGGCCGTCCATGTCGTCGCTGAAGGCGATCAGGCGCGTGGGCCAGTGGTCGCCGGTCAGGGCGCGGAAGGCGCCCCGCACCATGGTGGTCCGGGCCACCTCGCCGAAGGTGCCCATGTGCGGCAGGCCCGAGGGGCCGTAGCCGGTCTCGAAGATCACCGGGCGCGCAAGCGCCGGCAGCGCGGCCAGGGCCTCGTCCGTCTTGTCCTTGCCGATCAGGGTCGCGGCCAGGTCGCGCTCCCCGTCGGTGTCGAGGCGATGTTTGAGCAGGTGGGCCAGCAGATTGCGGGCTTGCTCGAACGGCCACGACCGGGCCTCGCGGGACAGGGCTTCGATGTTTTGCAGCATGACTTGGGCTTAGGGCGCGGAACGCCCGGCGGTCAATGGATTCCGCCGCGGGCGATCACCCGACCTGGGCCAGTTCCGGGACGCGGGTGACCTCGCGCCAGGCGTGGGGGGCGGCCAGGAGGGCGCGGACCAGCTGGTTGTTCAGGGCGTGGCCCGCCTTGACGCCTTCGTAGCGGCCCAGCAGCGGGCCGCCGAGCACATACAGGTCGCCGATTGCGTCCAGGGCCTTGTGCTTGACGAACTCACGCTCCATCCGAAGCCCGCCGGGGTTCAGGATGACGTCGCCGTCGATGACCACGGCGTTTTCCAGGCTGCCGCCGCGGGCCAGGCCGGCGCGGCGCAGGGCCTCGACCTCGTGGGCGAAGCCGAAGGTGCGCGCGGCCATGATCTGGTCGCGGAAGGTGGCCTCGTCGACCACGAAGTCCACCACCTGATTGCCGATGACCTTCGAGTCGAAATCAATCTCGAAACGCATCTCGTAGCGATCGCAGGGCAGAAGGGCGGCGCGCTTGTCGCCCTCCTCCACCACGATGGGCTCCAGGATCTCGATGTAACGGACCGGGGCCTGCTGGCGGCGGAAGCCCGCACGGTCCAGAAGCTGGACGAACGGCAGGGCCGAGCCGTCCAGGATGGGAAGCTCCGGCCCGTCGACCTCGACGATGACGTTGGAGACGCCCAGGGCCGCGAAGGCCGCCATCAGGTGCTCGATGGTGGACAGGCGCACGCCGTCGGCGTTCTCGATCATGGTGTTCAGGCGCGCCTCGACCACCGCCTCGCCCGACACCGGGATGCGGTTGTCGCGGTCGGTGACATCGGTGCGCACGAAGACCACGCCCGTGCCCGCGGGGGCCGAGCGGATGGCCAGACGCACGCGCTCGCCCGAATGCACGCCCACACCCGCACAGATGGCGGGCGCGCTGAGCGTGCGTTCGTGATGATCGTCGCGTCCGAACAAATCGAGATACCCGTAATGCTACCGTCACAAGACGGTCTACGCCCCGTCATGCAGTTAATGAGGGCGCCGCAAAGGGTAAATGAAATCCGGGTTTCGGATTGTTTCGATCCATCGCGAAACCCTTGCGTTGCAAGGGATCGCGATGGTTACGAATTAGTTGGCGAGACGGCGCAGGAAGGACGGGATCTCGAGATCGTCGTCGGCCTGGGTCTGCTGGGGCTCGTCCACCGGCTGGGCCTGATGGGTCGGACGCATCTGGGGCGCAGTCGGGGCGGGCGCGTCCTGCTGGTAGCTCTGGCTGGTGGGAGACCGGCGGCCACGGCCGAACAGGCTCCAGCCGCGCTTGGGCTCCTGGCTCTCGAACAGGCTGTCGTCGGCGTACTGCGCCGGCTGGGCCGGTTGCGGGGCCGGGCGCCGCGCGGGAGCGGGCTCGGGCCGGCGGTCGAAATACAGGTCTCCCTGCTCGATCTCCGCAGCCTCGTCCTCATACTCTTCCACCGAGGGATCGACGATGCGGCCGATGACGCGCTCGGGGTCGGCCGAGGCGGCGGCGGGCTGGGCCGGACGAATGACAGGGTCGGCCTCGACCTTGGGTTGAGGCGCGGGGGCCTGGGCGGCCGGCTGAACCGGTTCGCGGGCCCAGGACGGGGCGGCGGGCTCGCGCGCGGTCATGGGCTCGTGACGGGTGGCGGCGGCGTAGCTGGTGGCGGCGGTCGGCATGACCGGCGCGCGCGGGGTCTCCAGCGGGCGCTGCTGCGGGGGTTCGATGGACTGGGTGGCTTCCTCGTCCATGCCGGTGGCGACCACCGACACGCGCAGCTTGCCTTCCAGCGCCGGGTCGAAGGCGGCGCCGAAAATGAAGTTGGCGTCCATGTCCACTTCGGCCGAGATGGCGTTGGCGGCTTCGTCCACCTCCATCAGGGTCATGTCCATGCCGCCGGTGATGTTGACCAGCACGGCCTTGGCGCCCTTCAGGCTGGTTTCGTCCAGCAGGGGGTTGGCGATGGCGTTCTGGGCGGCCAGCAAGGCGCGGTCCTCGCCCGAGGCCTCGCCGGTGCCCATCATGGCCTTGCCCATCTCGGACATGACCGCGCGCACGTCGGCGAAGTCCAGATTGATCAGACCCGGCAGGATCATCAGGTCGGTGATGGAGCGCACGCCCGAGTGCAGCACCTGGTCCGCCATGCCGAAAGCGTCGGCGAAGGTGGTCTTCTCGTTGGCGACGCGGAACAGGTTCTGGTTCGGAATGACGATCAGGGTGTCGACGTAGCGCTGCAGCTCGGCGATGCCGGCGTCGGCCAGGCGCATGCGGTGGCGGCCCTCGAAGGTGAAGGGCTTGGTGACCACGCCGACGGTCAGGATGCCGCGATCACGCGCACATTTGGCGATGACAGGGGCCGCGCCGGTGCCGGTGCCGCCGCCCATGCCGCCGGTGATGAACACCATATGGGCGCCTTCCAGGTGCTCGTGGATCTCATCCACGGACTCCTCGGCGGCGTTCATGCCCACTTCGGGATGGGCGCCTGCGCCCAGCCCCTGGGTGATGGTGGCGCCCAGCTGGATGCGCCGGTCGGTCTTGGCGAACGACAGATGCTGGGCGTCGGTGTTGGCGACGACGAACTCGACCCCTTCGAGGCCGGCGTCGATCATGTTGTTGACGGCGTTGCCGCCGGCGCCGCCGACACCGAACACGACGATGCGGGGCTTGAGTTCAGTGTGTTGCGGCTTGACCAGCGACAGCGACATTTTGGTTTCGACCTTCCGACCCGTTTGTCCGGGACCCTGCGCGACACACCCCCGCGAATCACATGGGTCCGAACCCTGCGTTAATGAAAGAACCATCAACGTTAAGAGATGGTTACCCGTTAGCCTGAGTCGGGGAAATGGAAAGGTCTTTCGGCGTTCGCCGACGCCTTGCCCACAAAAGAAAAAGGGCGGTCCCGAAGGACCGCCCTTTCCCGTTTCGGATCAGCAAATCCTACCAGAGGCGGTAGTTCATGCCGACGAAGAAGCGACGACCGAAGGCGTCGAACTGGTTTTCGAGCGTCGTGCCCAGCCAGGGGTGCTGGCTGTTGTCGAACGCGTTCACAACGCCGGCCCGCAGGGAGACGTCGTCGTTCACGTTCCACCGGACGGTGAAGTCGTGGCGGGCGAAGTCGCCGGTGTCGAGCTCGGAGGCCGGACGGCTGTCCGGGTTGTTCACGAAGGCCGACGGGCGAACCATGTGCTGGGCGGTCTGCCAGTCCATGGTCCAGTTCACGCTCCAGGTATCGCTCGGCGCGTAGGTCAGCGACGAGGTCAGACGGACCCGCGGGTAGTCGAGCTGGCCCGACAGGACCGTGGCGTCGGTCGGATCGTCCGTGTTGGTGTACTGCTCCTGCTTGAGCAGCCACAGACCACCCAGACGGTAGCTGAGGCGGCCCCAGTCGCGGCCGAACCAGTCGTAGGTGTCGATCGCGTAGTTGACCGCGAAGTCCAGACCTTCGGTCTCCAGGGCAGCGTAGTTGAGCGAACCCTGGATGAAGCCGCCGATCGGATCACCGGTCGGAGCGCCGACGCCGAACGGAATGTCCGGGTTGTTGCGGAAGATCGTGTTGCAGGCCGCGGTGTTGAGCGTCGCGCCGTTGACGCAGTTGGTCGCCGCAGTCGCCGCAGTCACCGAGGCGATCACGTCGTTGACCTGAATGCTGTAGTAATCCAGCACGATCGACAGGTTGTTGATGAAGCGCGGCTGCAGGATCACCGAGAAGGTGAAGCTTTCCGACTCTTCCGGCTCCAGGAACGGGTTGCCCGCGTTCACGCCGGCCACGCCACCGGTGTAGGTGGGCAGATAGGCGTTGGCAGCGGTCGGATCCGACCAGTTGAACTGGCCGCCGAAGCCGTACTGCTGAGCGAGGAGCTCGCAGTTCTGGATGCGGTTGGTGCGCTCCTCGGTCGTGCGGTTCGGCGACGCGATCTGCCGGGTGTCGCAGGGATCGACCACGCCGTTCCAGAAGGTCTGGGTGGCCGGGGCGAAGTTCTCGCCCAGGTTCGGCACCCGGATCGAGGTGTTGAAGCTGGAGCGGAAGGCGATGTCCCGGATGGGACGATAAACCAGGTTCACGCCCCAGGTCTCGATCTCGCCGACGGTGGTGTAGTCCGAGAAGCGGTACGAACCGCTGATCTCGGCGTACTCACCCAGGAACGAGTCCCGGATCAGCGGCAGCGAGATTTCGGTGAAGACCTCGTCGCTGCTGTACTCGGCGCCCAGGAAGTCGGGGCCGGT
Source organism: Brevundimonas sp. (assembly GCF_013823285.1). Taxonomy (GTDB): domain Bacteria; phylum Pseudomonadota; class Alphaproteobacteria; order Caulobacterales; family Caulobacteraceae; genus Brevundimonas. The sequence goes on along the minus strand of NZ_PNLV01000081.1, from coordinate 3,941 downwards.
GTTCAGGAACAGGAAACGACCGGCGGTGCTGGCGTCACGGCCCACACCCTCGGTGTACTCCTTGCGGTACTCGTAGCCCAGAGCCATGCCGATCGGGCCGGCGCCCCAGAAGTCCCACAGCTGGCCGGCGATGCGGGCCATACCCTGGTGCTGCTTGTTGGTCTGGGTGACGTCCAGGAAGGCGGTGGAGTAGGCCAGGCCCTCTTCCGACTGGTTGCCCGCGCCGAAGATGTTCAGCGGAACGCACTCGTCGATCGACTGCTGACCGTATGCCGTGTCGCGGATGTCGCCGCCACGGAAGTAGTCCACCAGCTGACCGTTCGGCACGCCCTGGGCGTCCAGCAGGCTGATGCGGCAGACGATGGCGCCCGCCGAACCCAGGACACCCGCGGTGTCGACCACGGCGTCGGCCGACCACTGGAAGCGCTGGACGTCCAGACCGTACTCGAGGTTCTGGTTGTCCATCTCACCGTAGGTGTAGCCGATGTCCCAGTTGATGTTTCTCACGAAGGCCACGCGATCGAAGGTGCCCTCGAAGCCACCGACGAAGCGGGTGACTTCACGGATGTTCTCCTGGAAGCGCTCGGGACCGAACATGGTGTGCTGCGCGTAGGGCGCGGCCACGAAGCCCAGAACACCCGACGGCGAATCCGCCGTGGGCGGGCCGTAGACCGGCGCCACGTTGGCGGCGATCGCATCCTTCACCGCCTGGGGCAGGAAGGCGTTGTCCGAATAGCGCAGGTCGAACTGCGACGTAGCCCGCGTGATGCTGGCCTGGTTCGGGCCGTAGGTGTTGTCCCACAGATTGACGGTGAAGAAGCTCGGCTGCCCGATGAAGTTACTGTCTTCGCGGACGTATTTGGCTTCGAAGAACGCCCGAACGTTCGGGGTCAGGTCGAAGTTGAGGCCGGCCTGGTAACGCTGGGCCTCCATCTCCGGATACTGCGAGAACAGCGCGAAGTCCGCCGGGTTCACACCGTCGCCGCCCACGTTGAACGGACGGTTGATGCCGGTGTTGCCCACGCGGGTGCCGAAATTGGCCAGACGGGCGCCGCCGCCTTCATACCAGAAGGTGCGGCCGGGAGCCACGCCGAAGCAGTTGGTGTTGTTGGTCAGGCCGGCGCACTGAACGTAGGGCACGTTCGGGTTGCTGGTCGGGCTGGCCTGCGCGCCGCCGAACAGGGTCGTCTGGCCCCACCGCGGACGATCAATGCGGTTCAGGTTGAAGAACACCGCCTGGTCGATGATGCCGTCGGTCGGCGCCGAGGTCGGATCGGCGTCCAGACCCAGGACCGTGGGCGCACGGTCCAGCCAGGGCAGGTCGAACGAGGTGACTTCGTCGCTCAGCTCATACTCGGCGTGCAGATAGACATTCAGGCGGTCGTCCAGGAAGTTGCGGCCGGCCAGCATGGAGACGCGCCGGGAAAGCCGGTCGTTGCGGCTGGCGATCTGGCTGAGGTTGGCGTCGATCTCCAGACCTTCGAAGTCGTCGCGCAGGATGAAGTTCAGCACGCCCGACACGGCGTCAGCGCCGTAGATGGACGAGGCGCCGCCGGTGACGATCTCGATGTTCTCGATCAGCAGGCGGGGGACGGTCGACACGTCGACCGACAGCGAGCCGGCCGAGGAGCCGACGTGACGGCGGCCGTCGATCAGGGTCAGGGTGCGGCCCGTGCCCAAGCTGCGCAGGTTGGGGAATTCCAGACCCAGGGCGTTCAGGACCGAACCGGTGTTGTCGGTCGGCACGCGCGAGTTCATCAGGGCCGGGATGGTCGCCAGATAGTCGATCATCGTGGTCTGGCCGGTTTCCAGAATTTCATCGCGGCTCACCTGGATCAGCGGCGTCGGCGCGTTCACCGGGTCACGACGGATCAGCGAGCCCGTAATGACGATCTCTTCAACCGTCGTGGCATCTCGTTCGGATGCGGGCGGGGCGTCCTGGGCGAGACCCGGCGCGGCGAGCGCGAAAGCGGTCGCGAAGGCCGTGCTGCCAAGGAGCAGTTTGCGATTTATGTTCATGGTTTAACCCGAGCTCAGCTGATGTGAAACACAGACAGGCGCCGCAATCGGCTGATGCGCCCCCTACCGCGACAGTAGCGGCGAATGGCGCTCGGGCAAGCATTGAGGCGACTTCACGGCGAACTGGCGTCGCTAATGTTACAATCTCGCCACAGTCCCGCAACAGTCGGCCCCAATTCGGATGGGAAGCAGGATGATCGTGCGTGTTCAGAGATTCTCGCGCAGCCAGCCTGCGGCGCGGGCGATCAGGCCGCCGGAGTGGACGCGGGGGGCGTCGGCTGGGCTGAGCTGACGCGACATCAGCTTGCGGGCCGAAACCGATTCGCGCGGACCGTAGGCGGCGCGGAGCAGAACCCCGGCGGCCGAACAGAAGGCCGGCCCCGAGGCGGCGTCAGCCAGGTGAGGCGCGCGCTGGGGGCGGCCCAGACGCACGGGACGATCGAACACCCGCACAGCCAGCTCGCGCACGCCATTCAGTTGGCTGGCGCCGCCGGTCAGGACGATGCCCGTGCCGGGCTCCAGGCCGGGGCCCGACGCCTTCAGGCGGTCGCGCAGAAGTTCCAGAGTCTCTTCGACCCGGGGGGCGATGACGGTCTTGAGCATGGCGCGAGGGACGATGACCGGACCGGCTGAGGCGTCCTCGCCACGCGGCGGGGCCTCCAGCATCTCGCGATCCTCGTTGGGCGAGGCCATGGCCGAGCCGTGCAGGGTCTTGAGCCGCTCGGCGCCCGCCCTGGAGGTGGACAGCCCGCGGGCGATGTCGGAGGTGACGTGGTCGCCGCCCACGTTCAGGCTTTCCACGTGCAGCAGGCTGCCCCCGCCCCAGACGGCGGCGGAGGTGGAGCCGCCGCCCATGTCGATGGCCACGCAGCCCAGATCCATCTCGTCCTCCTCCAGCGCCGCCAGGGAGGCGGTGACGGGGGCGGCGGCGACGCCCTGGAGATCCAGGTGCGCCAGCTCGAGGCAATGGCTGAGGGTGGCGAAGACGCCTTCGGCCATGGACACCACCAGAAGGTCCAGTCCCAGCGACGCACCGCGCATGGCGCGCGGATCCCGCACCCCCCGGGAACCGTCCACCGACCATGCGACGGGAAGGACATGGATGGGGCGCCGGTTCGGCAGGCGAATCTGGGCCAGGGCCGTGGCGATGGCGCGGGCCAGGTCGGCGTCGCCGACGGGATTGGCGCCCAGCGACACGCGGGCCTGGACCCGGTGGCTGGCGGTCTGGCCGATGGCGGTGGAGACGATGACGCCCGAGACCGGCGCGCCCGCGGCCCGCTCGGCCCGCTCGACAGCGTGGCCGATAGCCTGGGCGGCCTCGTCCATATTGACGATCGAGCCGCCCTTGATGCCGCGTGACTGGACATGGCTGGCCCCCGCCACGCGCACGGTGCGGTCGGCGTGGCGCACGCCTTCGGGCTTCATGATGAAGCAGGCGATCTTGGCGTGGCCCAGATCCAGCGCGGCCACCACCGGGGCGCGATTGTGAGCGCCCATGGCCTGACCGGATTCGTTTCGATCTCGCGACATGACGCCCTCCCCTAGGCTTCGCCGGTCGGCTGCACGGCCACGGCGTCGGGCGCGCGCAGGTCCACGCGCTCGAAGCCGAGGTCGAGCAGGCGCTCGCGCTGGTCCATGGAGTCCAGCTGGATGAGCGCGGCCTCCTGATCGGTCGCGGGCAGCTGGATGACGCCGCCGTTGCGGAGCCGCACGTCCCAGCGCCGCTCGTCCACGCGGACCAGGGCCTCGACGCGGTTCATCAGGCGCGGGCGCTGGCGCAGCAGGGGCAGGATGTCCGAGGCGGCCTCGGCGGCGCCCGTCCCGACCACCAGCGGCAGGCGCGGATAGCGGCCCGGGTCGGCGCCGGGGATCACCTGTCCGGAGCCGTCGACCACATAGTTGCGGCCGCCCGTCTGCCAGAC
>NZ_PNLV01000080.1 GCF_013823285.1 Brevundimonas sp. | reverse complement strand
CGGCATGAAGCTGCTGCAAAAGGTGCAGGAGGACTTCGACGAGATCGCCAAGGTGGAGTACGCCCCCCGCATGGAGGGCCGCCAGATGATCATGATCCTGGCCCCCCGCTGATCCGGCGACATCAGACATCCAGACGCCCCGGTTCGCACCGGGGCGTTTTCGTTTGCGCCTATTCGCAGAACTCCTCGTCCTCGGGGATGCGGTTGAATGCGATCTTGGCGCCCACATAGTCGGGCAGGTTCGCGCGGGGGCCGATGCTGACCGTGTCCTTGCCGAAGCGAGTGTTGAGCTGGTCCAGAGCTTTGGACAGGCGCAGCGACCGGGCCTGGCCGCCCGCGTCCGGCGACCAGCCGAACAGATCGGGCGTGAAGGCGTCCAGCGGCTTGAGTTCATGCACCGCGACCACGACATAGTTCGGCGCGCGCCGCCGGGTGTCCGCTTCCACCTCGCGCCACAGACCGTCCAGCGCCTTCAGAAGAATGAAGCTGTCGCAGGTGGGTGCGAATGTGCAGCTGACCGAGGCCGCGCCGCGCCTGCGCGCCGTGGCGACCGGGCCGTCCGGCATGTCCACAATCAGGGTGAGGGCGGCGCCCGTCAGCGTCATGCGCCGTAGCCGCGCACCGCATTTGACGGTCAGCCTTCGCGCCACTGTCCGGGCTCCGTCCGGAGTGCGCATGGCCTGGGCCAGGACATGGCTGTGGCTGATGGAGGCGCGGGGCCGTTCGGGCGGCTCCATGCTGTCCAGACCGTGCAGCCCGCGCCACAGCCGCTCGCCCTCTATGCTGTTCCAGATGCGCCGCGCCTGGGCGGGGGTGAGGGCCCACAGCCCCGCCGTGTCGGTGATCCCCGCAGCCTCCAGCCGCGCCAGCATGCGCCGTCCGATGCCCGGGTACCGGGCCAGCGGCAAGCCCAGAAGAGGGCCCGGCAGTTGGTTCGCCCGCAGCACCGTCAGGCCGGCCGGCTTCTTCATGCCGCACGCCGTCTTGGCCAGGAACCGGCTGGGCGCAAGGCCCACGGACGAGCGCAGACATTCCCCCACCCGTTCCAGAACGCCATTTTGAATCCGTCTGGCCAGAGCTCTGGCGTTCTCCTCCAGCCGCTGCGGTCCGGCCAGTTCGCAGGCAGCCTCGTCGATGGAGCACACTTTCCAGATGGGTAGATGGCGGTCGATCTCGGCCATGATCGCCTTGTGCACGGTGACATAGACGTCAGGCCGCGCCTCGACCACGTGCAGATCAGGGCACATCGTCCGGGCGTCCGACACCCGTGTTCCGGTCCGGATCCCGAAGGCCTTGGCTTCATGCCTGGCTGCGATGGCGCAGGTGTGCTCGCTGGGCGCCGGCCGCACGATCACCGGTCGCCCGCGTAGTTCGGGTCGAAGCTGCTGTTCGACGCTGGCGAAATAGCTGTTCAGGTCGATGAACAGCCAGCGCAATCCCGCGCCATCCTCCCATGCTTTGCGGCCTTCACCCATTTCCGGAACATAGCATGAACATACCGGAGGGCGCGAGGGGCGCACACGTCCGCTCAGGGGACCCATTCTGTCGAAGTCGGCAGTTCGGAGGGCGGAAGGTTCCAGCGGGCCGTCGCCGCTATCCGGCTTCCTGACCTGATGCCGCTTGCCTCCTTGGCAGTCCGGGTTAGTCTGTTCCGATTGCTTGGGGGCATTCATGAAATCTGTTCTGATCGCGGCCGTCATGGCTGTTTGCGCCTGCTTGGCGGCGCAGGATGTGGTCGCCCAGGAAGCGACGCGTTCGTCGGGTCCGGCGCTTGAGATCTATGGCCGCATGCCGGCGCTGGAGTCCGTTCGTCTTTCACCCGACGGAACCCGGTTGGCGCACATCGCCGTCGTGGGGGAAGACCGCAGTCTGATCATCCACGACCTCGCCGACATGAGCCTGATCGGCGGCGTCCGGGCAGGCGACACAAAGGTGCGTGATCTGGACTGGATCGGAAACGGACGGGTTCTGATCACCACCACGGCGACACAGTCCGGGGCCTCGCTCGGCATCCGGCGGCAGGAACTCTGGGACGGACAGATCTATGAGATATCCACCCGAAGGGTGCGCAATCTGCTGGACGGGCTTGACGGCTTCTTCCCCAAGCTGACGGGCGGCGTGGCCATTCGCGGCTCGGGCGAGGATGCGATGGTCTACACGCGTGTGCTGCCGCTGCAGCCTCCCGCCCGTTCCTATCTTTACCGGATTGATCCCTCCAACGGCCGGGGCCAGCGCGTCGAAACGGGCGAACCGGACATGGGCGGCTACGTCCTCAACGCTGCGGGCGAGGCCGTGGCGCGCACCCGCTATCAGGTGCGTACGTCCACCTGGAGTCTCCAGACCAAACGGAATGGCTTCTGGCGAACAGTCTGGCAAACCGACGCCCCCATCGACACGCCGTCCCTGTTGGGGCTGGGGCGCAACGAGGATGTCGTGCTGGTGTATGGCCAGCCTGAGGATGGGGAAGCGGGATACTATGAAATTGGCATCGAAGACGGCGTATGGTCGCCCCTGACCTTTGATTTCGAGCCGGATTTCATCATCACTCATCCGATCACGCGGTTGGTTTTCGGCGCCGGGGTGAACACCGACCAAGGCGTGGAATACGTCTTTCTGGATCAGCGGATGACCGCCATCTGGCGCGCGGTCCGCAATGCCTATCCAGGGCTCGTCATTGGGCTCGAGTCCTGGTCGGACGATCTGAACAACATTGTCATCCGCACCACCGGTGGCGGCGATTCCGGGACCTATCACCTGATCGACCTGGAGGCGGGCTCCGCCCAGGTGATCGGATACGCCTACCCGGACCTGAACGCCGATCTGGTGGGCGAGATGCGCGTCATCCGCTACGCCGCCGGAGACGGCATGGAGATTCCCGGATACCTGACCCTGCCGCCGGGCGTCACCGAGCCGCGCGACCTGCCGCTGGTGGTTCTGCCTCACGGCGGGCCGGCGGCCCGGGACATGATGGGTTTCGACTGGTGGGCGCAGGCGCTGGCGTCGCGAGGCTATGCTGTGCTTCAGCCGAATTTCCGCGGCTCCGCCGGCCTTGGCGACGAACATCTGGAGGCGGGCTTTGGCGAGTGGGGCCTCAAGATGCAGACCGACCTGTCTGACGGCGTGCGTCACCTGGCCGCCGAGGGAATCATCGATCCGCAGCGCGTATGCATCGTGGGCGCCAGCTACGGCGGGTACGCCGCCCTGGCGGGGCCCACGCTCGACCCGGGCGTTTACCGCTGCGCAGTGTCCGTGGCCGGCGTCTCGGATCTGAGGACCATGGTCCAGTGGTCGGCCGCCCAGGCCGGTCGTCGCGACAGCCCGGTGGTGCGTTACTGGAACCGCTTCATGGGCGCTGAACGTCTCGGCGATCGCTCCCTGGATGACCGCTCGCCGGCCTTCCGGGCGGCCGAGGCTGATGCGCCGATCCTGCTGTTGCACGGATGGGATGACACGGTCGTCCCCTATGACCAGAGCCGCATCATGGCCGAGGCCCTTGAACGGGCCGGGCGGCCCTACGAACTGGTCCGCCTGGACGGGGAGGACCACTGGCTGTCACGCGAAGCGACCCGTCAGCGGATGCTCAACGAGACGGTGCGTTTTCTGGAGACGCACAACCCGCCACGCTAGAGGCAACGCCGTCCGCGCCCTTGCCATTCCGGGCGCCATGACGTATGAGCCGCGCCTTCGCGTACCGGACCGCCGGGCGAACAGGCATGCCTGGGCGGTTCTCAACGGTCTGTCGTTTCTATGGGCACAAGCAGCCCCTTGGCGGTGGACCACTCAAAAAGAGAGAGTGAAAATGCCGAAACTGAAGACGAAGTCGGGCGCCAAGAAGCGCTTCAAACTGACGGCGACGGGCAAGGTCAAAGCAGGCGTGGCTGGCAAGCGCCACCGTCTGATCAGCCACAACTCGAAGTACATCCGCCAGAACCGCGGCACCAAGGTCATGGCCGACGCGGACGCCAAGAAGATCAAGTCCTACATGCCCTACGCCTGATCGGCGTCGGCACGAACCTCGATCTCCACCGCATCAGTTTGAAATCATGTCCCTCAAGCAGCGAGGCCCCGCGGGCCGAGCGGTAGGGACATCCCGAAGGGAACAAGAATATGGCTCGCGTCAAAAGGGGCGTAACGTCCCACGCCAAGCACAAGAAGGTCCTGAAGCAGGCCAAGGGCTTCTACGGCCGCCGCAAGAATACGATCCGCACGGCCAAGGCCGCCGTGGATCGCGCCGGTCAGTACGCCTACCGCGACCGCCGCACCAAGAAGCGCTCGTTCCGCGCCCTGTGGATCCAGCGCATCAACGCCGCGGCCCGCGCCGAAGGCTTCACCTATTCGCAGTTCATGCACGGCCTGGGCAAGGCGGGCATCGAGTTGGACCGCAAGGTCCTTGCCGCCATCGCCGCCGATGAAACCGGCTTCAAGGCCGTGGCTGAAAAGGTTCGCACCGCCCTGGCCTGACGCCGGTGCGCCGCACGGAGACTATCGACGCCCGCTCGCAACCCGAGCGGGCGTTGTCCGTTGGATCGAAGCACCTTGAAAGGAGCTTCCAATGTCCATCGCCCGCGTCACCGAAGTCACTGCATCCTCGGCCGTCAGCTTTGAGGACGCCATAAAGAAGGCCGTCGCCCGAGCCGACCAGACCCTCAAGAATGTCGAAGGGGCCTGGGTCCAGGAGCAGAAGGTCGTGGTCAGGAACGGCGAGGTGACCGAATATCGCGTCAATCTGAAGATCACTTTCGTCCTCGAGGACTGAGCCTGTCGGCCCGCCCCGGTCAGGCGGCCTGTCTGACCTGTTCTCCCACCGCCCTGCGGATTGCGTTCAACAGCACGTCCGGCTGGATGGGCTTTTGCACCACGCCGTTCATGCCGGCGGCCAGATAGCCGACGGCGTCCCGGTCGTCCGCATTGGCCGTCAGGGCGAGTATGGGCAACGTCTCTCGATTGTCGCCCAGGGCGCGGATGGCGAGGGTGGCGGCGACGCCGTCCATGACCGGCATCTTGATGTCCATCAGGATCAGGTCATAGACGCCTGTCCGTGCGGCCTCGACCGCCTCCACGCCGTTGGCCACGGCGTCATGGGTGCAGCCGAACATCTCCAGCAGCTTGCCCGCCAGAAAACGGTTGGCGGCGTTGTCGTCCGCAACCAGCACATGGAGGGTTTCATGTGAGGTGGGTTCGGCGATCGCCAGGCGTCCGTTCGGATCCTCCGCTGTCGCCCTGTTAAGCCGCAGGTCGAAATGGAACCGCGCGCCCCCCAGAGGCGAAGTCTCGACGAGTATGCGCCCGTCCATGCGTTCGACGATCTGACGACAGATGGCCAGGCCAAGGCCGGCGCCGGCGCCCTGCCGGTCTGCATCGCCGGTGTTGAAGGGTTGAAACACCGTCTCCAGCCGATCAGGCGGCACGCCGGGACCGCTGTCGTCGACCTGGGCTGACAGGATCACCCGGTCGCCGTCGCGACGCGTGATGATCCGGGCCTCCACACGGCCATGTGGGGTGAACTTTATCGCGTTGCCGATCAGATTGTTCAGCAGCTGCTTCAGCCGCGTCTCGTCCGCCTCGACCCATTCCGCCCCCTCGGCTTCACAGGCGACGGTCAAGGCCAGGCCCTTTTCTTCGGCACGCGCCCGCCACAAGGCCTGAAGGTCATCGGCCAGGTTCGTGAGCCGTACTGGCCCTGGCTCGAGGCCAAGCATCCCCGCCTCGGCGCGGGACATGTCCAGGGCGTCGGTGAGCAGACGAAGAAGGCTGTTTCCCGAATCCAGAATGGTGCGCAGGTGCGGGCGAAGCGATTCCTGTTCCAACTGACGCTCCATCAGGGCGGCGACGCCCAGCACGCCGTTGAGGGGCGTGCGGATCTCGTGGCTCATGACGGCCAGGAACTCCGATTTGGCGCGGCTGGAGGCGCGCGCTTCAGCTTCGGCCTTGGCCAGGTCGTGGGCGAGGGCGGCCATTTCATCGGCCCGCCGCCGCGCCAGGGTTCCGGCCGCCTGAAGCACCTGGACGCCCGAGCCTACGCCGAGGTAGCGACTGTTCTCTGTGACGACGAAACCGACCAGAAGGCCGCTCAATCCCGTGGCGTCCACGGTGCGAAACAGATCCTCGGCTTCGGTGTCTCCCTCGAGAATCAGGGGCGAGGAATCCATCAGGGCCGAGATGGGACGGCGGGCGTAGAGCGCGCGACCGAACTCAGCCGCCATCTTCAGGGTGAAAGCGTTGCGCTCCACCAGGCCCAGGGGGCGGAGATCGGCATCGACAACCGCTATGGCCAGGGTGTTCGGCTCATTTTGAAACCGGTCGAACACGATCGAGCCGCTGATATCCGGCCCCACCGGGGCGGCGGTCACCACGAAATCCCTGATCCGGGCCATCACTCTACTCCTGCTGCCGGGAGAGGGCTTAGGCGGCGAGCGATTAATGACAGCTTTGCCGTTTTAGAAGATTTTGCAACATCTTCATGCAGTTATGTCCGCTCCCGGAACATTCTTCGGACCGGGCCGCGACGACGCCCGCTGAAATGCCGGCGGGCCGGGGGTCATGGGGTTTCCGGCTGCGTCCTCAGAGGCTAGAGGGTCGCGGTCATGACCGACCTGAACCAACTGGAACTGGACTTGATCAACGCCATCGGCGCGGCCGACAGCGTGACGGGTCTTGAGGACATCCGCGTCGCCGCCCTGGGTAAATCCGGCTCCATCTCGGGCCTGCTCAAGGGCCTCGGCGCCATGAGCCCGGACGAGCGGCGCGAACAGGGGCCCCTGATCAATGGTCTACGCGACCGGGTCGGCGGCGCCCTCACCGCGAAAAAGGCCGAGCTGGAGGCCGCCGAACTGGACGCGCGCCTGCTGGCCGAGCGCATCGACCTGAGCCTGCCGGCCCGGCCGCGCCGCAAGGGCGGCGTGCATCCCACCATGCAGGCCATGGACGAGATCATCGCCATCTTCGCCGAGATGGGCTTCGCGGTCGCCGAGGGGCCCGACATCGAGGACGATTTCCACAACTTCACGGCCTTGAACTTCCCGCCCAAGCATCCGGCGCGCGAACTGCACGACACCTTCTTCCTGAAGGCCGATCTGGAAACCGGCGAACGCAAGGTGCTGCGCACCCACACCAGCCCGGTTCAGGTGCGCACCATGATGAGCGAAAAGCCGCCCATCCGCATAATCGCCCCGGGCCGAACCTTCCGGAAGGACTCCGACGCCACCCACACCCCCATGTTCCATCAGGTGGAAGGGCTGGTGATCGACCGCGCCATCCATATGGGCCACCTGAAATGGACGCTGGAAACCTTCGTGGCGCGCTATTTCGAGTTGTCCGGCGTGCATGCCCGGTTCCGTCCGCACCACTTCCCCTTCACCGAGCCTTCGGCCGAGATGGATATCCGTTGCGATCGCTCGGGCGGCTCGCTGAAGCTGAACGAGGGCGACGACTGGATGGAGATCCTGGGCTGCGGGATGGTGCACCCCAATGTGCTCAGGAACTGCGGCCTGGACCCGGATGAATGGCAGGGCTTCGCGTTCGGCATGGGCGTGGATCGCCTGGCCATGCTGAAGTACGGCATCACCGACCTGCGCCCCATGTTCGAGGCTGACAGCCGGTGGCTGTCCCACTACGGCTTTTCGCCTTTCTCAACACCAAACCCTGCTTCGGGCCTGAGCTGACTTCCAGGACACGACATGACCGACAAGACTGACACCCCGACCATGAGCGCCGAAGAAGCTGCGGGCCGCGCCCTTGTCGCGCGCAAGACCTTCGAGAAGGAAGCCGTCTGGCTCCCCATGCTGGCTGTTCAGCACTGGAACGCGGGCGAGATGGTGGTGGATGGCAAGACCTTCACGGACTGCCTGATCGAAGGCCCGGCCGTCATGGCCGTCATGACGGGCACGCAATTCGACAGCTGTCACATGGGTGTCGCCGAAAACCCCCGTACGCTTCTGCTCAAGCCGGTCGGCGAGAAAATCGCCGGGGTCGTCGGCATGTCGAACTGTCGCTTTGTTCGCTGCCGCTTCGCCCAGGTGGGCTTCACGGGAACGTCCGAAATGCTTGAAGGCATGGAACGCGATCTGCTGAGCGCCCGGAAGGAATCCGCGGCGGAAGGAGCGAGGGCGTGAAATTCACCCTCTCCTGGCTGAAGGAGCACCTGGAGACCGACGCCTTCGTCAGCGTCATAGCCGACGCCATGACCATGGCGGGGCTGGAGGTGGAGGATGTTCTGGATTCCGCCGCCACCCTGGCGCCGTTCAGCGTGGCGCGCATTGTCTCGGCCGAGCGCCACCCCAACGCCGACCGCCTTCAGGTCTGCCAGGTCGAGACCATCGACGGCATGAAGGAAATCGTCTGCGGCGCACCGAACGCGCGGGCGGGTCTGGTCACTATCTATGCGCCCATCGGCGCCTATGTGCCTGGCCTGGACGTGACCCTGGTGGAGAAGCCGGTGCGCGGCGTCGTCTCCAACGGCATGCTGTGCTCCGCCTCGGAGCTGGAGCAGGCAGACGATAGCGACGGCATTCTGGACCTGCCCGAACACTGGTCGGTGGGCACGCCCGCCGCCGAGGTCTTCGCGGCCGAGCCGGTGATCGATTTCGAGGTGACCCCCAACCGGCCCGACTGGCTGGGCGTGTCCGGTATCGCCCGCGATCTGGCGGCTACGGGCATCGGGCGGTTCATCGACCGGACGCCGGAGCCGGTGAAGGGCGCCTTCCCGTGCCCCGTCACGATCCGCCTTGATGCGCCCGAGCTGTGCCCCGTCTTCGCCGGCCGCGTGATCCGGGGCGTCAAGAACGGGCCGTCGCCCCGGTGGCTCCAGGATCGGCTCAAGGCCATCGGCCTGCGCCCCATCAACGCTCTGGTGGATGTCACCAACCTGATCTCCTACGACCGGGCGCGGCCGTTGCACGTCTATGATCTGGCCAAGCTGTCGGGCGATGTGATCGTGGCCCGGCACGGCCAGGCGGCGAAGGACTCGGGTGAGCCCGAGCATCTGATCGCCCTGGACGGCAAGACCTATGCGGCGGCGCACGGCATGTGCGTCATCGCCGACGCGGGTGGCGAACGCCCCATCGGCCTGGGCGGCGTCATGGGCGGGGAGTCCACCGGCTGCGACGAAACCACCACGGACGTCTTCATCGAAAGCGCCTGGTTCGACCCGCTGGTCACCGCCCAGACCGGGCGGATGCTGACCATCAGCTCCGACGCCCAGTACCGCTTCGCGCGCGGCGTGGACCCGGACTTCATGGTTCCGGGGCTGGAGCTGGCCACGGCCCTGATCCTGGACATGTGCGGGGGTGAGGCTTCGGACATCACTGTGGCGGGCGAGGCCCCGAACGGGCCCGCAGCCTTCGACTTCGATCCGGAACAGGTCTGCCGTCTGTCAGGACTGGCCATCGGCCGCGAGGGCGTGGTCGATGTGCTGTGCCGCCTGGGCTTCACGGTGGAGGGCCACGGCGTCACCGTTCGGGTGACCCCCCCGTCCTGGCGCCGCGATGTGGAAGGCCCCGCCGATCTGGTGGAGGAAGTGGCCCGCATCGTCGGTTACGACCAACTGCCGACCACCCCGCTGCCAGAAGTGGTCCGCGCCGCTTCGGGCGTGCTGGACCCGCGCCAGAAGCGGGTGCGCGTCGCCCGCCGGGCGTTGGCCGCCATGGGCTATGCGGAGGCCCTGACCTGGTCCTTCACCCGCCGGGACAAGGCCGCCCTGTTCGGCGGAGGCGATGAGCGCCTGGTGCTGGAGAATCCCATCGCCTCGGATCTGGACTGCATGCGGCCCGCGATCCTGCCCAACCTGATCGAGGCGGCGGCGCGCAACGCCGCGCGCGGCCATCCGGACGTGGCCCTGTTCGAGATCGGTCCGATTTACCTGGGCGACGGCCCCAGGGATCAGCGGACGGTGATCGCCGCCCTGATCGCATCCCACGCCCCCCGCCATTGGTCCGGCGCGGGCGAGGACGCGCTGCTGGCGCTCAAGGGGGACCTTCTGGCCTTGCTGGAAGAGCTGGGCGCACCGGTGGCCTCCCTGCAACTGGTCCAGGGGCAGAACCCGGAATGGTGGCACCCCGGCCGCTCAGCCCGCCTTCAGCTTGGCCCCAGGACCGTGATCGCCCATTTCGGCGCCCTGCACCCCCGGGTGCTCAAGGCGCTGGACGCTGACGGCCCCATGCTGGGCTTCGAAATCGTGCTGGAGTCCTTGCCGGAGCCGCGCGCCGCGAAGACAGCGGGCAAATCGCGCGGTCCGGCGGACCTGCCAGCCCTGATGCCCCTGACCCGCGATTTCGCCTTCGTGGTGGACGAAGCCGTGGCGGCGGGCGACCTGACCCGCGCGGTGGCCGGCGCCGACAAGGCCCTGATCCGTGACGTGCGCGTGTTCGATGTCTATCGTGGCCAGGGCGTGGGCGAGGGGCGCAAGTCCGTGGCCATCGAGGTTGTCATCCAGCCCCGTGACGCGACCTTGACCGACAAGGACATCGAGGCCATGTCCGCCAGGGTGGTGGCCGCCGCCGGGAAGCTCGGGGCGACCCTGAGGGCCTGAAGCGCTTCAGGCGAGAATGCACGAATTGCACCAATTGCACCGTGCATTTTCGAACTGCGCGGGGATTGCACCAATTGCACTGATTGCACCGTGCACGCCGCCGGTTCCCAAGCCGATCAGCCCCGCTCCATGGCGTTCAGGATGACCCGGGCCGCGTCGTCCGGCGCCAGATCATGGGTCAGGGCGCTGCGGAACTCGCCATCCGGCCCCATCAGATAGACCGTCAGGGTGTGGTTCATGGTGTAGCCGGGGCCGTCCCCAACCTTTTCGAAGAAGGCGCGATAGGCGCGGGCCGCCTGGGCTACCTGTTCCGGCGTGCCGGTCAGGCCGGTGACCCCTTCGGGAAAGCTGCTGGTCTGAAGGTAATCGCCCAGGAACTCGGGAGTGTCCCGCTCCGGATCGATGGAGATGAAGACGATCTCCAGGTCTTCCCCTCGCTCGCCCATGGCGGCGCGCGTGGCTTTCAGCGACTGGAGCGTGGTGGGACAGTAGTCAGGGCAGTGGGTGAAGCCGAAGAAGACGGCGGTCCATTGGCCTTCGAGGATGGACTCGTCCACCGCCTGGCCAGTCTGATCCACCAGCTGGAACGGCCCTCCCACATCAGCCCGTCCGGTTGAGACGACCTCCGACTGCTGACGACCGCCCACCACAACCACCGTGACGACCGCCAGGGCGGCGGCGATGGCGATGCAGGCGCCGGCGAACAGAAGAACGGACTTGCGCGGCATGGGGGCTCCTGGCGAGACGAAGGCTTCGCCCCGGTCTATAGAGGGGGCGTGAGCCAGTCCCAAGCCGACCTGTCGCCGCAGCCTGATCCGCCGGACGCCGCCGCCCTGCCGCGTCTGGTGCGCGGGCTGGAGCTGCGCACCCTGATCGTTCTGCGCTGGCTTGCCGTGGCGGGCCAGACAGTGGCGGTTCTGACCGCGTCTCTGGTTCTGGACCTGGGCCTGCCCATCGGCGCCTGTCTGGTGGTGATCCTGGCCAGCGCCCTGATGAACATGACCGCCATGGCGCGGCTCCAGACCATCGAGGGACGCCGCTCGGCC
>NZ_PNLV01000079.1 GCF_013823285.1 Brevundimonas sp. | reverse complement strand
GCCGGACTTGAGCCAAGCCTCCCAGTCCTGATGGTCGGATGCAGCAGAATGCGACGTTCTGGGCGCCGGGGGCTGCTCCGGTGGGCCGGCCACAAGCCGTCGGATCACCACAAAGCCGCTGATGCACCACAGCGCCACGGCGCCAGCGATCATCAAGGCTTCCAGCATGTGATTTCCTGAATGGCGTACAGAGGAGAATGTCCGCCTGTCGCTGAGCAAGGTCAACACACGCGCGATGGGCTGATCGGGCCTCATCGCGGCCGGTTCCATTTCTGCCGAGCCTGTCTCCAGTCTTGGACCGTCAAACGGCGCAACCGCTTGGAAATCCGAACCCGGGATACGTCAAGCGAACCTGTGCTACCTTTAGGTGCCGCCAGAGAAGGTTGGGGGGGCGCAACAGTCCAAGGACTTGCCCTTGATTCAGCATCGAGCGCCGCTTCACGGCTGCCTGTCATAGCCGCTGATGCGGTAGAGCCAGTCGATGAACAGGCCGGCGGCCAGAAGGGCCACTCCGACCGAGATCGGATACCAAGGGTTGTAGAGCTCGCTGTGGAAATCGCGGATGACCGCATGGCGAATCCACTCGACCACATGCGCCAGCGGATTGTACTGCACAATCTCCAGGAACTGGGGTGGCAAGCTGCCCAATGTGAAGAAAAGACCTGACGTCAGCAGCAGAATACGCCCGATCGGGCCGGTCAGCTCAGTCCAGGGCTCGAAGGCGCGTCCAATTTGCGAGCTAAGAAAACATGCGCCATAGGCCAGCAACAGCAGCGTTCCGACCGCCTGTATCAGAGGCAAGGGTTCGTCGATCCATGACGTGAAGGGCAGGCCAAAGAATGCGAACATAATTAATACGAACAGCACCAAGACTATGAAGTAGGTTAGGCCTTCCAATAGGGTGCGGGCGGTAATGACCTCGAAGGCATTGACCTGCGGATACTGCATCAAAACCCGATTGGCCCGGATAGCGCTCGCGCCCCGGGTTATGCCGTTTCGCGTAAAGAAGATCGGTATAATGGCCGTGATGAAGAACACTACCAAGCTGTCGCCGGCCCCTGCCGGGCGGGCGAGGACGCTGAAAATTGCGATCATAACCACCAGGAGGATCATGGGCGAGATTAGCGCCCAGACATATCCGGCTGACCGCGCCCCATAACGGGTGCGGGATTCTCGAAGAAGAAGAGCATGGATCGTACGGAGGACGGACCAGGACGCCGCCACGAACGGACGAGCACGACTTTGCAGTCCGGTCCGCCCAAGCCCTGCGCGACCCCTCGGGCCTGGGTCACTAGTGAACATTAGCTAGGCTCAATGTCAGGCTCCCTCCGTCAGAGCGATAACAGGCTACGTTGGACCTGAACAGTGCGCTCACGACTCACATGTCGGCCGGGCCGATCCGGCACGCGCCAGCAACACGCGCACGGAAACTGCATGGTCGCGTCAGGTGACCAAGGGCTTGGCGAAGGTCATTTGAGGGGTCGCGGGCAAATCAGGCGCTTGATGAAACACTGACTTACCGAGGCCGATTCCATTCTCGCCGAGCCTGTCTCCAGGCCCTGACGGCGGTTCTCCGCAGCCGAGCCATGCGCCCCGATTTCTTGGCATCCCTGCGTATAAGGCCCGGGGGCGGCGGGGGGAGGCCCAGCCAAGGAAAGTGCTCCGCAGCGATGCGGCGCACCTCTGGCTGTCTGGCGATTGCACGGCGATCCGCTTCGCTGATGGGGTCGGGTCGGGCTCCAGTCTTGTTCAGGCTGGAGTTAGAGTTCCGAAGGGTGATCACCGGCCGACTGAAAGTCTCCCCTGAGAGCCCCAAAGGTTGAAAAAGCGTCGGCTCTAGATAGTCCCTCCAGTCGGCGGCTCGAAGCATCCTGTCGAGATTGAATACAAGAACGCGGTCCGGCGCCCTTTCGGCGATCAGCTCGTAGACGGCCACGGAGCGCAACCATGCCTCCAGAAAGGTATCTACATCCCGGAACTTGTTCCAGGGCATGGCTTGGTAGGACCGCCAGACATCAAAAGGATTCCGTAGACAGTAAACATAAACCGGCCGGTTCTCTGGATTATCGAACAGGGTCTCATAGCGTCTAAAATGGCGTTCGTGTCGGGGGGTTTTGTGACCGAACCAGATGGCGTGAGGACGATCGGAGGGGCGGCCCGGTGCCGACAGGCGAAATGCCCGCCTAACAAAATCATACCTAGTGTCGAAATCCTCGATGCGGCGTTGCGCCAAGGCTGCCTCAAGCCAAGCCAACAGGCGGGTACCTGCCGGCCCGCCGAGTTCGCCTTGCAGCTCAACTAAGCTGGAGTTCCTCAGGATGTTAGCGCACATGCGCGTGCCGGATCTGCCCATTCCGCAAACGATCAGCGGACGGGGTTCAATTTGCGCCACAGGGCGATCCTTTTCCGACGCGACCTTTGACGCGCAGCGGCTTTTAACCGCCTCGCGCCGCTGCCGCTAGCCCGAGTTGAATGGCTTTCCCACATAATCGATCTAGGATTTGCCGTCACGCCCGGTCCGCGGAGTTGACGATCTCGAGCCCGGTGGCGCCCTGCAAGGGGCGCTGATGTCTGTCACGGACGTCAACGCTACGGCCTGGATTCGTGTGCGGACTCCCAGCACCTCGCATGCGCGGGCGAAATGCTCGTCTACGGTTCGCGGGGATAGGCCGAGGGCTTTGCCGATGGCGCAGGAGTTAAGCCCCCGGGCCGCCAACGCCAGACATTCGCGGTGACGATCGGTGAGCACCTCCAGCGCAGGCTTGGGTGCGTAGTCTGGGGGCGGGATTGGCATGGCCTGAGCAGAGACCAACCGCAGGTTTGCGACAATCCCGCAAACCTGCACCGGCGGGTCGGCGGTTGTATCTGTCACTTCGTATCAGCGGAGTCGGGCGAGGTGAGGCGCTCGACGCCGGCGTCCAGCCAGGCGCGGCCTTCCTGCTCGCGTCGCTCGGCCAGATCGCCGAGTTGGTCCAGAACGTGCGTGAAGGCGGCGACGAGAGTCCGTACGTCGAGCGCCGCGATGGTGTCGCCATAGTCTCGGTCGAGTTCCTGAAGCGCCACCATGAGAACGGTCATCAGTTTGTTATCGGCGCACCGCAGGGCGAACTCCGGAGAACCCAGGGTGAGGCACGCGATGAGGGCGTGAGGATCGCTATCGGTCGCCTTTGCGAAGCGGTGAATCTGTTCCAGATTCACCCGTCCGCCCCCCGCCTCGAAATGCTCGTACGACCTCAGCGGCATATGCATTCGGTCAGCGATGTCGAGCGCACGTAGCCTCCGATTCTTCCGAATCAGCCGCAGCGCGGCCGTGAGAACCTCTTTCTGGGTCTGACGATCGGTCGCGTTCATGTCCGGCCTCACTCCGTGGACAGAGCGGAGGATATCGCTTCACCCTCGTTCTCCGCCCGATCGAAAAATGGAACAGCCGGGACGCAAAAAAAGAGTTGAGAAGAGCTGGATGGATGAGGATGGCCTGTCTCAGGGTCCGCTTTTAGGCGGAGATCATGTCGGCGGAAGCGGAGACGATGCGAGCGCCAGAAAGGACGCCATTTCCATGCGAGGGCCCCTTGATGCGCCTTTCACTATGGGCTGGGTCTGCTACCAGACTCCTTGGCGCGCTGGGTTCACGTTAGGATGTCCGCACAATGCGGAGCGTTGTCATCTGGAAAGTCACTGGCAATGGGAAAGAAGTTGCGTCGGCCACGGCGGCTGGAGATCATCATTGCCGTCGAGATCATCGTCGTGGCGGCGATCATTGTTGCCTTCCAGTTGAGCATGCGAGACGCGCTCATCGCGAGCGCGGTCGCGGGTTGGCTGGGTTTGGAAGCCTACTTTTCCGGGCGTCGGGACCCTGCGAGCCGGTCCGGTGAAACCCGAAAAAAGCCTCGAGGTTCGGGGCCGTGGGCGTGATGGCCGCACCATCAGTTTGCGCGCCCCGCCTTCCTCGGCCTAGCCGTCCCTACCAAGCAGATATCACCGCGGCGCTAATGAGCTTGCCCGCGGAGGCCCGCCTGGTCGTTAGGCAGGTCAGGCGAGTAGGCGCGCGGGCGGCACCTCTAGGGCGGCAGCCAAACGGCCCAAAGCTCGGACTGTGGGATTGCGCGTTCCCCGCTCCAGATCGCTCACATAGCTGCGCTTCATGCCCGCCCTGAAGGCGAGTTCTTCTTGCGAAAGGCCGGCCCTTTCTCGCAAGGCACGCACGTTTCGGCCGAAGAGGATGACCACGTCCATCCCCGTCATAGGCCAGCGCCGGTCGCGAAACGCCGCCCACCAACCGTGTCATTTCGGGAGATGCAGGCTTTTTGTGACTAGTCGCCCCGGTTTTCACGTGGACCGGCACGAACGACCTGCAGGCCGCAGCCCGCAGGGCCGGCGCGTCGGACGCGGAAAGCGAACCGTCAATCTTCAAGAAGTGTGGCGGGCGGAACGGACAACCCCGTTGCCAGTCGTTCCAGTGCCCTCACAGATGGATTACGCGTGCCTCTTTCGAGATCGCTTACATAGCTACGCTTCATGCCTGCGCGGAAGGCCAGCTCTTCTTGGGACAAACCAGCTTCCCGGCGAAGCGCTCGAACACGTTTTCCGAGACGGGTAACAATGTCCATCCCGCAAAGTGGACGGCCAAGGGGTCTTTCGGCTGTCCCCTAAACGTGTCATTTTCCTCCGATGGTTGCAGTTTCTGCAGATGATCATCGCAATGTCTGATCACATCCACAGTTTATCTCGCCCCAATGGGGCCGTGCAGGACCTGTACGATCGGTACGGGGCATGGCTCTCCGCTCGGCTGATCAAGCTTTACGGGCGGCAGGAAGCAGAAGACATCGCTCAAGAGACGTGGCTTCGGGTCTTCCGCTACAAATCAGACGATATCCGGCACCCGCAGGCTCTGCTGATGCGGATAGCATCCAACCTGGTGTGGGACCGCCAGCGGCGCGCGCGACGACACAAGCTGGAGGAAACGTCTTCCCAAGGGTGCCAGGTCGTTCAAGCTGTTCAATCCGAAGCCGTTCTCATCAAGGAATTGATCCTGAGCTTGCCAGAGCCTTTGCGGGATGTCTTCCTGTTGTCCCGGGTGGATGGTTTGACCAACGCCCAGATTGGCGAGAGGCTGGGGCTGTCGCCCAAGACGGTGGAATGGCGCATGACACGGGCTCTGGCCCACTGCGCCGCTCAGCTTCGGCGCTAGCATGAGGCGCGATATGGCTGGCCCGACAGTGCGGGTTGAAGCAGCGGAGGAGGAGGCGGCCGCCTGGCACGCCCGGCTCGGCTCGACCGTGGTGGCCACCAGCACCATCGAGGAGTTCTTCGAATGGCGATCCCGGCCCGGGAACGCCGACGCCTACGCGCGGGTGGAGCGGGTCTGGCGCGAAAGCCAGGGCCTGGAGGCTGATCCCCAGATCGCCGAGGCGCTGCGAGAGGCGCGGGGCCGGCGCAACCGGCGCCCCGGGCGCAGTCGGCGCTCGGTGGTCTTCGGCGGCGCGGCGGTGCTGACGGCGCTGGCGCTGGTGGTGGGCGGGACCCTGTGGTGGAGCGGCCGGGACGTCCATGAAACCGCCGTGGGTGAACGCCGGGACATCCGACTGGCCGACGGGTCCCTTGTGAACCTGGATACGGATTCCCGCATCCGCGTGGTGTACGGCGACCAGGAGCGCCGTGTGGAGCTGCTGGAGGGACAGGCGCTGTTTGACGTCAGGCCCGATCCGCAGCGGCCGTTCTCGGTGGAGGCCGCAGGGGCGCGCGTGGTGGCGGTCGGCACGGTGTTCGAGGTGCGCCGCCGGGGCGAGCGGGTGGATGTGACCCTCGTGTCCGGGCGCGTGAACGTCCAGGGCGGGGGAAGGGGCCGTGTGCAGTCCCTGGAGCCCGGACAGCAGGCGCGGGTGTCGGAGCGCCGGGTGGAGACGCGGACGGTGGATACGGCCGTAGAGACCAGCTGGACCACCGGAAGGCTGATCTTTGACAATGTACCGCTCGGCCAGGCCGTGGAAGAGATGAATCGTTATCTGGCCGACGGCATCGTCATTGAGGATGCGGGCATCCGCGACCAGGCGGTCAGCGGCGTGTTCCGCACCGGCGATCGGGACGCCTTCGTGGCCGCGTCCTCGGACGTGCTTGGACTCGCGGTTGATCCGAAGGCGGACGGGACCGTGGGTCTGAGCCGCCGTCGAAATTAAATTTGTGAAGGGCTCCGGGGTCACCGGGGGTCTCGACGGTCTCTTCCTCTGACGCCGAGGGGGCGCCGAGGGAGACACGCCTATGAACCGCTTCAATCTGCTCACCGGAGCCGCCGTCGCAGCCTGCCTATCAACGCTGGCGGCCCCGGCCGCGGCCCAGAATGAACGGATGTTCGACATCCCGCCGGGCGCCCTGGGCGAAGCCCTGACCGCCTTCGCCACCCAGGCGGATCAGCAGATCCTCTTCACGCCGCAACTGGTGGACGGGCTGCGATCGCCGGGCGTCAACGGCAGGCTGGCCCCGTACGAGGCCCTTGATCGTCTCCTTGAGGGCTCCGGACTGGAGGGCCGGCAGATCCGGCCGGGGGTGTTCGCCCTGCGGCGGGCGGCTCCCGAGCCGGTGACCGAACTGGAGGCCCTGGTGGTCACCGGAACGCTGCTGGTCTCCTCGGGGGACCTGGCCTCGCCGGTGGTGACGATGGACCGGGATGAGCTGGACCGGCGCGGCTACGGGACCGTGGCGGAGGTGCTGGCGGCCATGCCGCAAAACTACGCCGGGACCTCCACCCCCCTGACCCAGGCCACCGGCGCGGACGTGGGGACCTCAAACAATGTCTACGCCACAGGGGTGAACCTGCGGGGGCTGGGCCCGTCGGCGACCCTGGTGCTGGTCAACGGGCGGCGGCTGGCCGGCACCGGTTCGCGAGCCGAGTTCGCCGACATCTCCGCCCTGCCGTCTGCGGCGGTGGAGCGGGTGGACGTGCTCCTGGACGGCGCGTCCGCCCTCTACGGCGCCGATGCCGTGGCCGGCGTGGTCAATGTGATCATGCGGCGCGCCTACCACGGTCACGAAAGCCGTTTGCGGGTGGCGGCCGCGCAGGGCGGGGCCGAGGACGTCCAGCTGTCCCACCTGGCCGGGCGCCGATGGGGTTCGGGCTCGGCCTATCTCTCCTATGAGCACCAGAGCGCCAACGGCCTCAGCGCCTCGGACCGGGCCTATACGGCCGACGGCGACCTGCGGCCGTTCGGCGGAACCGATCGCCGCAGTTTCTACAGCGCTCCCGGCAACATCGTGGCCTTCGATCCGGCCACTTCAGCCTACCAGGTGCTCTGGGGCATACGGCCTGCCCCGGGCGGAACAGCCCAGGGACCGGAGGACTTCGCGGCGGGGGACGCCAATCTCCAGTCGCCGCGCCTGGGCGTGGATCTCCTGCCGGCGCTCGAACGCCACAGCGCCTACGGTCAGGTCCGCCAGACCCTTGGGGAGCGGCTCGAGCTGTCGGCGGACCTGCGATACAGCCGGCGCAAGACGGAGAACGCCACCGTGCCCGCCGCAGGCGTCTTCACGGTGACCCAGGCCAATCCCTGGTTCGTCTCGCCCACCGGCGCGGCGGCCCACTCCGTCGCCTACTCCTTCGTGCGGGACCTGGGGCCGGCGCAGAACCATGCGCTGTCAGAGAGCATCGGGGGCACGCTGGGCGCACGCTACGATCTCCCGGCCGGCTGGCTGCTGGAAGGCTATGTGGCCGAGGCGGTCGAGCGCGCCGACTACGGCGTCTCCAACCGGGTCAACGCGACCTTCCTGGCGGAGGCGCTGGGCAATGTCCCGGATAATCCGGCGACCCCGTTCCGGGCCGAGGTGGACGGCTATTTCAACCTGTTCGGCGACGGCGCGGCCAACAGCCCCGCCGTGCTGGAGTTCATCGGTTCCGGCTACGGCCAGGTGAGCAACCGCAGCCGCGCCTCGGCGGCCAACCTGATGGTGCAGGGCCCGCTGTGGCGGTTGCCCGCAGGAGACCTCAAGGTCGCGCTGGGAGCCCAGGTCCGCAGCGAAGCCTTCGAGACCCGGGGCGAGACCTTTTTGGCGGGCATCGAGCCGAGGCTGATGGCGACGCCCGAGCGCGAGCGGTCGGTCACGGCGGTGTTCGCCGAAGCCCGCGTCCCTCTGGTCGCCCCGGCCGAGGGCCGACCAGGCGTTCGCGCGCTGGACCTGTCCCTGGCCGCGCGACAAGAGGCCTACGACGACTTCGGCTCCACCACCAATCCGAAGGTGGGGATCGTCTGGGAGCCGGTGGAAGGCCTGGGCGTGCGCGCCTCATGGGGAACCTCGTTCCGGGCCGGCGCCCTGCCGCAGCTGTTCGACCAGCAAGGGGTGTCGCCCGCCTTCCTGTCGCGGGCCGACGGCTCCGAAGCGCTGATCCTGATGGTCTACGGCGGCAATCCCGATCTGCGGCCGGAAACCTCCGAGACCTTCACGGCGGGATTCGACTACCGGTCAGCCGGCGGGTCCTCGCTGAGCGTGAATCTGTTCGAGACGCGGTTCGACGATCGAATCGCCCAGCCGGTGAACGCCAATTTCGAAGGCGCGCTGATCGACCCGACCCTCAGCCCCTTCGTGACCCTGATTGATCCGGCGAACAATCCTGCGGACCTGGCCCTGGTCGAGGGCTACGCCGATACACCGGGTTTCTCGCCGGCGTTCCCCGCCGAAAGCTACGGCGCCATCGTCGACACCCGCTGGGTCAACACCGGCGCGGTGCGAGTTCGTGGTCTGGACCTGACCGCCCGACACAGCTGGCCGCTGCAGTCCGGAGACCTGGCGCTGGAGACCGCAGCCTCCTGGATCATTGATTACGAGAGCCGGGCCACGCCCGCAGCGCCGGCTGAACAGGTGGCAGGCCTGCTGGGCTATCCCGTCCGCCTGAGGGCGCGCACGGGGCTGAGCTGGTCAGGGGACGGGGTCGACCTGGGGGCTTACTGGAACCACGTGGCCGCCTATGAGGACCGCGCCGGGACCCGGATCGACCCCTGGGACACCCTGGACGCGCGGGTGGCCTGGCGGCCTGTCTCCGGCCCGCTTGACGGGCTGAGCGTTGAGCTGGCCGTCCAGAACCTCTTCGACGAAGCCCCGCCGTTCTACGACTCCCCCACCGGCTTCGGTTTTGACGCCGGGCAGGCCAGCCTTCTGGGCCGCATCGTCTCGCTTCATCTGATCAAGCGCTGGTGAGACCGTCATGCGCCCAGTCTCGCAGCGCCTCGCGGCGCTGGCGGCGGTCCTGCTCGTTTGCCTCGCCGCGCCGCCGTCCCATGCTGAATCGCCACGGGCCTTGTCCGTGGACGACCTGCTCAGTCTGGAGGCCTTCGGACAGGCGGCGATCTCGCCGGACGGCCGCTGGGCGGTTTACGAGCGACGGGGCGCCTACGACACCCTGGAGCGGGTCGACCTGGGCGGACAGTCGGTCCGGACCCTGATGGACCTGTGGGTGGCCGACCTGGACACGCCCTCGGCGCCCCCTCGCCAACTGCTGCCGGGGGAGGGGCCGGGCCTGGAGCTGGCGGCCTGGTCACCCTCCGGGAGCCGGCTCCTGGTGACCCGCCTCCAGGGTGGCGCCTTCGAATACGGCGTCGTCTCCATGGCTGAGCGGGCCGTCCGCTGGATCGGCCTGGCCCCGGAGCTTCCGCTCAACGGCGCTTTCGCCGCCTGGGCGTCGGACGAGACCGTCCTGCTTCTGGTTCGGCCGGACGGCGGTCTGCCGCTGGCCCTGGGCTACAATCAGGTGGCCACGCGCCGTCGGGCCGCCGCCTGGGAGCGGACCGCCCGGGGTCGGCAGCCTGCGAGAACGGTCATGGACGCCGCGGGCGGGGTGGTGACCACGGAGGACCAGGAACCGGGGCAAGCCCTGGTCAGACTGGATCTGCGGGACGGGCGGGCCCGCGTCCTGGCGGAAGGGCGCATTGCCGATTTCGCCCTCTCCCCGGATGGGCGGGCCGTGGCCCTGGTGTCGCGTGCGGAGTCGATCCCGCTGGGCCGACCGGAACTGCTTCACATGGAGGACGACCGCCGTCGCCGACTGGTCGTCCTCGACCTGGAGACCGGCGAACGGCGCACCGAGGCGCCGGGCCTGGACGTGGCCCCGCACCTGCTGCGCTGGTCGGCGGACTCCGGCGCGGTCCTGGTCTGGGCCCGCCCGGACGGACGGCGCTGGGACGAGGGCGGGCTGGTGAGCGTGGGGGACGACGGGGTCACCCGCTACGAACTCGAGAGGCTCGTGGCGGGATCCTCCGCCGAGATCGTGCTGGGGGGCGTGCGGGCGGACTGGATCGGGAAGCGGCCGGTCCTGCTGGCGGCCACGGAGGCGGGCGGACGGCGCGACTGGCGTTTGCTTGGTCTCGGTGCGCCGCCGCTGACCTTGTCCGCCGGCCTGGCGCAGGCCCCGGGGCGCATCGCGGCTGCTGGTGAGGACGGGCTCCAGGTCTTTGCTGACGGGGCCTTGTGGGCGATGACGTCGACGGGGACGCGCCGCCTCACCCCCGCAGGCCTGACAGTGCGGGAGGCGACCCCGTTCAACCTCAGCGGTGTCCGGCGGCTGAAGGCCAATGAAGCGCCCCGGCGCGCCTGGACGGCCGCCATCGATGCGGACCACCGGGTGCTGATCCTGGATGAGGGCGGGGTGATGGCCCTGGACGGTGAGGGCGGCGCGCACGACCGCGTGCTGGCGCTAGGCCGGCGCGCCGCCCTGGTGTTGCACCCCGAAGGCCTGTCGGAAGGCCTTCAGCTTCGCAGCGGTGACGCCACTGCACGCCTGGACGGGGTGAACCGGGGTCTGGCCGACGTCGTGCTGACCGAGGCGCAGCCCATCGCGCACCTGGACTGGCAAGGGGTTGAGACGACCAGCTGGCTCTTCCTGCCGCCCGGAGCTGAGGAGTCCATCCGCGGTCTGATCGTGAGCGTCTATCCCGGCTGGGCGGACAATCTGGCGCGGGTGGACCCGTTCACCATGACCTACAGTCGCCGGCCTGAGGTCTATGTGTCGGCGGGCTACGCCGTGCTGAGCCCGATGATCCCTGCGGGTCTGTCGGCCGAGGAACGGGGGGCGGCCTACGTGGCCAGCGTGGACCTGGCCGTCGACGCGGCCCTGGCGCGTTTTCCGCAGCTGCCCGAGGACCGGATGGTGCTGTCCGGTCACAGCTTCGGCGGGTACGCCGCCCTGGAGATCGCCACCCGGTCCAGCCGGTTCCAATCCTATATCGCCTCGGCGCCCTACAGCGACCTGTTCGGGGTGTGGGGCGCGTTCGATGCGGTCGGGCGCATCCAGCCGAAAACCGGCATGTTCTTTCGGTTCAACCAGGGCTGGAGCGAAGTGGGGCAGGGGGCGCTGGAGGCGCCGCCCTGGGACGCGCCGGAGCTCTACGCGGCCTCAAGTCCGTTCCTGCGCGCGGACCGCATCAGCCGGCCGGTGCTTCTTCTCACGGCGGATCTGGACTTCGCACCCATGACCCAGGCCGAGCGCATGTTCAGCGCCATCCTTCGCACCGGCGGCCAGGCGCGTCTGGTGACCTATTGGGGCGAGAGCCACCTGATCTGGAGCCCCGCCAATATCCGCGACTATTACGCCCAGATCTTCCATTGGCTGGAGCTGACCCTGGGTCCTGCGGCATCGGTCAGGCCGCCCGACCCAGCCGCGCTTCCCACGTCCGCACCCAGCCCTCATACGCCGCTACCGTGAGGATGACGGCGTAGTGCCCGCGCCACACCAGGGCCTCGGGCTGCAGTTCGATCTCGGCGGCGGCTCGATCAATCAATCCCAGCGCCGCGAGCCGACCCTCGATCAGCCAGGGCCGGAGAAAA
>NZ_PNLV01000078.1 GCF_013823285.1 Brevundimonas sp. | reverse complement strand
GAACAGGAACAGCAGGCCGAACGCCGCGAGCGCCAGCCCGCGCTTCAGCCCCGTGTCCAGCGCGCGCCGGGCGAGGCGGACCAGCGCCTGCAGGATGATGGCCAGCACGGCGGCCTTGACCCCGAAGAACGCGCCCTGGACCCAGGAAAGGTCCGCCGCATAGGCGTACAGGATCGACAGGGCCAGGATCACCGCCGCGCCGGGCAGGACGAACAGCCCGCCCGCGATCAGTCCCCCGGCCACCCCGTGAAGGCGCCAGCCCACATAGGTGGCCAATTGCTGGGCCTCGGGGCCCGGCAGCAGGGTGCAGAAGTTCAACGCCCGCAGATACTGGCCCTCGCCCAGCCATTGGCGTTCTTCGACCACCACCCTGTGCATGAGGGCGATCTGGCCTGCGGGCCCGCCGAAGCTGATCAGCCCGACACGGCCGAAGGCCCTGACGAGGTCGTGAAGCGGAACCTGACTTGGCGAACCGGACATTTCGTACCTATATTCCAATCTTCGGCCTTCAGAAGGAGACACGACCATGATCAGCGCGCTGGAAATCGGTTTCGCCCTTTCCGCCCTCTCGCTGGTCATCGGCTATGTCGCGCTTCGCCCCAAACCTGTACCCGTCCGCATTCGTGACGCTCGACAGCGTCGCCGCCCGAACGCCTGACGGAACTACCCTCTTCGACAATCTGACCCTGGCCTTCGGCCGTGAGCGCACCGGACTGGTGGGGCGCAACGGCGTGGGCAAGTCCACCCTGCTTCGCCTGATCGCCGGAACGCAGCCGCCGGCCGAGGGCGCGGTGTCGCGCGCCGGGACGATCGGCGTGCTGGACCAGAGGCATGACCCCGCGCCCGGTGAGACCATCGCCGACACTCTGGGCGTCGCCGGTCCGCTGGCGGTGCTTCGGCGGGCGCTGGCGGGCGAGGGCTCGGTCGCGGATCTGGGCGAGGCGGACTGGACGCTGGACGAGCGGCTGAACGACGCGCTGGGTCAGGTCGGCCTGTCCGGTCTCGACCTGCACCGCCTGACCCCCAGCCTCAGCGGCGGCGAACAGACGCGCCTGCGGCTGGCGAGCCTGCTGCTGGCCCGGCCCGATTTGATCCTGCTGGACGAACCCACCAACCACATGGACGCCGGAGGCCGGGCCCTGATCGCCGGGGTGCTGGAGCGGTGGGAAGGCGGCGCCGTGGCGGTCAGTCATGACCGCGACCTGCTGGGCCGGATGGATCGGATCGTTGAACTGTCCAGCCTTGGCGCGGCCACCTATGGCGGGAACTGGGAGCTCTACGCCGACCGAAAGGCCGCCGAGCGCGCGGCGGCGGCGCGCACCCTCGCCGCCGCGGAAACCGACGCCGCCCGCGCGACGGCCGACGCCCGGCGCCGCGCGGAAGCTCAGGCCCGGCGCGACAGGGCCGGACGCCGCAAGGGCATGAAGGGCGATATGCCGAAGATCCTGCTGGGCATGCGGGCAGAGAGCGCCGAGAATTCAGGCGCCCGGAACAACCGCCTGGCGGTGCGGGAGTCCGCCCGGGCCGAGGCTGATCTGGCGGCGGCCCGCGAGCGGGTCGAGCGCGCGCGTCTGTTGTCCATCCCCATGCCGTCCACAGGTCTGGCGTTCGGGAAGACCGTGCTGGAGATGAAGGAGGTCCGCTTCGCCTTTCCCGCTGCGGAGGACAGCAAGGCGGAGAGAAGGACCCTCGGCCCCGTCTCGCTGCGCCTCACCGGGCCCGAACGGCTCGCGGTCACGGGGCCGAACGGCGCAGGCAAGACGACCTTGCTGAAGCTGATGGCGGGAGCGCTTGAACCGGACGCCGGTGAGGTGCGCCGCCCGGTTTCCGCGGCTCTGCTGGATCAGGACGCGGCCCTCCTGAAACCGGACGAAACCCTGATCGAGGCCTGGCTGCGGCTGAACCCTGATGGGTCGCCCAACGACGCCCGCGCCGCCCTGGCCCGGTTCCTGTTCCGCAATGCGGAGGCCGAGCGCGTCGCCGAAACCCTGTCAGGCGGCGAGCGTCTGCGCGCCGCCCTTGCCTGCGTCATGACCGGCGCCCGGCCACCCCAACTACTGATTCTCGATGAGCCGACGAACCATCTGGATCTGGACTCCGTCGCGGCGGTGGAGGCGGCGCTGAACGCCTATGACGGGGCTCTGACGGTGGTCAGCCACGATGCGGTCTTCCTGGAACAGGTGGGGATAACCCGCACCCTGGCGTTGCCCGGCGCCCGAGTCGGAGGGTCTTCTTCGCGACCATGAGGGATCGGGAGTTCATGGCGCGCGCCCTCGGCGTGGTGCTGGTCTTCGCCGGAGCGGGACCGCTGATCGGCGGATTTGTGTTCGGGCTCCTGTGGATCGTGGAGGTGCTGACCTCGCCGTCGGAGCCCTGGCGCGCCGCCTATCTGACCACGCCCATATACGCCGCCCTGCTGGGATATCTGGCGGGATTTCTGCCCGCGCTCGCCACCGGCTTGGGCGCGGCCCTGACATCGCCGCGCCTCCGGGACGGCAGATTATGGGTCGCCGGCGCGGTTGTGCTGGGCGCCGCGGCCAGCGCGCTCAATCTGGTCTTCCTGAACACCGGCTATCCCACCAGCCGGCCTGACGGCGCGGACGTGGCCGGGATCATGCTGATCGGCGCCATCTCGTCCCTGGCCTGCGCCCTGCTGGCCGAGCCCCTGCGGCCCCGACCGCCGCGACGGCGAAACGGAGCCGGCTAGCCCCAGCCTTCCATGACGCCGGCGCGCCTCGCCGACATCTGCCCGGTCCGGGTGCGCGGCTCCTTTTCGGGGCGGCCGTACAGGTACCCTTGCGCGTATTTCACCCCGAGCCCTCGCAGTGCTTCGGCCACATCTTCGGTCTCGACCATTTCGGCGATGGTGGCGATGTCCAGATCGTCGCAAAGCTCGACCAGGTGGCGGATCAGCGTGCGCTCGCGCCCCTCCTCGCCCAGTCCGCGCACGAACAGGCCGTCGATCTTCACCACATCCACCGACAGCGACCTCAGATAGTCGAACGAGGCGCTGCCCGCGCCGAAGTCGTCGATGCAGATCTGGATGCCCGCGGCCCGCAGCGTCTTCAGCCGCCGTTCCGCCGCCGCCATGTCGTTGAGGGTGGCGGTTTCGGTGACCTCGATCATCAAGCGGCGCCGCAGGTCCGTCTGCCCCTCGGTCATGGAGAGCACCGCCTGGACATAGGTGTCCGACCCCAGAGAAGCGCCCGACGCGTTGACCGCGATGCGCAGCAGGCCGCCGCCTGGCGACTTCATCTTGCGCACGGCTTTTTCGACCACGCCCAGATCAAGATCAGTGACCAGCGCCAGCTCCTCGGCCATGCGGACGGCGCGAGCGGGGCTGGCGTTCTGCGAAAACCGCGTCAGGGCCTCGAAATGGTGCACCGCGCCCGTGCCGAGGTCGACGATCGGCTGGTAATGCAGGTCGAAGGCACGCTCGCGGATGACGGCCCGCAGCCGCTCGCCATCCTTCATGGTGCGCATCAGGGCGGCGGCGAAGGTCAACTGGGGCTCGCCGTCGGCGCCCTTCTTCAGGAAGCCGTCCAGCGCCATGCGAAGGGCCCGCAGCGTCGGCAGGGGATCGGCGGCGGGCGGCACCGGGGCTAACAAGGTGCGCGGCGTCACCTCGGCGCCGTGCTCTTCCAGCAGCCGTTCCAGATCCTCTCCCAGATCGTCCACGGCCGGAGGCTGGCCGAGGAGGGCGTACCTTTCCTCGCTCAGACGCGCGGCGCTGGCGCCGTTCCAGGATGCCGACTGCAGTAGTTTGCAGAGGGCGGCCATAAGCGCCTTTCCGTCGGGTCCGGCGGTATGGGATTCGACGCCCGGCAGATCCACGAAGGTGAAGGACAGCACGCTGCGCTGTTGCACGCTCAGGCCTTCGAAGGCGGTGAGCACCTTCTGGATCAGGCCGTCTCCGTCGACCAGGGGCGGCGGAGGGCCTTCAGCAACCTCCGCCGCCGCAAGGACAGCTGCACTGCGGTAGATGATGGCGCACGAGCAATGTGGGGCCAGCTCCGGCATGCCGAACAGTTTGAGGTCCGCGTTGCGGATCCTTGCGTCGCCCCACTGCATCTGCACCGGAAGCGTTGTGCGGCCCTGTGTCCGCGAAGCGAGCGCCTCGGCGACGTCCACGCCGGATGCGGCGGTGAACAGATCCGCAAGCAGCCGCCCCTTCAGGCTCTCGGTGTCGACCCCGTCCGGCGCTGCGCCGAGGGCCAGCACAATGCGACCATTCTCGTCGACCTCCGCAAGCAGGTCGGCGGATGCGAAGGCCATGCCTAGAAGGTTGCGAGTCAGCGACATGCCGCCAGCATCGCCGTTAGTCGTAAACAAGCGCAGAATGCCAGCGGTTAATGCACCGCCGAAACGGCGCCCCGCATTTCGCTGAATCGATCTCGGTCTAGGCTTTGCGGTTCAGGGTCACGGCGCGGCCGTCCACGCCTGCCGCCCTGCCGCCCGCGCCATAGCCCGCGCCCTGGGCCCGCGCGGCGGCGACTTCCTGGGCGATGGCCTGCACCAGACCTTCGGTAATGGTCTTGGCGGCTTCCAGCGCCCGGTTGTGGCGCGCCAGAACCGCCTCGAAGGCCTGGGTCGCGGCGATCAGGGCGTCCCGCTCGGCGGTCGGCAGGTCCTCCAGCAGCCGGCGATCCGCCTTCACCCGCGCCGTCTCGCGGCGATAGAGGTTGGCCATCTCCTGGGTCTCGGCGATCCCGGCGGCCACGTCCTGGGGACGACGGGCCTCGAAGCAGCGGGTTTCTTCGGACAGGCGCTCGGTCAGGCGTTCGGTCAGGGCGGTCAGGTGGGTGGCGTTTTCGGTCGGGGTCATGCGGCGTCTCCTTCGCTGGGGACTATGGCTTGTCCCGACTGCATGCGGATCATCCCGGCCATGACCTGGTCGGCGAGGCCGATGCCGCCAGCGCGGCTGATCTGCTTGCCCATCTCGTCGATCATGAAGCCGCGCCAGGTCTCTTCCGCATGGCCGCCGCCGAAGGGCACCTCGGTGGACAGGCCCTCGAACATGGGCCGCAGCATCTGGGCCAGGAAGGTGGCCTCGAAGTCCTGGGCCGTCTGGCGGATGCGGGCTGCGTCGGCGCCGGACAAGGCCGTCGGCGAGGGGGCGCCGCGCAGCATGTCGACGGAAGGGGCCATGGGGGTCATCACATCACCTCGATTTCGGCCTGCAGGGCTCCCGCAGCGCGGATGGCCTGCAGGATGGAGATCATGTCGCGCGGGCTGACCCCCAGGGCGTTCAGTCCGTTGACCAGGGTGGACAGGGAGGTGTCGCCGCCGACGATGCGCATCTGGCGGCCGCGCTCCTCCTCGATGGTCACCTCGGTATCGGGCAGCACCACCGTTTCACCGTCGCTGAACGGCGCGGGCTGGCTGGCGAAGGGGCGCTCCTGGATGGAGACGGTCAGGTTGCCCTGGGCGATGGCCACGGTGGAGACGCGCACTGCGTCGCCCATGACGATCACCCCGTTGACCTCGTCGATGATGACCCGGGCGGGGCTGTCCACGCTCACGGGCAGGTTCTCGATGCGGCTGATGAAGCCGGCGGCGCCCAGCTGGGGGGGCGGGCGCAGGGTGATGACCGCGCCGTTGTCGGCGAAGGCCGTGCCCGGATAGGCCAGATTGATCGCCTGGGCCACGCGCTGGGCGGTGGTGAAATCCGGATTGCGCAGGTTCAGCCGCAGCTCGCTCATGGAGGCCAGGGAGAAGCCGGTCTCGAGCTCGACGCTGGCCCCGCCGGCGATGCGGCCCGAGGTGGGCACGCCGCGCGTGATCGAGGAGCCCGACGCGCCTCCGGCGGAAACCGAGCCGGTCTGCACGGTGCCCTGGGCCACCGCATAGACCTGGCCGTCGGCCCCCTGAAGGCTGGTGACCAGCAGGGTGCCGCCCAGAAGGCTCTTGGCGTCGCCCATGGCCGAGACGTTGATGTCGATGCGCGAGCCCGCCGTGGCGAAGGAGGGCAGGTCGGCGGTGACCATGACCGCCGCGATGTTCTTGGTGTTGGCGTTGGCGTCGCGGATGTTGACGCCCAGCCGCTCCATCATCGCCTCCAGCGACTGGCGCGTCATGGGCGAGTTGCGCAGGGAGTCGCCGGTGCCGTTCAGGCCCACCACCAGGCCGTAGCCCACCAGCTGATTGGTGCGCACGCCCTCGACCGAGGCGATGTCCTTGATGCGGGACTGGGCCATGACGGGCGCGTTCCAGCCGACAGCCACGGCGGCGAGGGCGAGGGCGGCGATACGGGCGATCAGACGCATGGGTGAATTCCAATACTGTTCGGCAGGCGCGATGCCAGATGCGTGCCACCAGAAAATGCAGCAAAAACAGAGAGCGGAGAGGCGGAACTTTCACCCGCCGGGCAAATGCTGCCGGGCCGTTAACCAAACGGTGACCCGAACGCCCTGATGGTGCCTCCGTGTTAATCCGCGCCAGGTTCAGGAGCGCTCGTCCATGAAGGTCACCGGTCCCTCGGGCACGACCTCGACCCCGTCCAGCCGCACATCCCGCACCTCCGGAGGCGGGTTCAGCCTGCCGTCCGGCGGCGCGTCCGGGCCGGGGGCCGCATCCGCCGCCTCTGCTGCCGGGGGCGTCGCCGGAGTCTCGGCCCTGATGGCGCTGCAGGGGGTCGAGGACGCCACCGAGCGCCGGCGCCGGGCCATGCGCCGGGGCGGCGGACTGCTGGACCGGCTGGACGAACTCAAGCTGATGATGCTGGCCGGGCAGGACGGCGTGGGGGTGCTCAACACCCTGGCCCGGGCGGTGCGTGAGGAACGTCCCGATTGCGCCGACCCGGGTCTTGATGCGGTGCTGGATCAGATCGATCTGCGCGCCGCGGTGGAACTGGCCAAGGCGGACATGCGCCGGAGCCTCTGAAATAGCTGTCCGTATTCAGGGATTTCCCTGATGAGGCGGTGAATTTCGCCCGCATGATGATTTTTCCATCACGGATGCGAGAACGCCGTTGCGGCGACTCGTCGCGGGCCATATACGTCCACTCGCTTCGCAGGGGGGCGCTCGGAGCGAGCGTGAGTTTGTGATGATGACCGCAACCGCGACCATGACAGCCGGACAGTCGGCCTATCGGCCATCTGACGACGAGCCGTTCATGAATGAACGGCAGCTGGCCTATTTCAAGCAGAAGCTGATGGACTGGAAGGATGATATCCTTCGCGAGTCCAAGGGCACTGTGGTGAACCTGAAGGCCGAGACCGAGAACCACCCCGATCTGGTGGATCGGGCGTCTTCGGAGTCCGACCGGGCGCTGGAGCTGCGCACCCGCGACCGCCAGCGCAAGCTGATCTCCAAGATCGACGAGGCCCTGCGCCGGATCGAGGACGGCTCCTACGGCTATTGCGAGGAAACGGGCGAGCCCATCGGCCTGGGCCGTCTGGAAGCCCGCCCCACCGCGACCCTGAGCGTCGAGGCGCAGGAGCGTCACGAGCGCCGCGAGCGCGTTCACCGGGACGACTGACATGCGCGCGCCGGGGCTGATCGCTGTCCTGGCCGTTCTGATCCTGTCGCTGACCGGCGCCTCCGGTCGGGCCCAGGCCCCTGACTACGCCGTCACGCCGCTGGATCACCTGCCCGCCCTGCGCGGCGACTATTTCCGCATCGACTCCGACGCGACCGGGCGGCCCTATCACATCTATGTCCGCTATCCCGAGGGCTACGACCCCGCCGCGGATGTGCGCTACCCCACGGTCTATCTGACCGACGGCGACTCCCTGTTCCCGATCCTGGCGGCGAACCACCTGTTTCTGCATTACGACGAACGACTGCCCGAGGCGCTGGTGGTGGGTATCGCCTATGGCGGTTTCGATCCGGCGGTGAACCGGCGCAACATCGACTTCCAGTCTCCCGGCGACGGCGCCCGACAGGCGGGAGCCGAGGCGTTCCAGCGCTTCCTGAAGGCCGAGTTGCTCCCGCGCATCGAGGCGAGTTACCGCTCGGATCCCGGCCGCCGCGTGCTGTTCGGCCAGTCGCGCGGCGGCGCCTTCGTGCTCTATTCCGCCGTCACGGACCCGGACCTCTTCTGGGGCCGCATCGCCAGCAATCCCTCGATCACGCCCGGAATCGACTCCCTGCTGGAGCCTGCAGCAGAAGCGACGCGCCCCGATCTCGGGGTAGTGGTGACCAGCGGCACGCGCGACCGTCCGGACCTTCAGGCCGAGGCCGTTCAGTGGCTCGAACACTGGGACCGCCAGACAGCGCGCCCATGGCGCCTGCACCCGGTCCGCATCGAGGACGGCACCCACGCCGCCAACGCTCCCGACGCCTATCGGGCGGGCATGCTGTGGCTGTTCGGGCAGGAGAGCGAAGCGGGCGATTAGGGATCAACGCCTCCGACCGGTAATCGGTCAGGCGGCCAGGAAGGTCAGCGCCTCGATCTTGTTGCCGTCGGGATCGCGGACGAAGGCGGCGTAGTAGTTGGCGTCGTATTCGGGTCGAAGACCGGGCGCCCCGTCGTCCGACCCCCCCTGGGCCATCGCCGCACGATAGAATGCGTCCACCACAGCGCGCTGCTCCACCTCGAACGCAATGTGCACGCCATTTCCCGCAGAAGCCTGCCCGCCGTTTGCAGGAAGATTGAGGCTGAACACCGTAATCCCGGCGCCATACCCGATCGCCTCGTCACTCTCGAAGGTGAGCCGGAGACCGAGCGCCTCCATGACGGGATCATAGAAGGCCCGCGCCCGCTTGAGGTCTGTCGCGCCGAGAGAGACGTGATGAAGCATGGCGATGGAATTCGGCGTAACCCGGATTGTTCCCGCTTCCCGGTCCGTCGTGAAAGGCGTGCAGCGGCGCCGGCCCCCAAGGCCCACCTTGACTTCCGGCCCCCGCTGACCGACCTGTGCGCCTTCTCTGCAAGGTCTGAATTCCATGTCCGTCAAGGTTCGTTTCGCGCCGTCCCCCACGGGACGCCTGCACGTGGGCAACGTGCGCACCGCTCTGGTCAACTGGTTGTTCGCCAAGGGGCAGGGCGGCGCCTTCGTGCTGCGCATCGACGACACGGACCTGGAGCGGTCGACGAAGGAATTCGAGACCGGCATCGAGACCGACCTGCAGTGGCTCGGCCTGACCTGGGATGAACGCTACAACCAGTCGCAGCGCTTCGACCGCTACGAGGAGGCCGCCGCGCGCCTCAAGGCCGCCGGACGGCTGTATCCCTGCTACGAGACGTCGGACGAGCTGGACCGCCGCCGCAAGGTGCAGCTGTCGCGCGGCCTCCCGCCCATCTACGACCGCGCCGCGCTGGAGCTGACCGACGAGGACAGGGCGAAGCTGGAGGCCGAGGGCCGCCGCCCGCACTGGCGCTTCAGGCTGGAGGGCAAGCGCGTGGCCTGGGAGGATCTGGCACGGGGCCATGCCGAGGTGGATACCGCCTCCATGTCCGACCCGGTGCTGATCCGCGAGGACGGCCTGTTCCTCTACACCCTGCCGTCGGTGGTGGACGACATCGACATGAAGATCACCCACGTGATCCGGGGTGAGGACCACGTCACCAACACCGGCGCCCAGATCGAGATCTTCGAGGCGCTGGGGGCCGACGCCCCGGGCTTCGCCCACATGCCGCTGCTGGTCGGCGCCGACGGCGCGGCCCTGTCCAAGCGGCTGGGGTCGCTGTCCATCGCCGACATGCGCGACCATGGCTATGAGCCCATCGCCATCACCAGCCACCTGGGCCGCATCGGCACGTCCGACCCGCTGGAGGTCGCGGCCTCGGTGGAGGCGCTGGGCCAGTCCTTCGCCTTCTCCAAGATGGGCCGTTCGCCCGCGCGCTACGACACCGCCGATCTGGATCGTCTGAACGCCCAGTCCCTGCACGGCATCGCCTATGATGACGCCCGGGCGCGTCTGGTCGCCATGGACTGTGATCTGGGGCAGGGGTTCTGGGACGCGGTGCGCCCGAACCTGGGCAAGTTCGCCGATGTGAAGGATTTCGCCCGACTCGTGACCGGGCCGGTCACGCCGGTCATCGCCGACCCGGCCTTCGCGGCGGCGGCGCTGCAGGTGCTTCCGGCGGAGATCGGCGCCGACGGCTGGAGCGTCTGGACCGGTGCGGTGAAGGAGGCGACGGGCGCCAAGGGCAAGGCCCTGTTCATGCCCCTGCGTCAGGCGGTGACCGGCATGGAGCACGGCCCCGACATGGCCGCCCTGCTGCCCCTGATCGACCGCGACCGCATCGTGCGGCGGCTGAAGGGCGAGACGGCGTAGCCGCTTCCCTTCTCCCCTCGTGGGAGAAGGTGGCCGCGTGAGCGGCCGGATGAGGGGGCGGGTCAGCTGCACTGGTCGAGCGCTATTGCTGAGCCGCCGTCGCCCTCACCCTGCGGGCGACGAAGCGGTCTGCTTCGCATCCCGCTGCGCGCAACCCTCTCTCGCAAGGGGAGAGGGAGCGTTTCAGTTTAGCCCGCCGAGGCGTTGCAGGCGGCGAGTTGCTGTTCGTTCAGGGTCTGGCCCTTCCACGAGAAGGTGGTGACGGCGCCGAGGCGCGCCACCACGCGGCGGCAGGCGCGGTCGGCGGGCTGGTTCGTTCCGCCCCGCGCTTCGCAGGCGCCGGTTTCGTCGCACGACCAGCTGGCGCCGTCGATGATGACGCGGCCCGAGGGCGCCAATGAGGCGTCGGCCAGGGTGAGGCTGGTGGCGGGCGTTTGAGCCGCCGCGGGAACGGCGAGAGCCAGGACGGCGAGGGCGATGAGAGCACGCATGGGAGGTCTCCGATGATATCGGGGCGCGCTTCACGCCCCACGGCGCCATGTGTCAGTCTTTAATCGAAACTGTCAAGGCGAGTTGTCTATCGCAACCCACACGGACCGCAATTATGATCGTTGATAAGTTATCGACGATCATGGCGCAATCGAGGCGCTTCATGCGCACGCTTGAGCGCCGCCATCACCTCGTCCACGGTGTTGCAGACTTCCCATGCCTCCAGAAACAGGCCCGGGGTCATGCCCTCGTCCACCGTATGGCGCATCAGGGCGAACAGGCTTTCCCAGAACCCGTTCTGATTCAGGAAGATCACCGGCTTGTCGTGGAGGTCGAGCCGCTTCCACGACAGGATCTCCACCACTTCCTCCAGCGTCCCCACGCCGCCGGGCGCCACCACGAAGGCGTCGGACTCGTCGTACATGAGCTGCTTGCGCTGGTGCATGGAGGGCACCACAAGAGTCTCCACCTCCTCGAACAGGCGCTCGCGGCTGCGCAGGAACAGGGGCATGATCCCCAGCACCTCGCCGCCGGCCTCATGCGCCGCCCGGGCCGAGGCGCCCATCAGGCCTACCCCGCCGCCGCCATAGACCAGCCGGATGCCTTCACGGGCCAGCGCGCGGCCCAGATCCGCAGCCCAGACCACGTACTCCGGATCGGCGGAATCAGAGGAGCCGCAGAACAGGCAGACAGAGCGGACGGGCTTCAGATCGTGGGGCAGGGGGCCTTCGGGCATTGACGTCTCGGCGATTGCGGCGACAGGAAGAACGCGGTTGCGATTTTGGGACCGGAAGCCATACAGGCGGGAACGCGCGGATGAAACGACTGATTGCCGTGTTCAGGGCCGGCGCCGGCGCCGCAACCGTGATCCTCCTGACCGCTTGCGGTGACCAACCGGAGGCCGACACCCGGCAGTCGGGTCAGATGCAGACCAGCTGGGCCGCGCCGGCCCGGCTCGAGACCGCCGCGTTCGAGCCGGACGGCGTGACCCTGACCGGAGCCGCCGGCCCCGGCGACCGGATCGTGCTGACGGACATGGCCGGCGTCTCGGTCGCCGCCACCGCCGGCCATGACGGGGTCTTCAGTCTTCGCCTGGCCACGCCCGTGGCCGTCAATCTGCACCATGCGGAAATCCAGAGCCGCGGCAGCCAGGCCCGGGCGGGCGAGTGGCTGGCCGTCACACGGGGGCCGGCGGCGGTGGCTGCGGTGCTGGCGCCCGGCGCGGCGGTGACCCCGCTGAGTCACGCGGGTCTGTTGTCGGGTGTCGATTATGACGGCTCGGCCGTCCTCGTCTCGGGCGCGGCGTTGCCGGGCCAACAGGTTCGTGTCAGCCTGGACGATCGGCCGGCCCAGACCGTGAGCGTGGATCAGACGGGCCGTTATGTGGCGCGGTTCGCCTCGACGCCTCCGGGGCCGCGCCGTTTTCGC
Source organism: Brevundimonas sp. (assembly GCF_013823285.1). Taxonomy (GTDB): domain Bacteria; phylum Pseudomonadota; class Alphaproteobacteria; order Caulobacterales; family Caulobacteraceae; genus Brevundimonas. Next base: position 325 of record NZ_PNLV01000078.1, on the reverse strand, counting down.
GTCGAGGCCGGTGAACGAAGTCAGGATGTGCTGCTGACCCTGACGGCGCCTCCGACGGAGCTGGGTGTGAGCGGTTCAGCCGTCGCCACCCGCATTGACTGGCCCACGCCGGGCGGGGGCTTTCAGAGCAGCTGGATAGTGATTGCGGGGAGCGATGACGACTGACGCCGACGTTGCGTCATTTTCCCCTTCGCCCGGCTTGCATCGCCCGTGAACACGCTGCTATAGCCGCGCCTCCCGAGCGAACTGGTCCGCGGTAGCTCAGTGGTAGAGCAGCCGACTGTTAATCGGCTGGTCGTAGGTTCGAATCCTACCCGCGGAGCCA
>NZ_PNLV01000077.1 GCF_013823285.1 Brevundimonas sp. | reverse complement strand
TGACGCTTGGCCGGAGCCAATGCTCTGGCCAAGCAAGCCTGTTTCTTGTCGCCCTACGAGCTCAAGGCTCGCCGCCGTCGGTCAAGCGAATTGCAGTTTCATTGCTCATCATCATACCGCCCGATACGCCGTAGCAGATGAAATTCCGCTTTTCATAATAGGGGGTTAGCTGGGGGTTGAGAGGACGTAGCGTGAGAATGGGAACCCCCGCTTTCTCGGCGATCTGCCGAAAACCAGCAATCACATCCATCATCATGAACGTCCCTAAGCCCTGCCCCTGAGCCTTTCTGCAAACTCCGAGGTACTCAAGGTGAAGAGCTGGGAAGAGCCCATCCCTCGTCCACCTCGTAACATCTCTGGTTTTGCGAATTTCCTTTTCGCTCTCCAGGACCAAGGTCAGGGAATAGAGCCCTAAAGGCTCAGGGTCCTCACCCGCATGAAAAGTCATCACCCGCGCCTTGAAGCGCGAATGCCCGACAAGGGCCTTCTTCTTGGCCCACTGGTCGATAAGATCCTCACCGCATTGAAACTTGTGAAGCGGACAATCGTCAGCCAACGGCCGGCCGACTACCGTTTCCATATCAAACGGCAGGGCTAAGCCGCGCGCTTATTCTTGATGGCGGTATACCGGCGATATTCACTTCGCAGGATTTCGGTTGGCTCGGTGCGGCCCTTAAAAGCCTTATCAAGGCCATCCCTAACGGAGGCCGACACGGCGGGCTTGGGCGGCTTGGGCTTGTTTAGACCAAAGAAGGTCAAATTCAGCGTAGCCATATTGTCCTCCTTTCAAAACCAAATGTTCGTCACCCGAACAACGCTTATCAGTGGGACAAGGTCCCACTTGTCAATGCCCGCAGGGCTTGACAAAAGCTCGATTATGTGGCACGAGCAACCGCTCTTGCGGTGTGATCGCTTGCCCGCACAGGGCAGCCGATGAAAATTTCACTTTCGGTGTGAAAGTGTGCGCCGGAAACATCACCCTACATCGTCATAGGCCAGCCTGTCTCTATCGGGGTTTGTGGGGCAGATAACTGCGCTTTAGAGCAGTACTCAAGTGCTCATGGGCGCGCGGCCTTTAGCTGAAGTCGGTGGCACGTTCCGGTTTCGTTTCCGCCGCCTCCCGGCTATGAAACACCGGTGACCACCGCCCTCCACACCCCCTCCATCCAGACCGACGCGCCCGCCGCGTGGCGGGATCTGCCGCCGGCGCTGGCGGTTCCGCCGGGGGCGGGCGCCGTGGCGGATGAGGCGGGGGCGCGGGCTGTCGGGCGGGGGGCGGCCGAGGGGCTGTTCACCGGGGGGGCGGTGCTGCTGGCCCACGCCAGCCTGACAGCGCGGCGGCTGGGGCTGACGCCGCCGGGGCGGTCGCCGAAACTGATGGATGTGCTGGAACTCTTTGCGTTTGTGCGGCCGGCTGAATTCTGCGCGCCGTCGCCCACGGGGCTGGCGCTGGCGCTGGGGCGCGAGGCGCCGAAGACCGCGCCGGAGCAGGCCGCGGCTTTGCGCGAGGCGGCGGAGAGCCTGCTGAAGGAAATGACCGATCCGGCCTGGCCGGGGCGCGAGGCGGCGGTCACCCTGGCCGAGACGCTGGAGAAAGCGGGCTGGGCCTGGGCGCCGCGGGTGCTGACGGCCCTCAAGTCGCAGCCGATCCGGGACCGGCAGTACCGGGGCTCGGGCCTCGACGTCTGGTCGCGCCTGACCGAATGGGAGGACGAGGCGCCGCGCGGGGAGGCGGGCTCGGCGCCGGTGGATTCGGAGTCCGCGCGCATCCGTCTGGCCAAGCTGCTGGAGGCGTCCGGGCTGGACGAGACGCGGCCGACCCAGTCGGACTATGCGGCCGAGGCGGCCTTCGCCTTTTCGCCCCGCAACGAGGAGGGGCGGCCCCGGGTGCTGCTGGCCGAGGCGGGGACGGGGACGGGCAAGACCCTGGGCTATCTGGCCGCCGCCTCCCTGTGGGCCGAGCGCAATCAGGGGGCGGCGTGGGTGTCCACCTACACCCGCGCCCTGCAGCGCCAGATCGACCGGGAGAGCCACGCCATCTGGCCCGACCCGGAGGTGCGGCGGGTCAAGGCGGTGGTGCGCAAGGGGCGCGAGAATTACCTGTGCCTGCTGAACCTGCAGGAGATGGTGCAGGGGGCGCAGCTGGGGAACGGGGACCTGATCGGGGCGGCCCTGACCGCGCGCTGGGTCATGCACAGCCGCGACGGGGACATGACCGGCGGGGACTTCCCCGGCTGGCTGCCCGGCCTGTTCGCCGTGGCCCCGGCGCAGCAGGCGGGGGCGGCCAATCTGGTGGACCGGCGCGGGGAGTGCGTGCACGCGGCCTGTCCCCACTACCGCATGTGTTTCGTGGAGAAGACCATCCGCGCCAGCCGCCGGGCCGATCTGGTGGTGGCCAACCATGCGCTGGTGATGAGCCAGGCGGCGTTCGACGGGGCGCGGGCGGCGCGGGGCATCAAGGGCGACAGCGAGACCGCCGCCCTGAAGCGGGTGGTGTTCGACGAGGGGCACCATCTGTTCGACGCGGCGGACAGCGCCTTTTCCGCCTGTCTGTCGGGGCAGGAGGCGGCGGAGCTGCGGCGCTGGATCCGGGGGCCGGAGGGGCGCGGACGGCGCGGGCGGGGGCTGGAACAGAGACTGGGCGATCTGGTGGCGGACTCCGAGGCCGCGCGGCAGGCGCTGACCGATGCGGTGCGGGCGGCGGCGCAGCTGCCGGGGGAAGGCGCCTCGGGGCGGATCGCGCCGCCGTCGGGCGAGGTGAACCCCATCGGCCCCATCGAGATCTTTCTGGCCGCCGCGCTGGTGCAGCTGCGGGCGCGCACGTCCGAGGCGGCGACCTATGGCGGCGGCGAGTTCGGCATGGAGTGCGCGGTGCGCCCCTCCACCGACCCGGTGATCGAGGCGGCGCGGGGGGCGGCGCGGGCGCTGGCGGCGGTGGAGGCGCCCCTGCTGGCGCTGGCCCGGCACCTTGAGGACATTCTGGACGACGAGGCGGCGGAGCTGGACGGCGGGGCGCGGGCGCGCATCGAGGGGGCGCTGCGGGGGCTGGAGCGGCGCGCGCGCATGACCCTGCCCGGCTGGCGCGCCATGCTGGCGGCGCTGGAGGACGGGGACGCGGCGCCGGACCCGGACTTCGTGGACTGGCTGAGCGCGGAGGTGGCTTTCGGCCGCATCCATGACGTGGCCCTGCGGCGGCACTGGATCGATCCGACCATTCCGCTGGAGGCGGCGGTGATCGCCCCGGCGCACGGGGTGCTGGTGACCTCGGCCACCCTGTCGGACCCCATGGCGGACGATCCGTTCGACATGGCGCGCATGCGCACCGGCTCGGCCCGGCTGGCGGAGCGGCCCCGGACCCTGAAGGTGGAGAGCCCGTTCGACTATGCGGCCAACAGCCGGGTGATCGTCGTGAACGATGTGGCCCGCGACGATCCGCGCCAGATCGCGGCGGCCATGCGCGAGCTGTTCCTGGGGGCGGGCGGCGGGGGGCTGGGCCTGTTCACCGCCATCCGGCGGCTGAAGGCGGTCTATGAGCGGCTGGGGCCGGATCTGGCGCGGGCCGGCATCCCGCTCTACGCCCAGCACATGGACCCGCTGGAGGTGGGCGGGCTGGTGGACGTGTTCCGGGCCGAGGAGGACTCGTGCCTGCTGGGGACGGACGCCGTCAGGGACGGGGTGGACGTGCCGGGGCGGTCGCTGCGGATTCTGGTGTTCGACCGGGCGCCGTGGCCCCGCCCGGACCTGCTGCACAAGGCGCGGCGCGAGACCTTCGGCGGGCGCGGCTATGACGACGCCATCGCCCGGGGCCGGGTCAGCCAGGCGTTCGGCCGCCTGATCCGCCGGGCCGACGATCGTGGCGTGTTCGTGATGCTGGACGCCGCCAGCCCGACGCGGCTGTTCGCGGGCCTGCCGCCGGGGGCCGAGGTGCAGAGAATGGGACTGGTGGAAGCCATCGAGACGGTTGGCGCGTTCCTCTCTCCAAGCTAACGGAGAGCGCATGACCCAAGCCCGCGCGCGCTATGCGCCCCTGATCATTCCGTTCGCCATCGTCCTGATCGTTCTGGTCGTTTGGACCGCGTGGTGGTTCTGGCTGTCGCAGCAGGTGCGCGAGCGGCTGGACCTGGCCGCCGAGGGCCTGCGCGCCCAGGGCTGGGAGGTGGTCTATGCCGAGCCCACGCTGACCGGCTGGCCGTTCCGCACCCGGCTGGAGAGTGACCATGTGCGGCTGACCGCGCCCTCGGGGCACGAGATCGCCGCGCCGCGCCTGACCGCCGAGGCCAACGCCTATCGGCCCGACCGCTGGGTGGTGATTGCGGGCGACGGGCTGGTGCTGACCCGGGGCGACAAGGGCAAGGTGGCGGTGGACGCGCCGGTGATCCGCGCCTCGGCCAGCGGCCTGACCCAGTCCTTCCCCAATCTGGCGCTGGAGGTGCTGGAGCCGGTGTTCACCGCCCACCCGGGGGCCGAGCCCTTCCCGCTGGCGCGGGCGGAGCGGATCGAATTCTATCTGCGGCCCGGACGGGCGCGGGAGGCGACGGGTGAGGTGGTGCAGACGGCCCTGCCGGCGTCGCGGCGCAATGTGGATGTGCTGTTCCGGCTGATCGACGCCACCGGGCGCGACGGCGGGCCCATCGCCTTCATGAGCCGGGACGGGCTGTTCAGCCTGCAGGCCGAGACGGTGGTGGAGAATTTCCAGGGCCTGAGCGGGCCGGACGCGCCCACCCTGCTGGCGGCGTGGACCGCCTCGGGGGGACGGTTCCTGGACGTGCGCGGCGAGATGCAGGCGGGCGACAGCGCCGCGCGGCTGCTATCGGACGAGCTGCGCGCGGACGAGGATGGGCGGCTGGTGGGGACGCTGCGGCTGTCGGCAGACCGGGCGGCGCCGGCCCTGACCGGCCTGTCCCGGTCCGACACGGTGAACCGCACCGCCACGGTGGGCGCGGCGGCGGCGGCCGGGGCGACCGAGGTCCTGACCGGCGACGTGGAGCTGGAGGTGGAGTTCCGCGACGGCCGGGCGTGGATGGGGCCGTTCAACCTGGCGCCCGCGCCCGAGCTGTTCTGATGCCCGCCACGCGCAATCTGGACCGGACGCTGCTGGCGGCCCTGTCCGCCCGGGTGGCGGCCGAGGGGCCCCGGTCGCGCGATGAGGCGGTGATCGCCCTGCGCGCCGTGCTGAAGGAGTCCGGCGACCTGCCGCGGGATCTGGTGCGGGTGCTGTGGAGCCGGCTGGAGGCGCGGTGCGCCGGGCCGGTCAGCGTCTGGGGCCCCCTGTCGGCGCTGCTGGCGGCGGACCGCTACGGGCACAGCGTGCGCTCGGCCCACGATCCGGATGCGGCGCTCAAGGCCGCGCGCGAGGGCGGCCGGGCGGTGCTGGATCTGGGACGGACGACGCCATGGTGGGCGCGGCTGCTGGCCCAGCCGGATCTGAAGGTGACGGCGGCCCTGCCCGACGACGCCTCGGGCCGTCCGCTGGCGCTGGTGGTGTCGGGCGAAGAGATCGGCCCCACCGGCGAGGACCGCACCTTCTGGGTGGTGGAGGCGCCGGGCGATGAGGCCAAGATCACCGACCTTCTGGCCCAGCGGGGTCTGGCGGGAACGCCGCTGGAGACCGCGGGCGGCTTGAAGCTGTTCATGCTGGCGGGCTATGTGCAGCCCGACGACGGGCGCCTGATCGCCCCCACCGGACGACTGAGCGGCGTGATCGGCGCCGCCCCGGTGTTCTGAACATTCGACAGGGAAGACGCAGATGACCGACACCGACAAGGGCGCCGCGCCGATCGGACCCGCCCCCAAGACCGGGATTCTCGACATCGCCCCCTATGTGGGCGGCAAGTCGAAGGTGGACGGGGTGGCCGAGCCCATGAAGCTGTCCTCCAACGAGAACGCCCTGGGCGCCGGGTCGCTGGCCCGTGAGGCCTATGAGGCGGCGATCAAGAATCTGGCCCTGTATCCCGACGGTCGGGCCGCGAGGCTGCGCGAGGCGGTGGCGAAGCATCATGACCTGGAGCCCGAGCGCCTGATCTTCGGCAACGGTTCGGACGAGGTGTTCGCCCTTCTGAACCAGACCTATCTGACGCCCGGCGACAACATCGTCACCGGCCAGTACGGCTTTCTCGCCTATCGCATCTCGGCCCTGGCCAACCAGGCCGAGGTCAAGTCGGCGCCCGAGCCCAAACTCAAGGCCGAGGTGGACGCCCTGCTGGAGCAGGTCGATGAGCGCACGCGCATCGTCTATGTGTCCAACCCGTCGAACCCCACCGGATCGTGGAACGCGGCCGAGGAGATCGAGCGGCTGCACGCGGAACTGCCGTCGTCGGTGCTGCTGGTGGTGGACGAGGCCTATGCGGAATATGTGACCGAGCCCGACTGGGCCACGGCCTTCCCGCTGGCGAAGGACAGCGCCAATCTGGTGGTGACGCGCACCTTCTCGAAGATTCATGGCCTCGCGGGCCTGCGGGTCGGCTTCGGCTATGCGCCGCTGCATGTGGCCGAGGCGGTGGACCGCATCCGCCTGCCGTTCAATGTCTCGGTGCCCGGCATCGAGGCCGCGGTGGCGGCCCTGGCCGACGAGGCGCACGTGAAGGCCTCGCGCGAGCTGGTCCAGACCTGGCGGCCGCGCCTGACCCAGGCCATCAAGGGCTTCGGCTTCGAGGTCCCGCCCAGCGCCGGCAATTTCGTGCTGGTGCGGTTCAAGGACGCGGACCGGGCGAAGGCGGCCAGCGACTATCTGAACTCCAGGGGCATCATCGTTCGCCCGGTCGGGGGCTACGGCCTGCACGACTCCCTGCGCATCACCGTGGGGACCGAGGACCAGAACCGCGCCGTCATGGACGCCCTGAGCGAGTTCGCGGCCACCTGATCCGGCGTCTTGACGCAGGCCCGGACCTGTCGGCTGATGCCGGCGGGAGGGACCCCGCCATGATCGACATCAGCCGCCTGAACGCCCTGCAGCCCGCCGCCATGCTGGCCCTGAGGCTGTATGTGGGCGGGTTCCTGATCCAGGGCGTGTGGGACAACATCACCTCCGCCGCCCGCATGGCCGAGTTCGAGGCGTTTCTGGCCGGTCTCAACTGCCCCTTGCCCGCCATCGCCGCGCCGGTTTCGGTCTGGGTCCAGTTCGCGATCGGGCTGGCCCTGATCCCCGGGGTGCTGACCCGCTGGGCGGGCTTGCTACTCAGCCTCAACTTCATGGTGGCGGTGGGGCTGCTGTGGGGCGGCGGGGCGGACGCCCGGGGCCTGTTCCCGCCCGCGATCCTGATCTTCGTCGGCCTGATCCTCGCCACCTACGGCGCCGGGCGGTGGTCGCTGGACGCACGGCGGGACAAGCATTGATCCCGGCGAGCGGGTTTCCTATCTGAACGGAGACGCCGGGCGTCCTCGCCGATCACGGGAGGGCGCGGACCGGCAGACAGTCGCTTGTTGCGAGGACTGGAATGACGACGCGAACCCTGTTGTTCGACAGCCCCTTTCTGCTGGGCTTCGACCAGACCCGGGCCCTGATGACCGGGCCGCCAAGGCGGCGGCGGAAGGCTATCCGCCCTACAATGTCGAGGACCGGGGGCCGGACGGCGTGCGGATCAGCCTGGCGGTGGCCGGGTTCACCCCGGACGACCTGACCGTGACTCTGGAAGGCCGCCAGCTGACCATCGCCGGAAAGCGCGAGGATGCAGGCAAGACCGACAACGCCTATCTGCACCGGGGCATCGCCGCGCGCGGGTTCGTGCGCAGCTATGTTCTGGCCGACGGGCTGGAGGTCACCGGCGCGGCGCTGGAGCACGGCCTTTTGCACGTGGACATGAAGCGTCCCGAGCGGGCCGAAACCATCAAGCGCATTCCGATCACCTCGGGCTGAGCCGCATTCTTTTCGCCGGACGGCCGCCGCGCGTCGAACCGCGCGCCCGTCCGGGCGTTCCCTTACCGAAGGAGATTCCCCATGACCCCGGTCATGACCAAAGACGATTTCACCGCCCTGGGCGCGCCGGACCTGGTCTATGTGCGCGAAATCAAGGCCGCCGATGTGCTGGCCGACGCGCGGGTGGACGACATCCGGGGTCTGGATCTTGAGCCCGACCAGACCCTGTACGCCGTGCATGGCGCGGACGGCGAGCGGCTGGCGGTGATGATCGACCGCGAGACCGCCTTCGCCGCCGCCGTGGCGCACGAGCTGGCGCCGGTTTCAGTCCACTAGGTCATGTCCTCATAGTGGCGCAGGGCGGCCTGCCGAGCGGCAGACGCCCCGTAGCGTCGCGATGGGTGGGAAGCGGACATGGCCGGATGAGGCGAGCTATACCGGCTGGAGAGCTTGCTGAATTTGGCCCACCATTTCTCTGGCGGTCCGGGTCACTCCGACGATGGTCGCTGACGCAGCCCCGGTCCAATCACCGTAGCCCATGAGCCAAAGCCGGGGTTGTCGGATTGAACGGTTGTTCTCGACCGCGACCCGGCCATCTGCTTCTACGACGCCGAGCGAGAGCAGGTGGTCGAGAGCGGGGCGGAACCCGGTACACCAGATCACTGCGTCTATTTGCTCGTATTCTCCGTCCGACCACCTGACGCCTTGGGCGCTGAAAGCCTCAAATGGCCGCCTGCTGTTCAAGGCGCCCCGCGCCCGGGCGGCCCTGACGCTGGGGATGGCTACAATATCGCCCAGACCGCCAATTGGGGCATCCACGGCGCGCCCCTCTCTCTGGGCTTTCCAGCGGTCAGTGGCCCGCTGAAACAGAACCCTGCCATCAACGTCATCAGGCAGAAACAGCGGTTCGGCGACAGTGACCCAAGTCGCATCGGCCACCAAAGAAATCTCCGCCATGATCTGGGCTCCAGAATTCCCGCCCCCAACCACGATGACGCGTTTGCCAGCGAAGCGCTTCGGGGACTCATAGTGGGCGGAGTGCATCTGCAGACCGACGAAATCCGAGCGACCGGGGTATTCCGGAATGAAGGGATGGCTCCAGGTCCCCGTTGCGCTGACGATCATCTTCGCTCTGTGGAGACCTCGGTCGGTGACGACCTCCATCCCTCCTTCAAGGGCATTGACTGCCAGGGCCGTGACCGGTCGCTCGATGGGAAACTGATACCGGCGTTCATAGGCGGTCAGGTATTCGACGACGTCGTCGCGGGTCGGATAGTCAACGCCCGGCTTTGTCGGCATCGGCCAGCCCGGAAGCGAGCTCCAGCTGCTGGGTGAGAAGAGCCGCAGCGACTCCCAGCCATGGCTCCATGCTCCGCCCGGCCCAGCAGCCGCGTCCAGGACCTGATATTTCAATCCAGCCCGGCGTAGATAATAGGCCGTCGCCAGTCCGGCCTGCCCTCCTCCGATGACGAGAACATCCAGAGGGGTCGCATTCGTTCCGGCGCTCGACATCACTGGAAAGTCCTCTCGGCGGTTGCTGTCCAGTACCCCTACGTTGATCGCCAGTCCGAGTCCGCAATCAGTTGCGCTTCAGATATTAGGGGGCACAACGGCTTAGATGGCGTTCGCTTCGCGGCTTGCTTGCCGAGCCGGTGTCGGACCGAGCCCCGTGCCTCCTTCGAGCCCGCTACAGGATCCTGACGTTCGGCATGGAGACGACCCGTGGCGTCGGCGATTTTATGAGTACACGCCCTGGACCGAAATCGGTTCGGGCGGAGTCCGCCAAACCGGGCTCAGATTTCGATCCAGCATAATGCGAGAGCCGTGATTCACGGCGTCGGCGGAATCGCGAAGCGATTCCACCTCAACAGATCAGGCTCAGGTTTCTGATCAGGCCGCCTGAACAGGGGTTTCGCGCACGAACAGGGCGTTAATTGCGTCCGTGGTGCGCGCCTTGCGCAGCTGTTCGCGCATTTCCGACGAGCGCAGCAGGCGGGACACCGCCGCCAGGGCGCGCAGATGCTCTGCGCCGGATTCCGGCGGGGCGAACAGGCCGAACAGCAGGTCCACCGGCCGGTCATCCACCGCGTCGAACGCCACCGGATGATCCAGACGCACAAAGACGCCCACGACCCGGTCCAGACCTGCCAGCCGCGCATGGGGCGCGGCCACGCCGCCGCCCAGGCCGGTGGAGCCGAGGGCCTCGCGTTCCATCAGCGCCTCAAGCACCCGGGCCTGATCGATTCCGAGGATCGGGGCGGCGGCGTCGGCCACCATGTTCAGGGCCTGCCGCTTGGACGACGCCCCGCTGCGCGTGACGATGCCGTCCCGCGCGAGCAATTCACCGATGTCCATCATAACCCCGAAACACTGTTAACTCTTGCCGGAAGGCGGCGCCCCTTTAGACGCTTAAGTCCGCAGGGGGAAGCTATAACTCAGGAACCCTGACCGTTCCGTGAAGGCTGGGTCCGCTCCGGATCGATCCAGCCGATGTTCCCGTCCGGTCGTCGGTAGACCACGGAAATGCCGCCGTGGCCCGCGTTGCGGAACAGCATGACGGGGTAGCCGGTGAGGTCCAGTTCGAGCACGGCGCGCCCCACGGTGAGGGTGCGGATTTCGGACTGGCTTTCGGCGATGACCATGGCGGCCGGGGCGTCACCGGGGGCGCCGGCCTCGCCGAATTCCTCATCCTCGACCGTGTCGGGGTCGCGGAATACCGTCAGGGAGGCCACCTCGCGGGCGGCGTTCTCCTGCTGCTCGGGCGAAAGGCCGCGCGGGCCGGCGTGGTGGTCCTTGAGGCGGCGCTTGTAGCGTCGGACCCGCTTTTCGAGCTTGCCCAGCGACTCGGAAAAGGCGGCATGGGCGTCGCCGCCGAGGCCATGGGTCACAAGGGTCTGGCCCGAAGCGAGCCGGACCCAGCAGTCGACCTTGAACTGGTGTCCATCGCGGGAGACCACGACCTCGGCGTTCTCTCCGCCGCGTTCGAAGTATTTTCCGATCCCGTCTTCAAGTTCCTGGGAGATGCGCGAGCCTAACGCGTCGCCGACATCCACGTGCTTGCCACTGACTTGAATCTGCATAGGCCAAGAACGCGCCCGTGCGCGTTTGGTGTCAAGCCGAACAGGGGTTTTCGCGCCCCGCTCACGCGGGTGTGAAAGCGGCGGGGTTCAGGCCGACTTCAACATGCGCCGGCGCTCCACCGACGAGGGAATCCGCAGGGCCTCGCGGTACTTGGCGACGGTGCGGCGGGCGATGTCGACACCGGCTTCCTTGAGGATGTCGACAATGCGGTCGTCGCTGAGCACGTCGCCGTCGCGGCCCTCGTTGTCGATCATGGACTTGATCCGGTGGCGGATGGCTTCGGCCGAATGGGCCGCGCCCCCGTCGGTGGCGGCGATGGAGGCGGTGAAGAAGAATTTCAGCTCGAACACCCCGCGCGGGGTGGCCACATATTTGTTGGAGGTGACACGGCTGACGGTGGATTCGTGCATGCCGATGGCGTCGGCCACGGTCTTGAGGTTCAGGGGCCGCAGGAACTCGACCCCGAAGGCCAGGAAGGCGTCCTGCTGGCGCACGATTTCCGACGACACCTTGAGGATGGTCCTGGCGCGCTGATCGAGGCTTTTCACCAGCCAGTTGGCCTGGGCCGCGCAGTCGGCCACGAAGGTCTTCTCCTCCTCGCCGCGCGCACCGCCGGAGACCAGGCCGTGGTAGCGCTTGTCCACCAGAAGCCGCGGCAGGGTGTCGCCGTTCAGCTCGACCCGCCAGCCGCCCGCCGGGTCGGGGCGCACGAAGACGTCGGGCACCACGGTCTGGGCCGGCTCGCCGCCGAAGGCCGCGCCGGGCCGGGGCGTCAGGGCCTTCAGCTCGGTGATCATCTCCCGGAGGTCTTCATCGTCGACGCCGCAGGCGCGCTTCAGCGCCGCCATGTCGCGGCGGGCCAGAAGCTCCAGATTGTCCAGCAGGCAGGCCATGGCCGGATCGAAGCGGTTGCGCTCGACCAGCTGCAGCTTGAGGCATTCGGGGGCGGAGCGGGCCATGACGCCGGTGGGCTCGAAGCCGTGGCAGACGGCCAGCACGGCCTCCACCTTGTCCATGCCGCAGCCCAGCCGGTCGGCCACCTCGTTCAGGTCGCCGCGCAGGTAGCCGCCCTCGTCGGTCATGTCGATCAGGGCCTGGGCCACCGCGTGGTCGGCGGGGCTGAAGCCGGCCACGGCGGCCTGGTCCAGCAGGTGCTCCCACAGGGTCTGTTCGCGCCGGTCGGGGCGGTCGTCGGAGCCCTCGCCCGCCGGCTGGCCGCCGCCCTTGCCGGCGGAAGACCATTCGGACAGGCCGGGCTGGCCGGCCTCGTCGGCGGCGCGGTCGCCGCTGCGCTCGCCCGGGGCGGCGTCGCCGTACAGATCATCGTCGCGGGCGTCCATGGCGCCTTCGGCGTCGCGGGCGGAGCCTTCGGTCAGGTCCCGTTCGGAGGTGTCGCGGTCGTCGGCGGCCTCGACAGGCGCATCGACGTCGCGGCGCTCCTCGGGGTCGGTCTCGCCCTCGTCGCGCAGCAGCAGGGGATTGCGCTCCAGCTCCGCCTCGACGAAGGCGTCCAGCTCGAGGTTGGACAGTTGCAGAAGCTTGATGGCCTGCTGCAGCTGGGGCGTGATGACCAGCCCCTGGCCCTGTCTGATCTCCAGCCTTTGCCCGATCACGGCGTCGCCCCTGTCGCGTAGTGCTCACCCCGGGCCGTGTGGCCCGAAACTTGCTGACGACCATGCCCCCCGAGGGTTAACGCGGCTCTAAAGCCGGCGCCGTTGAACGATCCGCCCGCGCGTGCGCTAAGTGCAGCGGACCTGAACGGAGCGCCCATGAAGCCCTGGATCCCCGCCGCCGCCCTGGCCTTTCTGTGCATCAGCTGCATGCCCGCCGAGCCCGCCCCGGCGACGGA
>NZ_PNLV01000076.1 GCF_013823285.1 Brevundimonas sp. | reverse complement strand
CGCCCATACGGCGGTGTTCTGGCTGCTGGGCGTGAACCAGGCCGGGCGCATCCTGTCGGTCATCCTGCTGGTGGGTCAGGTGTCGCTGATGGTGTCCGCCCTGAAGGGGCACGAGTATCAGATCGACATGCACATGGCCTATTTCGCGGCCCTGGCGGTCACGATCATCTATTGCGACTGGCGCGCCATCGCCGCCGGGACGGCCGCCGTGGCGATCCACCATCTGACCCTGAGCTTCCTGCTGCCCAGCCTGGTGTTTCCCGGCTCGGCCAGTCTGGAGCGGGTCATCTTCCACGCCGTCATCCTGCTGGTGGAGGCCGGCGTCCTCGCGTGGGTGGCCGCCAGCGTCGTCACCATGTTCAAGGTGACCTCGGAGCGGACCGCGGAGGCCACCGCCGCCGCCGACCGCGCCACCGAGGCCCTGGCCGCCGCCGCGGCGAGCCGGACCGCCGCTGATGATCTGCGCGCCGAGACCGCCGCCCGTGAGGCAGAGGTCCAGGCCGAGCAGCTGGCGGTCGTTCAGGCGACGGCGGCGGGCTTGTCCGCCTTGAAGGCGGGCGACCTGAGCTATCGCATCACCAGGGCCTTCCCGGAGGCCTACCGCGTGCTGCAGAACGACTACAATGCCGCGATCCAGGATCTGGACGAGGCGGTGACGCACATCGACGCGAACGCCGACACCATCCGTGAGGGCGCGAACCAGATCGCGGCGGCGGCGGACGACCTGTCCAGACGCACGGAACGCCAAGCCGCCGCCCTGGAAGAGACGGCGGCGGCTCTGGACCAGATCACGGCGACGGTTTCGCACACCTCGCAACGGGCGCAGGACGTGGGCCGTCAGGCCGGCTCGGCCCAGCGGGACGCGGAGGCCAGCGGTCAGCTGGTCGAACGCGCCGTGACGGCCATGGGCGAGATCCAGAAATCGTCCGACGAGATCAGCCAGATCATCGGTGTGATCGACGAGATCGCCTTCCAGACCAATCTGCTGGCGCTGAACGCCGGGGTCGAGGCCGCGCGGGCGGGCGAATCCGGCCGCGGCTTCGCCGTGGTGGCCACCGAGGTCCGGGCGCTGGCGCAGCGGTCCGCCACGGCCGCGAAGGAGATCAACGCCCTGATCTCCACGTCATCGAGCCAGGTGCGACAGGGCGTCGGTCTCGTCGACCAGACGGGACAGTCGCTGGCCACCATCGTGGAGCAGGTCGGCGCGCTGCACGAGATGATCGCGGAGATCGTGGCGTCCGCGCAGGAGCAATCCAGCGCGCTGGCAGAGGTCAATGTGGCCGTCAACCAGATGGATCAGACCACCCAGCAGAACGCCGCCATGGTGGAGCAGTCCACAGCCGCCAGCCATAACCTGCTGCGCGACGCGGCGGAGCTGCACCGGCTGATCCGGAGGTTCCAGGTGTCGGCGAACCGGGCCGGCGCGAGCGCCTCCAGGGCCCCTGTGCTGGCGGCCTGACCCGCGCCGAAGGCGGGGTCCGGCCTTCTTGCCCGCTTCGTCCATCCCCCCGCGACACCGGCGGTGATCGGGAGTATGGGGGCCCGATGGAATTGGTTTTGTTTGCAGGACGTTGCGAGACGGCCGGGCCTTGGGGCGCCCGGGGAGCGCGGGCATGAGCGCATTCTGGGAGACCAAGTCGCTGCAGGAGATGACGGCGGCGGAGTGGGAGAGCCTGTGTGACGGGTGCGGGCTGTGCTGTCTGGTTCGGTTCGAGGATGAGGACACCGGCGAGGTAATCCCCACGCGGGTGCACTGCCAGCTGTTCGACCCGAAGGCCTGCGCCTGTTCGGACTACGGCAACCGGCAGGCCCAGGTGCCGGACTGCGTCAAGCTGAGCCCCGAAAACATCGGGGGGCTGAAGTGGATTCCGAAGTCGTGCGCCTATCGCCGGCTGCATGAGGGGCGGGGGCTGGCGGACTGGCACCCGCTGATCTCGGGCGATCCCGAAAGCGTGCACCGGGCCGGGGTGTCGATCCGGGGCCAGACCATCAACGAGACGACCCTGAACGAGCCGGAGGACGCCCTGGACTTCGAGGCGCCGGAATGGATGGCCGAGCGGGGCCTGCCCGGCAGAAAAAACCGCGCTCGCTAAGAAAGCCTTTGTCTTATGGCGCCAATCTCCCGCGCCAGGGAGGACGGTGTTTGTCGGACGGAGAATCGCACACCAAACAGGCGGAGACCGGCGAGGCGTCGCCGTTCGACCGGCTGACCAGTCTGGCGGCGACCCTGTTCGAGGCGCCCGCCGCGCTGGTGTCGATCACCGACGGGCATCGTCTGCGGTTCCGGTCGCGTCTGGGCATCGATGTGGCGGAGGTGGACCGCGAGACCGCCTTTACGCCCCATGCGGTGGCGCTGGGGCAGGGCGGCGTGCTGGTGGTCGAGGACGCCAGCCTGGATCCCCGGTTCGAGAACAGCCCCCATGTGGCCGGCGATGGCTGTGTGCGGTTCTACGCCGGCGCGGTCATCACCACGCGGGACGGGCGCAACGTGGGCGCGCTGTGCGTGCTGGACCACAGGGCCCGGCCCCGGCCGGATGAGGCGAAGCTGACGGCGCTGAGGAGCATGGCGCAGCTGGCCGCCGACATGCTGGAGAAGCGCGAGGAAGCCCTGTCGGCGCGCGAGAGCCTGGAGATGCTGGACATGGCCGAGGCCGTGTCAGGGGTCGGCCACTGGCGCGTGGATGCGCTGACCGGCGAGCTGACATGGTCGGAGCAGGTGTATCACGTGCACGGGGTGGATCCGGACAGCTTCGAGCTGACCGTGGAGAACGCCCTGGCCCTCTATCACCCCGATGACCGGGCCGAGGCGGAGGCCAAGGTTCGCGGCAGTCTGGAGACAGGCGAGCCCTACGCCTTCAAGCTGAGGATCGTGCGGCCGGACGGGGACGTCCGCCTGGTGCAGTCGCAGGCGGTGACCCAGTCGGACGCACAGGGGCGGGTGACCGCCCTGTTCGGCGTCTATCAGGACATCACCGACCGGGAGGAGGCCCTGAACCGGGCCCGCAGGAACGAGAACCGCTATCGCCTGCTGGCCGACAACATCAGCGACGTCATCACCCGGTTGAAGCCGGACGGCAGCAGCAATTACATCTCGCCGGCGGTGGAGCGGGTGATCGGCTGGAGCCCGATGGAGATGGCCGGGAAGAAGGCCCAGGACTTCCTGCTGGAGGAAGACCGGCCGATCTTCCTGAACGCCCTGGCCGAGGTGCTGGAGACCGGCGAGCCGCGCCGGGTGCAGTACCGCGCCCGGCACCGGAACGGCGACATCCGCTGGGCCGAGAACAACATGCAGCGGGTGCAGAACAGCCGGGGCGAGCATGAAGTAGTGTGCTGCATCCGCACCATCGACGACCGCAAGGCCCTGGAGGACGAACTGGTCCAGACGCTGGAGAAGAGCCGTCGTCAGGGCAGCCGCTATCGTCTGCTGGCCGAGAACATGGCGGACGTGATCTGCCGGGTGCGGCCGGACGGGACCTGCCCGTATCTGTCGCCGGCCGGCGAGCAGATCCTGGGCCTGAGCCGCGAGGAGATGATCGGCCACAAGGCCCCGGACTTCCTGGTCGAGGCCGACAGGCCCAGACTGCTGCGGGTGCTGGCCGAGGTGCACCGGACCGGCAAGAGCGCGACCCTGGAGTACCGGGTGCAGCCCAAGGGCGGAGAACCGGTGTGGGTGGAGGGCAGCTTCCGCAAGGTGGCGGAGGAGGACCCGGACGGCGAGCTGATCGCGGTGATCCGCGAGATCGGCGCCCGCAAGGTTCTGGAAGCTGAACTGACGGCGGCCAAGGACCGGGCCGAGGCGGCGGCCAAGGCCAAGAGCGAGTTCCTGGCGAACATGAGCCACGAACTGAGGACGCCCCTGACCAGCGTGGTCGGCTTCGCCGGGCTGCTGGGCCAGAGCCGGACCCTGGGCGACGAGGAGCGGCGCTATGTGGAGCGGATCGCGGCGGGCAGCGAGGCCCTGCTGGCGGTCATCAACGACATTCTGGACTACTCCAAGCTGGAGGCCGGGGCGGTGGAGCTGGACCCGCACCGGTTCGATCCGCTGGCCCTGGCCCAGGCGGGCGTGGAGCTGATGGAGGGTCAGTGCCGGGCCAAGGGCCTGGACCTCAAGCTGGAGATCGACCCAGACCTGCCCGCGGGCCTGATCGGGGATTCGGGGCGGTTGCGGCAGGTTCTGCTGAATTTGCTCTCCAACGCCGTGAAATTCACTACCGAGGGCGGGGTGACGGTGACCGCCTCCTGCGAGCCGGGGACGGACGGGCAGGTGTGGCTGTCGCTGTCGGTGAAGGACACCGGCGTGGGCGTGTCCGACGTCCAGGTGGAGCAGTTGTTCGACCGCTTTACCCAGGCGGACGCCTCGACCACGCGGACCTTCGGCGGGACCGGGCTGGGCCTGGCCATCTCGCGCCAGCTGGTGGAGATGATGGGCGGCGAGATCAGCGCCTTCGGGACGCCGGGCAAGGGCTCGACGTTCTGGTTCCAGGTGCCGCTGCCCATGGCGGACGGGGCGGAGGATGTGGCGGAGCGCGAGGCCGTTCGGTCCATCGGCGCGGCGCGCATCCTGATGGCCGACGACGCCCCGGCGAACCGGGAGCTGGTCAGCGTGCTGCTGGGCGGCATGGGGCTGACGGTGGACACGGTGGAGAACGGCGCCGAGGCCGTGGAGGCGGTACGCCAGGAAGCCTACGATCTGGTGCTGATGGATGTGCACATGCCGGTCATGGACGGGCTGGACGCCACGCGGGCCATTCGCGGGCTGGGCGGCGGGGTCGGGCGGATCCCGATCATCGCCCTGACCGCCAATGTGAGCCACGAACAGGTGCAGTCCTGTCTGGAGGCCGGGATGAACGGCCACCTGGCCAAGCCCATCGATGTGAACCAGATGGCCCGGACCCTGTCCGACTGGCTGAACGCCGACGAGGCCCGCCTGGCGGTGGGGTAGGGGCGTCTCTCTTGCATTCTCCTCCCCATTTCATGGGGAGGTGGCGCGGGCGCGACCCAGCGCCCGTGACGGAGGGGGCGGCGCAGGCGGCAAGGGATTGGCGGGTCTCATGCGGCAAGCACCCGGCCGCCCCCTCCACCACGCCCTGCGGGCGCGGTCCCCCTCCCCATGAATGGGGAGGAGAGCGTCGGATAGGGGCGGAAGTCCGTAGTTGATCCCGTATTTTTCGGAGCCAATGCCAAGGCGCACAAGGGCTGGACGATTCTCTTCGTCCGTTTTTCCGACCGTGGACGCTGGTCCCGTATTCTTTGGGCATGACGGGAAAAACCGAAGAGAGCGGGGCGGGCGATGTGACGTCGTGGTGCCTGGACGAACTGGAAGCGATGCTGGCCGAACAGGTGCGGCTGCTGAAGAGCCAGAAGCCGAAAACCGACGAAGAGCGGCCCCCCTACGTCCGCAGGCTTAAGGACCTGATCGTGGCGGCGCGGATGCTGGCCGTGGCCAAGGCGTCCATGGCGCGGGCGACCGCAGCCGTGCTGCGGGCCGTGCATGCCGAGGACGATCAGGCCGTGAGCCGCGCCGTTCGCGCGGGGCTGCAAGACAAGAGGGGCGGGTTCCGGGCGGATGACCATAATCTCGAGCAGCGTCAGGCCGCCATTAACGCTGGCTTCGCTGCGATGGCTCTGGAGCCTGACGCAAGCGGAGCGGGACGCCATGGGGCCCGCCGTGACGACCGCGCTGGAGCAGTCGTGGCTGTGGCGGGCGCGTGACGACCAGAAGGGCGTGCTGGACGCTTTGGCCGTCTGGCTGATGCTGGGCGGGCGGGGGTCGGGCAAGACCTTCGCCGGAGCCGGGTGGGTGCTGGACCGGGCCTGGGAAGGCAAGCGCATCGCCTTGGTCGGACCCAGCCTGCACGATGTGCGCGAGGTGATGATCGAGGGGCCGTCCGGGGTGATGCAACTGGCGCCGTCCGACGACCGACCCCGGTGGGAAGGGTCGCGGCGACGGCTGGTCTGGGAGGGCGGCGCGATCGCCTACGCCCTGTCGGCGGAGGACCCCGAGAGCCTGCGCGGGCCGCAGTTCCATGCGGCCTGG
This sequence comes from Brevundimonas sp., assembly GCF_013823285.1. GTDB lineage: Bacteria > Pseudomonadota > Alphaproteobacteria > Caulobacterales > Caulobacteraceae > Brevundimonas. Next base: position 6,776 of record NZ_PNLV01000076.1, on the reverse strand, counting down.
GCCGATGAGCTGTGCGCCTGGCGCGAGCCGCAAAGGGTGCTGGACACCCTGCGCTTCGGGCTGAGGCTGGGGCGGCGGCCGCGCCTGACGGTGACCACCACGCCCCGGCCGATCCCGGCCCTGAGGCGGTTGATGACGGCGCCGGGCACGGCGGTGACGCGCATGGCCACGGCGGACAACGCGGCCAATCTGCCGCCGGGGTTCCTGGAGCATCTGACGTCCCTGTATGGCGGCACGCGGCTGGCGGCGCAGGAGCTGGAGGGGCTGGTGACCGAGGGCGAGGGCGCCCTGTTCCGGGCGGAGGATCTGGCCCGGGCGCGGGCGGCGTTAACCGGCGAGAGTCCCGAGCGGTTCGAGCGGGTTGTGGTGGCGGTGGACCCGCCCGTCAGCGCGGGCGGGGACGCCTGCGGGATTGTGGCGGCCGGGCGGCTGGAGGAGCGGGCGTATGTGCTGGCCGATCGGTCCGTGCGGGGGCTGACCCCCGGCGGGTGGGCGGCGCGGGTCGCTGAGACGGCGCGGGCGTTCGGGGCCGACCGGGTGCTGGCCGAGGGCAACCAGGGCGGGGAAATGGTGTCGGCCGTGCTGAGGCAGGCCGGGTGTCCGGTGCGGGTTGAGCTGGTCCACGCCAGCCGGGCCAAGCGGGCGCGGGCCGAGCCGGCAGCCATGCTCTACGAACAGGGCCGGGTGATCCACTGCGGCGTCTTCGCCGAGCTGGAGGAGGAGCTGATGGCGCTGGGCTCGGAAGAGGGCCCGAAGCGCTCGCCGGACCGGGCCGATGCGCTGGTCTGGGCGGTGACCGACCTGATGCTGAGGGAGCGGGCGAAGGGGCCGAGGATCAGGGGGCTGTAGCGATCACCAGATGATGGTGACGCCCTTGGCCTGAGACCTGAGCGCCTCGTCACAACTGATGAGAGGAACCTGAAGCAGTTTCGCTTGAGCGACCAGAATTCGATCCCAGGGATCGCCGTGAGCCATAGGGAGATTGGCCGCGCGCCAGGCGAGGTCCGCCGTGATGTCCAGAAGGGTGTAGCCGAGCAGGGGCAGCGTTCCGGGCATGCTCCGCGGCATGCGGGCGAGGCCCGGTGAGCGGCTTCTGGCTCTGCTGGCGTCGCGGCGTTTGGAGTCGATCTCGTAGATGCTGGCTGCGCTGACGTAGACGGTGTCCGCCTTGTTGATCCGGTCACGGGCGCGGTCGGAGAGCAGGTCCGGGAGGATCATGGCCCAGACGAGCGCATGGGTGTCCAGAAGCACCGGCCTCATCAATAGAGTTCGGGCTTGTCCTGATCGAAAGCAGGATCAGGGCCGAGGAAAAGTCGGGCTTCTTCTTCGGTGAGGCCGGTGTCGGCGAAAGCGCCGATGCGGCGGTGAGACGACGGATCGACATCCGCCACCAGCTTGAGCGTGACCACCGGCTTTCCCGCACGAGCGAGCACGACCTCTTCGCCAGATTCAGCGAGGGCGACCAGCTCCGAGAGCGTGGCTTTGGCCTTGGCGATGTTTACCTGAATCGTCATCGGGCAAGCCTAGCACGGAACAAGAGATGGTCCAACTGGAGTCTGGAGGTGGACCAAGTGTGCGAGTTTGTCTCCTCCCCCAAAGCGCAGCGCATGGGGGAGGGGGACCGCTGCAGGCGGTGGAGGGGGCAAGCTTCAAACTCAGCGGATGGGGTCGCCCCCTCCACCATCCCAGGGATGGTCCCCCTCCCCCGACGGGGGAGGAGAAGAAAGGAAAATGATGTTTGAATTTCTGAAGAGGCGGCGGGCGCCGGAGGTGAAGGACTCGGCGGTGGGGCGGGTGATCGCCTGGACGCAGCAGGGGCGGGCGGTGTGGACGCCGCGAGATTATGAGAGCCTGACGCGGGAGGGGTTCGGCAGGAACCCGGTGGCCTATCGCTGCGTGCGGATGATCGCCGAGGCGGCGGCCTCGGTGCCCCTGACCGTGTTCGAGGGCGGCGAGCGGGCGGGGGCGGAGCATCCGCTGGTGCGCGTGCTGGACCGGCCCAATCCGGAGCAGGGTCGGGCCGAGCTGTTCGAGGCGCTGTATGCAAACCTGCAGACGGCGGGCAACGCCTATCTGGAGGAGGCGGGCGGGAACGATCCGGAGCGGCGCGGGATTGACGAGCTGTATGTGCTGCGCCCCGACCGGGTGAAGGTGGTGCCGGGTCCAAGCGGTTGGCCGGCGGCCTATGACTATACGGTGGCGGGACGGACCGTGCGGCTGGGCCGGGCGGCGGACGGGTTCTCGCCGGTGTTGCACCTGAAGCTGCATAATCCGGTGGACGACTGGTACGGGTTTTCGCCGCTGGAGGCGGCGGCCTTCGCCATCGATGTGCACAATGCGTCGGGCGCCTGGAACAAGGCCCTGCTGGACAACGGGGCGCGGCCGTCGGGGGCGCTGGTGTACGGCGCGAAGGATGGCGAACGGCTGACCGAAGAGCAGTACGCGGTGCTGAAGGCCGAGCTGGGCGAGCGGCATCAGGGGGCGGTGAACGCGGGGCGGCCGATGTTGCTGGAAGGCGGGCTGGAGTGGAAGCCCATGGCCTGGACCCCGGCGGACATGGACTTCATCGCGGGGAAACATGCGGCGGCGCGGGAGATCGCCCTGGCGTTCGGGGTGCCGCCGCAGCTGCTGGGGATCCCCGGGGACGCCACCTATTCCAACTATCGCGAGGCCAACGGGGCGTTCTGGCGCGGGACGGTGGTTCCGCTGGTGACCAAGACGGCGGGCGCCATGACCGCGTGGATGCAGCCCCGGTTCGCGGACTGCCGCATCGAGCCGGATCTGGATCATGTCCCGGCGCTGCAGCCGGAGCGCGACGCCCTGTGGGCGCGGCTGGAGGCGGCCAGCTTCCTGAGCGAGGCGGAGCGGCGGGAGATGGCGGGGGTAGGACGATGAGTGGCGAGTGGTGTTGACCGCATCATCCGCCGCTCACCCCAGCGAAGGCTGGGGTCCAGAGTGACAGGCTGGATGGCTGGAGGGGCGTGCGCGTCTGAATTTCCTGGATCGAGTTTCGCCATCTGGACCCCAGCCTTCGCTGGGGTGAGCGGTTCGTGTGGGGTTGAGTGGAGGACGCGTGATGACTGAACGGAAAATCCCCTGGGCGGTGATCGTCGCGGTGGCGGTGCAGACGGCGGCGGCGCTGATCTGGGCCGGGGGCGCGGCGGCGCGGATCGAGACGCTGGAGAGCCGGGTGGCGGAACAGCGGCTGGTGGCCGAGCGGCTGGCGCGGCTGGAGGAGCAGGCTGTGGCGACAAGGGCGACGCTGGAGCGGATCGAGGCGGGGCTGGTGAAGGGGCGATGATGGACGATGTGCGGACCGAGGTGCGGACGGGCCCCCTCCACCGCCTGCGGCGGTCCCCCTCCCCCGATGGGGGAGGATTGGCCGTGTCAGGCTATGCGTCATTGTGGGGCGTGGCGGATCTGAACGGGGATGTGGTGGCGAAGGGGGCGTTCGCGGAGAGCCTCGCGCGCAGCGGGGCGGCGGGCGTGAAGATGCTGCACCAGCACGAGGCGCGGGCGCTGGTGGGCGTGTGGGATGAGGTGGCGGAGGACGACCGCGGGCTGTTTGTCGCCGGACGCATCATGGACTGGTCGCCCGAGGCGCGCTTCGCCGGGGCGTTGGCGCGGGCCGGGGCGCTGGATGGGTTGTCGATCGGGTTCCGCGCGGTGCGGGCGCGCAAGGACGGGCGGCTGCGGGTGCTGAGCGAGGTGGAGCTTTGGGAGGTGTCGCTGGTGACCTTCCCGATGCTGCCGGGGGCGCGGTTTGGCTGTAGAACCGGACGGGACCTCGAGCCAAGGGAGAGCCCATGACCAGAATCACGAGAAGCGGCGATTGCCGGAATTCGCCCAAGAACGCCTTCATGCAGGAGGTGGCGATCGGGCTTCTGACGGGCGCGGAAACGCTCGAAGCGAGCCTGGCCGAGACGGTGGTCCTGCGCCGCAACGGCCACGCGGACGTTACGGGGGCTGCGGCGGTCCGGGCCCTGGCGGCGGACATGTTCCGCGATCACCATGACGCCCTGATCGTCCATCACGCCATCAGCCACGGCAAGGTGGGCGCGGCCAATGGCGTGGCTGTGAAGGGTGACGCGCGCACCGCCTTCGCGGTGGTGGTCGAGTTCGCCACGGCCAAGGCGGACCGTGTCGCCGTCATCGATCTTTACGGGCTTTGAGGCGAGCAGGCGTCAGCCGTCGGCGTGGGCCTTCGCGCGGCGCTGGAACAGCCAGCGCAGCAGGGTGACGCAGAGCATGACGGCGACGAGGCCGGCGATGGCGACCTCGGTGCTCAGGCCGGAGAGGACTGCGGCGAGGGCGGGGACCTGTTCATGCAGGCCGAGGAAGAAGATGATGAAGCCGCCAACCACGGCGAAATCGATGACCATGAACAGGATGAACAGGGGGAAGGGCAGGCGGGCGCTCTGCAGGCCTCCGGCCCGCTCAGGCGAAGGGCGCTGTCCCCCCTTGAGGGCGAAAAGATCCTGCAGGTTGACCGGCGGCGGATCAGAGGTCGGCAGCGGCCCCGCGCGCTGCTGGATGGGGTGCAGCGGGCTCGGCGTCGGCACGACGGGCGTAGGCGACGTGACCGCGACGGACTCGCCCTCCGGCGTGAGGCGGAACAGGCCGCCGAAGGGCGCGGTGGTGAAGTCGATGGCCGAGGTGTCCTGGCCGTAGGTCTCGGTTTCGAGGGCGGTCAGGAGGCCGTGCTGGATGACGGCGCGGAAACCGACGGGGTCGGCGAGGCCGGCGATGTCGGCGTGGATGGTGCCGAGCTGCCTGGGCGCGGACTCGATGGGCGCGGTGCGGGTGGGATCGACCTGGATGTGGGTGATGAAACCCGCGCCGTTGCGCGTGCGGTCCACCACGCGGGCGTCGGCGATCTGGCCCGGCAACTCGGGCGCCTGTTCGGTGGTCTCGTCGGCGATGGCGTCGAGGACGGCCAGTTCGAGCTTTGTGAAATCCGACACGGGCGCCCCCAACGCGTCTGAACGGGACCGGCGGCGAGCCGGATGACGAGGGTGCGGCGAAGCCGGCCCGTTTTCAACTGGAGACATGATGAGAGAGACCAAACAGGCCGCCGCCTCGCCTGAGGCGCGGGCGGCGATGCATGAGCTGATGGCGGCGTTCGAGGCGTTCAAGGGCGCCAATGACGCGCGCCTGGCGGAGATCGAGAAGAAGGCCGCGGCCGACACGCTGCTGGAGGAGAAGGTGGCGCGGATCGACGCGGCGGTGGCGGGCGCCCAGGCGCGGCTGGACCGGGTGGCGTCCGAGGCGCGACGGCCGGCCATGGAGGGCGCCGTGGTGGCTGCGCCGGAGGCCAAGGCGGCTTGGGAGGCGTATCTGAGATGCGGACAGGCCCCCTCCACCACTTCGTGGTCCCCCTCCCCCAATGGGGGAGGATTGGAGACCAAGGCCGGGCTGGACAGCGGGTCGGGGTCGGGCGGGCTGATCGCGCCGGCGGAGACGGAGCGGCTGGTGGAGCGGCGCCTGATGGCGGCCTCGCCCATGCGCGAGATCGCCACGGTGCGGACGGTGGCGTCCGGCGTGTTCCGCAAGCCGGTGTCCACGGACGGGGTGGAGGCCGGATGGGTGGCCGAGACGGCGGCCCGGCCGGAGACGGAGAGCGCGACCCTGAGCCTGCTGGAGTTCCCTTCGGCCGAGCTCTACGCCAGCCCGGCGGCGACCCAGACCCTGCTGGACGATGCGTTCATCAGCCTGGACGAATGGCTGGCGGGCGAGATCGAGGACGCCTTCGCGGCCCAGGAGACGGCGGCCTTCGTCAACGGCGACGGGACGAACAAGCCGAGGGGTTTCCTCAGCTATCCCACCGTGGCGAACGACGACGCCGAGTGGGGCGAGATCGGTCATGTGCTGACCGGCGCGGACGGCGCATTCGGGGATGCGCCGGTGGATCGGCTGATCGACCTGATCTATGCGCCGAAGGCGAAGTACCGGGCGAACGGGCGCTTTGTCATGAACCGGCGCACGGCCAGCGCGATCAGGAAGTTCAGGGACGCGGACGGGAACTATGTCTGGTCGCCGGCGACCCAGCCGGGAGCCACGTCCAGCCTGCTGGGCTATCCCGTCACCGAGATCGAGGAGACGCCGGACATCGGGGCGAACGCCCTGGCGGTGGCGTTCGGCGACTTCCGACGCGGCTATCTGATCGTGGACCGGGCGGGTCTGAGCGTGCTGCGGGATCCCTTCAGCGCCAAGCCCTATGTGCTGTTCTACACCACCAAACGCGTGGGCGGCGGCGTGCAGGACTTTGACGCGATCAAGGTGCTGAAGTTCGGGGAGTAGGGTGACCGCCTCTCCCCTTGCGGGAGAGGCCGGTGCGCAGCGGGATGCGGAAGCAGACCGCTGATTGCGCGCCGGGTGAGGGGTGGATGGCTGGCGACGGCGCGACCCCTCACCCTCCCGCCGCTGCGCGTCGGGCCCCTCCCTCTCCCGCAAGGGGAGAGGGTTATCGAAGCGCCTTGCGGATCGTTTCGCGGACGAAGGCAGGGTTGTGGATGCAGGTTTCGTTGTCGAAGCGAAGCACCTTGAACCCCTGAGCCTCGAACCAGGCGTCGCGACGGGCGTCGTACTCCGGGTTCTGGTGTGAGCCGCCGTCGGCCTCGATGACCAGGCGCGGCCACAGGCACACGAAATCGGCGATGTAGTTTCCAATAGGCGTCTGGCGGCGGAATTTCAGGCCGTCGAGGCGTCGGCCGCGGAGCAGGTTCCAGAGTGCGGCCTCGGCCATGGTCTGGCCGCTGCGCATGGTCTGGGCGCGG
>NZ_PNLV01000075.1 GCF_013823285.1 Brevundimonas sp. | reverse complement strand
CGACGGCCTCGTGGCGGGCACCGAGCCCCGAGAGGGCCTGTGGCGGGCCCAGACCCCGCAGGCCGCGCGCCTCAAGACCTTCCGGGACGCCTTCGCCGTCTGGCCGGCCGGCGAGAGCCCCACCGATGACGCCGCGGTGGTGGAGCGCGCGGGCAGGACCGTGCGGCTGGTTCCCGGCGATCCGCGCCTGATGAAACTGACCTATCCGGAGGATTTCGCCTTGGCTGAGCAGATGATTGCGCGCGAGACCCGCATCGGTCAGGGCTACGACGTGCACCGCTGGGGGCCCGGCGACACGGCCTGGCTGTGCGGCGTGGCCATTCCCCATGATCAGGCGCTGGTGGGTCATTCGGACGCCGACGCCGGTCTGCACGCCCTGACCGACGCCATCTTGGGCGCCATGGGCGACGGCGACATCGGCGACCATTTCCCGCCCAGCGACCCGCAGTGGAAGGGCGCGGCCTCCGACCGGTTCCTGATCCACGCCCTTGAGCGGATGCGCGCGCGGGGCGGCCGCATCGTCAATGCGGACGTGACGCTGATCTGCGAGCAGCCGAAGATCAAGCCGCACCGGCTGGCCATGCGCGAGCGGCTGGCCGCCCTGCTGGAGGTTCCGCTGGACGCCGTCAGCGTCAAGGCCACCACCAGCGAAGGTCTGGGCTTCACCGGTCGTCAGGAAGGGCTTGCCGCCCAGGCGGTGGTCTCCCTCACCCTCCCCGCGAGAAGCGCATCTCCCGCATGATGGCGCCGACCACGTTCACATAGTCATCGGTCCAGGCCCGCACGTCGTTGGGCGCGATGATCCGCCAGCGCGGGTCACCTTCGAACAGGGCCATGCCCTCCTCGGTGGGGGACAGGATCAGGACTTCGGTGGACGCCTCCGCCATCACCGGCAGCCCATCGCGCTCCACAAAGATCTGGTGCCGGTCATGGGCGCCCAGCTGACGCGCCGCGTTCACCGTCGGCATGGCCAGCTCCAGATGACGGTTGGACAGGTGCAGGACCACCACCCCGTCGTCCTTCACCACCCTCAGATATTCCGCGATGGCCTCCCGGGTCAGCAGGTGTGTCGGGATGGCGTCGGATGAGAAGGCGTCCACCAGCAGCACGTCGAATCGGTTGTCCGGCTCGCGCGCCAGGGTCAGTCGGGCGTCGCCCAGAACCGTCTCCACCGGCCCCTGGGCGCAGTCGCTGATGTAGGTGAACCAGCGCGGGTCGCGGGCGATGCGATCCACCATGGGATCGATCTCGAAGAAGGTCATGTCATCCGCCGGCCGGCGATAGCCCGCCATGGCCCCGGCGCCCAGGCCGATGACCCCCATGGAGACGGCGGGCCGCTCGATCTGGACCGCGTCGGCCACCTGACCGATGGGGGTGGAGGGCGCGTAGTACAGCGCCGGCCTGCACGCCTCCGCCGGATCGCGGGCCTGCGCGCCGTGCAGGGTGGTGCCATGCATCATCATGTGCACCACGCCCCCCATGCCGGGATCGTTGAACTCCGCCACCCGCATGACGCCGAAGAAGCTGCGCTCGGTGTGGCGGAAGTCGTAACGCTCGGCCACATGGTGGGCCGAAAGGCTGATCATGGTCAGTGCCGCGGCCAGAAGCAGGGCCCGATCCCGCAGCAGAAACGCACAGATGCCGGCCACCATGAACGCCAGCCGCGACGCCGACAGGGCTGTGTCCCAGCCAACCGCCGCCAGCAGTTCGGGATTGGATCTGAGCGCCGCATACAGCAGCGGCGGCCCGACGGTGAGGAGCACCACCGCCAGCAGCAGCGCCCACTGCTGCCGGGTGAATCGTCCCTGCCCCCACGGCCGCAGCAGGGCCGTCAGGACCAGGACCAGCGGGTACTCCCGCACCACGTCGAACACCACCGGGGCGATCAGGGCGCTGAAGATTCCGCCCAGCACTCCGCCCAGCGACAGCAGCAGATAGAACTCGGTCAGCCGGTCCGGCGGCGGCCGCCGCGCCGCCAGAATCTGGTGGCACATCAGGGCGGTGAAGAAGAACGCCGCGATGTGGACCAGGAACATGAAGGCCCACTCGCCGCTCTGGAACGGCATCATGCCGATCATCGCCGCGACCAGGGCCGCCTGCACCAGGAAGGTCACCGGCATGGGAATCCACGGCCGCGCCTGGAAGGCGATGACGAAGGTCAGCAGATACAGCGCCAGCGGGATGACCCACAGGAACGGCGCCGAGGCCACATCCGTGGACAGGTGCGCCGTCACCCCCAGCATCAGACTGGACGGCGCGGCCGCCAGCAGCACCCAAAGCCCCCTGGTCCGCCACGGGATCGGCGCGGTCGGCGCCAGCGGCTCAGGCGGGACGGCCTGGGTCCTGCGGCGCCAGACCACGAACGCCAGCCCCAGCACCAGCGCCGTGAACAGGCCATAGCCCACGCTCCAGCTGATCCGCTGGCCCGTAAGGGTCAGGATCGGCTCAATCACCACCGGATAGGACAACAGGGCCAGGAAGCTGCCCAGATTGCTGGCGGCGTAAAGCACATAGGGGTTCTTGCCGTCCGGCTCGTGGGCCCGCACCCGGGCGTACCAGGCCTGCATCAGCGGCGCGGTGGCCGACAGCACGGCGAACGGCGCGCCGATGGACACCGCCAGGGTCAGCAGCAGCCAGCTGATGGGCGCGGACGGGTCAGGGTCCCCCAGCAGCCCGTTGATCCGCAGCGGCAGGAACAAAGCTGCGACGACCAGCAGCACCAGATGGGTGATCACCTGCCCCCGGATCGACCGGATGCGCTGCAGCACATGGGCGTAGGCGTAGCCGGCCAGCAGCGCCCCCTGAAAGAACACCATGGCCGTGTTCCACACCGCCGGCGATCCGCCCAGCGACGGCAGCACCAGCTTGGTCACCATGGGCTGAACCACGAAAACCAGCGCCGCGCTGACGAACACGGCCAGGGCGAACAGAGCCGGGGTCAGCGGATCGTTCAGATCGCGCAGGCGCGGACGAACGGGTTCGGCCTCGGTGATGCTGTCGGTCATTACGCCCCCGGCTTGCGCGCCCGGATGAAACGGGGCGTTCTCTTCGACGTTATCGCGACTCGACAGCTGATGAGAACGCCATGTTTCCCGCCGACATCGAACCCCTGGCCAAGACCATCACCGACCGCGCCGCCGACGCCGGGATCATGCTGGCCACGGCCGAAAGCTGCACGGCGGGCCTGCTGGTGGCCGCCCTGACCACCGTCTCCGGCTCGGCCAAGGCGGTGGACCGCGGATTCGTCACCTACTCCAACGACGCCAAGCATCAGATGCTGGGCGTGGACATGAAGCTGATCGACCTGCACGGCGCGGTGTCCCGTTCGGTCGCCGAGGCCATGGCGAAAGGGGCGCTGAAGGCGTCGGGCGCCGGGCTGGCGGCCGCGGTCACCGGCATCGCCGGGCCCACCGGCGGCACGGCGGACAAACCCGTGGGCCTGGTCCATTTCGCCGTGGCCCGTCACGACGGACGTCTGGTCCATCGCGAGGAGCGCTTCGGCGACATCGGCCGCGATGCCGTGCGCCTGGAATCCGTCCGCACCGCGCTCAGGATGATGGCGGAGATGCTGGCGTAGCCGGCGCGCCGACCGTGCCCCCGATCCCCGGCAGCACAGCCAGCTGATAATCCGGCGTGGGCGCGAACCAGCTGGCCGCCTGACGGGCCGGCGTCAGGCTCAGAACCTGATACAACGGCCGCTGACGCCCGTCCGGATGCAGTTCCAGGATGACGCCCTCCCGGGTCGCGCACACCGAACCCGCGCGCCCCATGTAGCCGGAATAGCGGTACCGCTGGCATGATCGCCCCGCGATGTTCGACGCCCCGACGCGATTCATCCGCGCCGCGCCCCGCTCGATCACCAGCAGGTCCAGCGGCAGGGGCGACATCTGCTCCTCGCGCGGCAAGGGGAACACGAACGCCACCCGCCCTTGCCCGCCTGCGGTCATCACCGTCAGCGATCCGCGCACCCGGTCTGCGATATAGGTCTGGACCAGGCCGCCCTGGGCCACCTCGATCCGTCGCCGCAGGCCCGACTGGCGGATCTCCACGGGAGTCTCGAACCCGGCCACCCAGACCCGGGCGTGATAGTCAGGCGCGACGCGCGGCGTCTGGGCCTGTCCGGGCGCGGCCAGGGCGAACAGGGCGATCAGCATCGCCGGCAAACTGGACGAAAGACGCACCATGCGTCACACCCTGCCCGGATTCGTCCCTTGCGGAGAGCCCGTGGTCAGTCCTGTCCCCATCATCGTCGACGCGCGCGGCCATCGCTGTCCCGTGCCGAGCCTGAGGCTGCGCAAGGCGCTGGAGATCGCGGCGCCCGGCGCCCGACTGGTCCTGCTGGCCACGGACCCCATGGCGCGGATCGACGTCCCGCATCTGATAGAGGAGCTGGGCGGTCGGGTGATCGAGGTGCGCGAGGAAGCCGGCTGGCTGGCGATTACGGTTGAGCGCGGCGCCGACTCTGAAGGCTGACCACGCGGGAGTCGGTGTCCACCTCGGGCGCGTCCTCCGTCGGCGGCTCATCCTGGCGGCGCAACACGATCTCCATCTCGGTGACGAAGCCGCCGCCGTAGAAGATGGCGTTGACGTTCCACGACAGCCAGATCAGCAGCACCACCACTGCGCCCACCGAGCCGTAGGTGGCGCCCAGCTCAACGATCTGCTCCACATAGACCACGCACAGCCAGGACACGGTGGCCGACAGGACCGTGGCCACCAGCCCGCCCGCGATGGCCGCGCGCCAGGCGACGCGGCTCGAGTGCACCATGGCATAGCGGTAAAGGCAGGTCAGGCCGATGAACAGACCGGCCGTGGACCAGACCCCGTCCAGCCACAGCGAGCTTCCCGTCTCCGACGCGTGGCTCAGGATGCGCGAGGTCACCACCGCGCCCGACACCACGGTGAACAGGGTGAAGGCCAGGATCGCCACCACCAGGGCCAGCAGATTGAAGCGGAAGAAGCCGTGCGGATCCGGCTCGTCGTGAATCAGGTTCAGCCCGGCCAGCAGGGCCTTGAATCCCCGGTGCGCAGCGTAGGCGCCGATGACCAGGGCGATGGCGCTCTGGGTCGAGATGGACCGGGCCGACAGCCCCGTCATGCGCTCGACCTCGCTGATGAAGATGCCGCTGGCGGCGGCGGGCAGCATCTCGGTCAGGGCGGCGGCCTGTTCGGTGGCCTGTCCGCTGGACAGCACGATCTTGTAGAAGCCGATCAGGATGGCGATGGCCGGAAACACGGCCAGAAGCGCGAAGAACGAAACGCCGCCCGTATAGAGCATCACGTCGCGGCCCCAGCTGCGCTTGAACGCGCGTCCCGCCAGCCGCCCCCAGAAGGCCAGCGAGGTGAAGTCCACCGATTGAGTCAAACGTGCTCCCCCGCGTCACGGTTAACTGGGTCTAGCACCTGATCGGTTGAGATGGAATCGCTTCGCGATTCCATCGATGCCGTGAATCAGGCGCCAGAATTTGAGCGGGAGCATGACTCACGCTTCAGTCGGAACCGCTGCGCTGTTCCGTCCGAAACGATCATGCTCCGCGCAGATCGCGGCGGTGGATAAGTGTCCTGGGGCCCGATGTCCAATCCCGCCCCCCGTTGCATGGCGGGAGCGGCTCGCTATGGTCCGCCAAATGTCAGGGGGACGCGGCCGAATCCGGTGCGCGTGACGGAGATTCTGAGTTTGGGACCCGATCCGCGCGTATTGGTCGTGGCGGCCGACGACGATCTGGCCGGGCCGCTTTGCGCCGGGCTGGACGCCCTCGGCTGGCGCACCCTGACGGCCCGCACCCTGGACGCCGGCGCGGCCGCCATGGAGGATATGGCCTTCGAGGCGGCCCTGATCGCCGACGCGGCGCCGGACGCCGCCGCCGTCCTGAAGGCCCGCGCCCGGCCCCGAATCCTGCCGGTTCTGGCCCTGTCGAAGCCCGGTCGGGACGCGCCCGGGGCCGATCTGGTCATGACGGGGCCGCCTCACCCGGCCCAGCTGGCCCTGCGGCTTGAGCAGCTTGTGCGCGGCGCCGTGGCGGAGGAGGAGTTCGCCCTGCGGCAGGCCACTTTCGCGGCGCAAGGCGCGACGCTGGAGGCGCCCGATCCGTCCGAAAAACCCCTGCGCGTTCTCGCGGCGGGGGTGGCGGATCGCCGCTTTCTGGCCCTGTCCAACGCCCTGTCGGCCGGGGGCGCCGAGGCGGTGGCCGCGCCGACCCCCTACACAGCCTTCGATTACCTGCATGAAAGCGCCTTCGACGCCGCGGTCCTGTGGGGCGGCGAGGACCACGCCCCCGCCCTGTCCATCGCCGCGGGCATGAAGCGCAACACGCGCCTGTTCCACATTCCGCTGGTGCTCTATCTGCGCCAGGTCACCGACCTGAACCTGTCGGAGCTCTACAACCGCGGTTTCGCCGACGTCGCCTCCCCCGATACCCCCGAGGATGAGACCGCCGCCCGCATCCTGGCCCTGGCGCGGGACTTCCGTCGCCAGAAGTCCATCCGCAAGGCGCTGGAGGCCGCGCGCGGCTCGGGCCTCATGGATGCCGACACCGGCCTGTTCACCCGCGACCTGTTCGCCGCCCATCTGGCGCGCGTCGCCGAGGGCGCCCGCGAGCGCGGCCGCCCCCTGTCGGTCTGCGTGCTGCGCGTGGTCTATGGCCGCGAGGTCGCCCTGGCCCGCGAGGGCGGCTGGCTGGACCGGGCCATGCCCCAGATCGGGGCCATGGTCTCGCGTCTGGTGCGCGCCGAGGACACCGCCGCGCGCCTGGCGCCCGAGGTCTTCGCCCTGGCCCTGCCCGCCACGCGGGGCGCGGCGGCCCGCCTGACGGCCGAGCGAATCGCCGCCGTCATCGGCTGCACCGCCTTCGACGCCGGACCGGAACGCCCGCCCTTCGTGGTGGAGTTCGAGGTGGGGGCCGCTGAGCTTCAGCCCGGCGAAAGCCCCGCCGCCCTTCTGGAACGCGCATCAGCCGCCGTGGGCGCCGGCTGAGACCGGGCGTGATCGATCCTCCCCCATCGGGGGAGGGGGACCGCGTAGCGCTGGAGGGGGCTGGCCGGCATGCCGGATGCTCGATCGCCGCGCGCCCATCGGCGATCCCGCCCCACCCTCACCCGCACAGCCCAGCTTCAGCCCCCACCGTCACGGGCGCTGGTCGCGCCCGCGCCACCTCCCCCGACGGGGGAGGATGTGCCGACTTCACCCGCATTTTCCCGACCAATACATTGGCGCATAAGGGTTCGCGAAAATTCTTCGCTCATTTTTCCGACCGCGTTCCGGGCCCCCGTATGCTTCTCCCATCCCGTCGCACGGGAGGGGCGCTCGGCCGGCGCGGCGTTCACCCCGCCCTGGCGAACCGCCCCCCCTTGGCGGCATAGGTCTGCGTCCCCCGGGTGAAAACCTTGTCCGAGGGCAGGATCGCCTCGATGGGCAGGTCCTCGGCCCCCTTCAGGTTTTCATAGACCGGACCGAAATCCTGCAGCGTCACCTCGCGCAGCTGCTCGATGGACGGAATGACGAAATAGACCTGCTGGAAGTCGTCGATGCGGTACAGCGTCCGCATCACGCGCTCCAGATCGAAGCCCAGACGGTTCGGCGAGGGATCCTTGAGGCTGAATTTGCTCTCGGTGGACGAGGACACGATGCCGGCGCCGTAGATGCGCAGCCCCTCGGGCGTCTCCATCAGGCCGAATTCCACCGTGTACCAGTACAGCCGCGCCAGATTGGGCAGCATGCCCAGGCTGGCCGCCCGCTGGCCGCCCTTGCCATAGGCTTCCATGTAGTCGGCGAAGGTGGGGTCCGTCAGCATCGGCACATGGCCGAACACATCGTGGAAGATGTCCGGCTCCTGCAGATAGTCCAGCTGATCCGGCTTGCGGATGAACTGGCCCGACGGAAAGCGGCGGTTGGCCAGGTGGTCAAAGAACACCTCGTCCGGCACCAGCCCCGGCACACACACCACCGTCCAGCCGGTCAGGGCCTCCAGCCTGGCGTTCATCTCGCGGAAGTCGGGAATGCCCGATCCGTGAAGATCCAGGGCGTCCAGCCCCTTCAGGAACACGTCCGCCGCCCGTCCGGGGAGGATCTTCATCTGGCGCTCGTACAGCGTCACCCAGGTTTGATGCTCGACGTCTGTGTAGTCCTCCCACGCCTGGGGAATGGTCCAGTCCTCGGCCGCGCCCTCGGGCGGGGTTTCATGGACGTGGGTGAAATCAGACATGCAGCCTCCTCATGATCGGGACGAATCTAGTCCGTCCTCGTTCAGGAAGGAATACGTGCGTCAGTGGATCGGTTGCGAACGGGGCGCGTGTCGCCCCTTGCCGTCCACGGTGAACCACTGGGCCTGTTCGGCGGCGCTCAGGGGCTTCAGGTCCCGATTGGCCATCAGGGCGTCCTCCGGCACATAGGCGATGAAACCGCCCTCGTCGCCGTAAGCGAACACCTGATAGAACGGCTGATCCGCACGGACGTCGTCGAATGGCACGGCGCACACCGCATCCACGTCCACGATCACTCCTTCGAGGGACTGTTCGCGGTGGCGGACGATCTGGCCGAGGCCGAAACGGGCTGTGCGTTCAATGGACATGTCGCCCAGGATACGGACCCCCGCCTGAGCGGCATGCCTGCGGTCTCGTTCATCTTTGCGACAGGAAGCGCTTGGCGAGCACGCCCGGATGCGCCTAACCTTGCGTTGAACGGGCGCCGTCACGCGCCCACGAAAGGTTGGCCATGCCAGAGGCGGACGGCGCGCGCGGCAAGCGCGGCGCCCGGTCCCCTTCAGGTCGCGAGGCGCCGCTGTACGCAGCGCTCGATCTGGGGACCAACAATTGCCGGCTGCTGATCGCGCGTCCCTCGCGTGACGGCTTCCGCGTGGTGGATTCCTTTTCCCGCATTGTGCGTCTGGGCGAAGGCCTGACCCGCACCGGCCGACTGGATCCCGGCGCCATGGACCGCGCCTATGACGCCCTGAGCATCTGCGCAGAGCGCATCGCCCGCCGCGAAATCCACGGCGACCGGGTCCGCGCCGTGGCCACCCAGGCCTGTCGCTCGGCGGACAATGGCGCCGATTTCCTGGACCGGGTCGGCAAGGGCACCGGCCTGACCCTGCGCATCATCCCGCCGGAAGAGGAGGCGAACCTGTCGGTCCAGGGCTGCCTCAACCTGTTCGATCATACGGCGCGGGCCATTGTGGTGGTCGACGTGGGCGGCGGCTCCACCGAGGTGTCCTGGCTTCGCCGCGTCGGCGAGAACGGTCAGGCCCGCTTCGAGACCGTCAGCTGGATGTCCGCGCCGCTGGGCGTCGTCACCCTCGCCGAGCGCCACCCCGAGCCCGATCCGCCCACGCCGGAATGGTATGAGGCCATGGTCGACGACATGAAGGCCCGTCTTGACGCCCATGACGGCGCCCGCATCCTCAGGCCCGTCTTCGACGACGGCCACGCCCATCTGGTGGGCACCTCCGGCGCCATCACCAGCCTGGCCGGGGTGCATCTGAATCTCACCCGCTATGACCGCAACCGGGTCGACGGCCTGTGGATGACCCGCGACGACTGCACCCGCGCCGCAGACCGCTTGAGGAGCCTGACTCCGAAAGGGCGCGCGACCGAGGCCTGCATCGGGGCCGAGCGCGCGGATCTGGTGCTGGCGGGCGCCGCGATCCTGGAGGCCGTCCAGCGCGCCTGGCCCTGCGCCCGCGTCCGCGTCGCCGACCGGGGCCTGCGCGAAGGCCTGCTCCTCACCGCCATGCGCGAGGGCCGCCGGACCGCCGGCCGCAGACGGCGTCGCCGCTAGGGCTAGGCCGCCGGCTCGATCACATCCACAGGCGGCTCCAGATCGCAGATGGAGAAATCCGCGCCGCGCGCCGCGCGCGTCCGTTCGATCATGTCCCCGAAGGTCGGCGACTCTGTATCCAGCACCCGCGCCACCGGCCGTTGGGCGGCGGGGATGTCGGCGGCCACCCGCACCGAGGTCATGACGTCCTGGGGCGTCGCCACCGTTCCGGACGGCTCCTCCCCCGTCTTGATCGCCCGCACCACGTCCAGCCCCGAGATCACCCGGCCCCAAGCGGTGTAGCGCTTGTCCAGCGACGGATAGGCCTGGCGCATCAGGAAGAACTGGCTGTTGGCGCTGTCCTGCGCCTCGCCCCGCGCCATGCCCGCCACCCCGGGGCAATAGACGCCCCAGGCATGCACCATGCCGTCGCCGGTGCGGGCCATCAGCGCGTCGGGCTGGGTCTGGATCGGCAAGGAGCCCAGAAAGCCCACCGGCGCCCCCATGGGGTCGGCCGCCGGCGTGAACGGCATGTCCGCCCCCCGGCGGAACGTCAGCTCGGCGGTCAGGTCGGGATAAGCGCTCTGCCCGTCGCCGGTGCCCAGCGGGTCGCCGGTCTGGGCCATGAACCAGTCGATCACCCGGTGCCAGACCAGGCCGTCATAGAAGCCGTTGCGCGCCAGAAGGCGCATGCGCTCCACATGCCCCGGCGCCGCCAAGGGCGACATCTCCACCAGGATCCGGCCCCGATTGGTGTCGATGACCAGCAGGTTCTCCGGCGCCACCGTGCGCCAGTCGGACTCCGGCGGGGAAGCGGCGGCGGCCGGCGCCGCATCCTGGGCCATGACGGGCGTGGCCGCGAGCAGGACGGCGGCGGCGATGATCGACAGGCGCATGGGAGTTCCCCTCTGGATCAACCTTCAATGCGGACGGGCGGAACCACGTCGCAGACGCTGAGGCGGGCGCCGCGCTCGGTCACGGCGGCCTGGACGATCTCGGCCATGCGGGGCGAGCGGGCGTCCAGCACCTGGGCCCTGGGCCGTTCGTTCTCGGGCATGTCTGCGGCCAGACGCGCGTTCAGCATCCTGTCCGGATTGGTGACCACCCCGTCCTCCGCATCGGATCCGGCCTTCAGCGACTCGACCACGTCCAGACCCTCCAGCACCCGGCCGAACGGCGTGTAGTCGCCGTTCAGGTTGGCGCGGTAGGCGGTCATCAGAAAGAACTGGCTGTTGGCGCTGTCCGGGCTCGCCGAACGCGCCATACCCGCCACGCCGGGACAGAAGAAGCCCATGGCGTCCACGCGGTTGTCGGCGGTCACGAACATCTGGGCGTCCGGCTGGGTGCGCACGGGCATGGCGCCGTAAAGGCCGAACACCGCGCGTTCCTCACGCCCCGTCGGTGTCTCGATGAAGGCGGGGCGGCGGCTGCGGCGGAAGGTGAACTCGCCCGGAACGTCCGGAAGTTCGCTGCCGCCCGCGCCGGTTCCTGTCGGATCGCCGCTCTGGGCCATGAAGTTCCGGATCACCCGGTGGAAGGCGTGGTTCTGATAGAATCCCTGCCGCGTCAGGGTCTGGATCCGCTCGACCGCCTGTGGCGCGACATCGGGCGCCAGCTCCACCAGCACGCGGCCCTTTGAGGTGTCGATGACCCACAGGTTCTCGGGCGCCACATCGCGCCAGACCTCGGCCTCCTGCGCCACGGAAGGGGATACCGCGGCCGTCAGGACGACGGCGGCCAGAAGGCTGGTCGGAAACTTCATGATTGCTGGACCTTGGCCCGGACGCGCTCGGCGACCCTGGGACTGACGAAACTCTCGATCGCGCCGTCGAGCCGGGCGATCTCCTTGACCAGACGGGACGCGATGGCTTGGTGACGCGGATCGGCCATCAGGAAGACGGTCTCGATGTCGGCGTTCAGCCGCTGGTTCATGGCCGTCATCTGGAACTCGTATTCAAAGTCCGCCACGGCGCGCAGGCCCCGCACGATGACATTGGCGTTCAGCTGTTCGGCGAAATGCATCAGCAGGGTCGAGAACGGCTCCACCACGATGTCGGCGTTCAGCGGCGCCACCTCGGCCCGCAGCAGCTCGACCCGCTCCGCCGTGGTGAACAGCGGGCCCTTGTCGTCGTTCTGGGCCACGCCGATGACCAGCCGGTCCACCAGCTTCACGGCCCGGCCGATGATGTCCATGTGGCCGTTGGTCACCGGATCGAAGGTGCCCGGATACAGTCCGATGCGCATAAGGCCCTGATCTCCCCCACGTTCGCCCCGGTTTAGCATCCGAACTTCACCGAACCTAGAGCCTGATCGGTTGAGGCGGAATCGCCACGCAGTTCCGCCGATGCCGTGAATCAGGCTCTCGCATTAAACTAGCGGCTGACACGGGTTTGATCGCCAGGCGTTCTTCACCAGGGCGGTCAGATCGGGGTGCTCCGGATACCGCACCGCCCCGATGGCCGCGATCGGGACCCCTACCATGGCCGCATTGACGATGAAGGCGGCGTCGAAGTCCGGCAGCTCCGGCAGGCCGACCCAGCGCTGCTCCGTCGCCACCTCCACAGCCTCCAGTCCGCGCTGGATCAGGGCCTGGCCGGTCCCCGCCAGCATCGGCCCCTGCGGCCAGATCACCGTGTCGTCCTTCAGAAAGCCGATGTTCCAGATGCTGCCTTCGGTGACCCGGCCGTTGTCGTCGGCGAACAGGACGTCGTCATCGCCCCCCGCCATGGCCTCTCGCCGCTCGCGGATCAGGCCGAAGGTCGCCACATGCTTCAGGTGCGGCGCCTCGCGGACGTAGCGGGAAACCCTGAGCTTCAGCGGTTCGGCCGGCTCCGCGGCCGGCGGCCCGGCCATGACCATCACGTCAGGCGCCCCCCGCGCCGACGGGTTGCGCACACTGATCATCCGGTTGAACAGGCTGACCCGCACCGAGGCGGCGCCGGACTGAGTCCGCAACGCCTGACCGATCCATAGGCGCACCTCGCCCTCGTCCGGCGGCTGGCCGAACAACTCCAGCCCACCCTCGCGCAGCCGGGCCAGATGCAGATCCAGCCCCCGCACGCCCCACACGCCGTCGGCGCCCTGCTCCGCCTGCATGGAGGTGAAGGCGCCGTAGTTCACCAGCGC
>NZ_PNLV01000074.1 GCF_013823285.1 Brevundimonas sp. | reverse complement strand
GGGCCGAGGCCGAGGGTCGCGTGAACCCCGAGACCGTCTACGACTTCGTCTCCACCAACGACATCATCGGCGGCAACTCCGGCTCGCCCGTCATCAATGCCGACGGCGAAGTGATCGGCACGGCCTTCGACGGCAACATCCATTCGCTGGGCGGCGCGTTCGGCTATGACGGAGAGCTGAACCGGACGGTCTCGGTCTCCACAGCCGCCGTGACTGAAGCCCTGCGGAACGTCTATCGTCTGCCGCACCTGCTGGAAGAACTGGGCGTGGAGTAACACCCGACCTTCTCCCGGTGGGAGAAGGGGGACCCGCGCATCGGAGCGCGCAGCGCGGAGGTCCTTGCGCGGGGGATGAGGGTTCGGTGGTTCCGCAGGGTCCACCCGACCCTCACCCTGCGCGCTCAAGAAGCGGTCTGCTTCGCATCCCGCTGCGCGCAGCCCTCTCCCGCCGGGAGAGGGGCCCTGCCTGATGGAGACCACCATGCGCCTGTTCCTCACCGCCTCCGCCGCCGCCCTGGCCCTGGCCGCCGCATCGTCCGCCTCGGCGGAGGAGGGCATGTGGACCTATGACAATTTCCCGATCCAGCGGGCCAATGCGGCGCTGGGGACGGACATCGATCAGGCGTGGCTGGACCATGCGCGCCTGTCGTCGGTGCGCCTGACCACCGGCTGTTCGGCGGGCATCGTGTCGGGCGAGGGGCTGGTGATGACCAACAATCATTGTGTCTCTTCGTGCGTCCAGAACATCTCGACGCCTGAGGTTCAGTACGCCGAGACCGGCTTCACGCCGGCGAGCCGAGAGGAGGAGCGCCGCTGTCCCGGCATGCAGGCCGAGGTGCTGATCGACATTTCCGACGTGACCGACCGCATGCAGGCAGCGGGTCAGGGGCTGGACGGTTCGGCCTTCACCCGCGCCCGCGACGCTGAATCCGCCGCCATCGAGAGCGAGGCCTGCGAGGGCCAGGGCGACCTGCGCTGTCAGGTGGTCAGCCTGTATCGCGGCGGCCAGTTCAAGCTCTACACCTTCCGCAAATACGCCGACGTCCGGCTGGCTTTCGCCCCGGAGGAGCGCGCCTCGTCCTTTGGCGGCGATCTGGACAATTTCAGCTTCCCCCGTTTCGCGCTGGATGCGGCCTTCCTGCGCCTTTACGAGAATGATCGGCCGGTCGCGACCGAGACCCACTTCACCTGGAACGCCGACGCCCCGACGCCGGGCGAGGCGGTGTTCGTCTCGGGCACGCCGGGGTCGACCCAGCGCCTGCTGACCCAGGACCAGCTGGCCACCGTGCGCGACGTGGTCCTGCCCATGGACCAGCTGATCGCCTCCGAACTGCGCGGACGCCTGATCCGCTTCTCGCAGGAAAGCGACGAGAACCGCTTCATCGCCTCGTCGGCCCTGTCGGGGGTCGAGAACACCTACAAGCGCGGCATGGGCCGAATGCGGGCCCTGATCGACGGCGACTTCATGGGACGCCGCCAGACGGCGGAAGAGGAGTTCCGCGCCCGGGTCGCCGCCGATCCGGCGCTGGCGGCCGAGGCGGGTGATCCGTGGTCGGCGCTGGCGGCGATCCAGCCGGTGCAGGCGCGGCTCTATCCGGCTTACAGCCTGCTTGAGGGCCGCGCAGGCGGCGGTTCACGCCTGTTCGGCTTCGCCCAGACCTTGGTGCGGGCGGCGCAGGAGCGGGGCAAGCCGTCGGGACAGCGCCTGCCTGAGTTCGCCGACAGTCGCCTGCCGCTGGTGCAGCAGCGTCTGTTTGCGGACCTGCCCACCTATCCGGCGCTGGACGAGCTTCAGCTCAGCTGGTGGCTGTCCAAGACGCGCGAGATCCTGACCGTGGACGATCCCCGTGTGCGCGCCCTGCTGGGCGATGAATCGCCGGAAGGCATGGCCGAGCGGCTGGCGTCCGGCTCGACCCTGGGCGACCCGGCCGTGCGCCGCGCCCTGTGGGAGGGCGGGCTTGAGGCCATCGAGGCCAGCAACGATCCGCTGATCCGCTTCGCCCTCGCCATGCAGCCCATTAACCGCCCCGTCCGCGAGCAATGGGAGGCCGAGGTCGAGGCCCCGACCGCCCGGGCCAGCGAGGCATTGGCCGCCGCGCGCTTCGCGGTCTACGGCGACGACGTCTATCCCGATGCCACCGGCACGCTTCGCCTCAGCTTCGGCAAGGTGGAGGGCTGGACCTACGAGGGTCGGACCGTGGAGCCCCTGACCACCTTCGCGGGCCTGTTCGATCGGGCCACCGGCGCCGATCCCTTCGTCATCACCCCGCGCATCGCCGCCGCCCGCGACCGCATCGACATGGACGCGGTGATGAACATGTCGGTCTCCACCGACACCATCGGCGGCTCGTCAGG
Organism: Brevundimonas sp.; assembly: GCF_013823285.1. Taxonomy (GTDB): domain Bacteria; phylum Pseudomonadota; class Alphaproteobacteria; order Caulobacterales; family Caulobacteraceae; genus Brevundimonas. The sequence continues at coordinate 10,560 of NZ_PNLV01000074.1, read as the reverse complement.
CTCGCCCGCCATCAATGGGCGCGGCGAGATCATCGGGGCCAATTTCGACTCCACCGTCCTGACCCAGCGCAACGCCTACGGCTACGACATCAACGTCAACCGCAGCGTCATCGTCACGACCCAGGCGGTGACCGAGGCCCTGCGCAACATCTACGGCATGGACCATCTGCTGGCGGAGCTGGGCGCGGACTAGGGGATGGTCTCATGGGTGATGCCGGGCGACCTGCCGAACAGCGCGCGTCCGGAACCGCCGCTATGGGTGGGGAGCCGCCATTCCCATCTTGCCGAACAGCCGACCTTGAACGGGGCGCGTAGGGCGAGCGTTTCCTAGAACGCGGTGACGTGATGCAGTCAGTCGGAACCCCTCGGCCTGCGCATGGTTTCCTAAACGGTAGAGGAGACAGCCATGAGCAAGCACCCGACTCCCCAGGACCAACCGGTCAAAGGGACCGACGATCTCGAGCGTAACCCCGGCATCGGCCAAGGCGGCGGAGTGTACCGCCGCGAGGGTCTCGAACCGATTGAAGGCGAAAGCACGGTGGTCGGCGACACTGCCAACAACGTCCAGCCGGATGGGTCGATCGATCCAGACGATCGCGGCCGGAAGAATCGCTAGCACTTCAAATTGGCGAACCCGGCAGGCCGGGCAGCGGCGGGAGCACTCGCGGCAACCTCGGGCAAGTCTGACACCACGCGATGCGTACCGCCGAGCCCAACCGAACGAAATCTCGTCGCGATGCCCAGCCGCGGTCGCCAATACAGGATTCAAATAATGACCCAGCTACGCTACCCGGACGGGACCTTTGTCGTCGTCGCCAGCGGCGAGGAGGCCAAAACGTTTCATGCAAAGGGAGGGTCTCTCACGCACGACGCCAACTGGACCCCGACCAACCTGGCCGACGAGGGACCCGCGGGAAAGAGCCCGCCGGATGCATCGGGCAAAGATCTCAACGAAGCAACGTTTTCAAAGCAGATCGCCGAACGGCTTTACAAAGCCGCAAACGCCGGGGCCTTCGACCAGCTCATCCTGATCGCCGATCCCGGCACCCTGGGTGAAATTCGGCCGCTTCTTCACCAGATCGTGAAGGACAAGCTTGTCCTTGAACAGGCCAAGACGCTGATCAACTCGCCTGTAGAGGCCATCGAGCGCTCGCTGCAGGACTAGGGGCGATGGCAGCCGCAAGTCCTCTCACAAGCTAGAACCGCGCCCGCGTCTTTGATGGATGGCCGAACACCGGACGCTCCCAGCGCAGCCGACCAGTGAGAACCACACGTCAGCCTGCGACCAATCGAATGACCGCAACGGGTCGTGGGCACACACGGACTTCTGCCTGTGAGCGAAGCCCTGGCCTCGGCGATTTTATGAGGGCGCGCCCCGGGCCTCGCCTCCTCAATCCGATGAGGGATCAGGCCAGATCGCCCACGGCGGCGTCCAGCAGCAGGAAGGCGCGGCCGGGGTCGGTGGCGAGGCGGGACAGGACCGAGTAGCCCTCGCCGTCCTCGCGGGCCGCCTGCGACAGCTGGCGGGCCATCTGGCGCACATAGTGCTCCACGTCGGCTTTCAGCTCCGCATCGCTCAGCACCCGGCGCGACACGCTGCGCACGGCCGCCGGGGCGATGCGACGGACGATCTGGCGCGCGCGGTCCGGCTCGCCGTCCTGGAAGGCGGCGGCGGCTTCCTCGACCCGGGAACGGGGCAGCAGGGCGTTGGGGTCCACGCCCATGCGCCGGATGGCCTGGGTGATCCGTTCGCCCAGGGCCTCGTCGTCGTCGACCGGCGTCTCCAGATCCAGCGGCGCATCCTGACTGGCGTCGTCGTCCACCAGATCCTTCCAGCTGAGGCTGCGGTCGGCGTCGCTGTCCTTCCCGCGCGGGGGGGCGGCCGGCTCCAGCTTCAGGCGGCCGCGAAGACCGAAGCCGCCCGAAGGCTCCTGCTCCGCCGGGGGGGATTTGGGACGGACGGGGGCGGACTTGTCCGTCTCGGGCGCCTTTTCCGCCAGCACCTCGCGGCGGCGCTGGGCGGCCACGGGAGAGTCACCGGACACCACCCCCATCAGCCGCACGGCCTCGGACAGCATGTCGTAGTTGCGCTTGACCCTCTCCTGGAAGGCGGCGTCCAGGGCCTCGGTGTCCTCGGCCGCCTTGCGGGAGGCCTCACCGAGCGCCCTGAGCCCCTCCTCCACAGTGGCGCGCACGTCATCCATGCGGCTGCGGGCTTCCTCCGGCATGCGGGCCGCCCGGACGTCCAGTTCGCTCATGGCGTCATCCACCTGACCGATGACCGCGTTCAGGCGCTCCACAGTCATCTCGAGACGTTCGACGGCCTTCTGACCCGCCTCGTCCACAAGAGAGGAGGTTTCGTCCACGATGCGGCGGGCCCCCTCGATGCGGCTGTCGGCGGCGTGGTCGGCCTTCTGGGCGGCGGCGTAGAGCGCCTCGCCCAGGACGTCGGCGCGGGCCTGGGCCTGGTCGGCGGCCTCGGCGGCGGCGGCGCGGGATTCCGCGGCCACGGTGTTGAGGGCCTCCAGCGCCCGGCGCGCTTCCTCGGCGACGGTGTCGCGGGCATCGGCGGCCAGGGCCTCGAAACGATCCAGCGCCTTGCGGGTCGCGCCGTCGAAGGCCTCCGCCTCGCGGCTGGAGAGCTCGCTGAGGGCGCGGAACTGGTCCGCCGCGGCCTCGACCAGATCGCGCAGGACCTCGACGCTGCGCGACGAGGTGTCGGACAGTTCGCCGCCGGCGGACCGGGCCGCCGACAGGGTCTCGATCAGCTGGGCCCGCTGGCTCTCGACCTGGGCCGAGAAGTCCTCCTGATCGGTGCGCAGGGCGTAGGCGGCGGTGACGAGGGCCGCGCGCTGCTGGCTGAGCCCCTCCTCGACCGAATGGATCTGCTCGGCCACGCCGGAGCCGGCGTTCTCGAGCCGGAGCGTCTGGCGCGACAGATCATCGGCGGCCAGACGGGCGGCGTCCTGGGCCTCCCCCGCGGCGGCGGCCATGTCGGCGGCGCGCGCGGCCAGGGCGGCCTCGGCTTCGCGAAGCTGGGTCTGGGCCAGGTCCGAGGCGTCCGCCACCATGCGGGACTGGCGCTCCACCACGTCCACCACATTGGCCGCCTGTTTCTCCAGCTCGCCGGAGAGCGTCTGAAGGCTGGCCCGTTCGCCGCCGAGCTGTTCGGACAGGCGGCGGGCCGAACGCTGGGCCGTCTCCGCCGCCTCGGTCAGGCGTTCGGTTTCTTCGCCCAGGGCCTGACGCAGGGCGGCCAGGTCATTGCGTGCGCGCTCCACCGCCAGGGTCGCCTGATCGATGTCCCCGCGCAGGGCGGTGACCATGCCGCCCGCGTGTTCGGCGGCGAGGGCGGTCGGCGCGACCATGGCGTCGGCCAGGGTGCGCGCGCGGCGGGTCTCGGCCGAAAGCAGGGCGCCCTGACGCACGGCCTGGGCGAGCAGGATGGCCAGGCCCGCCGGCGCCAAGGCCAGCAGGCTGTAGATGGCGATCTGAAGCGGATCCAGGCCGCTCAGCCCGGCGCCGGTCTGGAACGCGGCCCACGCGGCCACGCCGCCGATCCACAGCACCACGGCCAGGGCGGCGATCAGATAGGCGTGACGCCCGCCCGTCACGACGGGGGCGGGGGCGGGCAGGGCGGCCGGGGCAGGAAGGCCCGGCTCATCGAGGGTGGCGGGCGGCTGGGCCGCGTCATCACTCATCTGGGCGCGGATGTCGGCCATGGCGGCGGCGACGGCGGCCTCCTCGGCCTCGCGCGCCAAGCGCTGTTCCTCATCCTCGGCTTCGCGCGCCTTGCGTTCCTGTTCGGCCAGGCGACGGCGCTGCCGCTCGGACATGGGGCGTTCGGACGGAGCCGCCTCCGGCGCGATGTCGACCGCCTCGGGCGGGACGTCCGCCTTGGCTTCCGTTCTGGTCGACAGCCGACTGCGTTTGGTCATGGACAGAAGCCCCGTGGTCCGACGCGCGCATCACGGACGAGTTGAGGTTTCGCGCGAACGGAGAAACTAGCCGCTCGCGGTCGCCGCGCAAAGGTGAAGGCGGCGTATTTGCGTATCAGCAGTTGTGGGAGGGCGGGGGCGTGGTCAGCTCGGCGACCTGTTCGGTGCAATCGGCCATACGGCGCACCTCGCGCTCGGCCTCAGGCGGCGTGTTCACGTCCACGCCGAATTGCGCCAGGGCGGCGGCGGCTATGGCTGCCACCAAGCGGATGATCATCTGGATCAGCGTCTGCATCGCCGATCTCGCTCCCCCTGTCCCAGCGTCCTGTCGTTATGCGCCTGATCCAGCTTAGCCGCAACCTTGGCCATAATGTGTTGCCTTGACGGAACCACAGTCCCCGTGGAGCGTCTTCGATGCGTGGACGTGAATAAAGTCGTCACGCGACCACGTCACAAGGCGGGGCATGGATCAGGCGAACGAATGGCTGAAGGCGGGCGACAATTGCTGGCGCGTCGAACGCGCCGGGCGGTTCGCCGTGCTGGTTGAGAACGCCGCCTATTTCGAGGCCCTCGAATCGGCCCTGTCCAAGGCCAGACGATCCGTCGTCATCCTGGGCTGGCAGTTCGATCCGCGCACCCGGCTGGATCCCGAGACGCGGCCGGGCGACCGTCAGGCGGAGATCGGCCACCAGATCCGCATGATGATCAAGCAGAACCCGGATCTGGACATTCGCCTGCTGATCTGGAAATCGCCGCTGCTGATCGCGGCCTCGCAGGGGTTCTTTCCGCAACGGGCCCAGCGATGGTTCCATCGGCGCACAGCGGACTTCCGCCTGGACAGCCCGGGGCCCCTGGGCGCGTGTCATCATCAGAAGGTGGTGGTGATCGACGATGCGGTGGCCTTCTGCGGCGGCGGCGACATCGCCACGGACCGCTGGGATTCGTTGGAGCATATGGACGGCGACCCGCGCCGGTGCATGCCCTCCGGCGCCATCTGTCCGCCCCGGCACGAGGTGATGTGCGTGATGGACGGCCCGGCCGCCAGGGCGCTGGGCGACCTGGCGCGCCGACGCTGGTTCCGCGCCACGCGCGAAGCGGTTCTGCCCATCCAGCAGGCGGGGCTTGATCCGTGGCCCGAGGGCGTCGAACCGGACCTGACCGACGTGGAGGTCGGCGTGGCGCGCACCGAGCCCGCCTGGGGACGTCGCGCCGAGGTGAAGGAGAACCTGGCCCTGCACCTGGACGCCATTCGCCGGGCCAGGAAGCTGATCTATCTGGAGAACCAGTATTTCACCTCGCCGGTGATCGCTCAGGCCCTGATCGATCGCCTGACCGAGCCGGGCGGGCCGGAGATCGTGCTGGTCTCCACCACAGAGAGCCCCAGCTGGTTCGACCGCCTGACCATGGACACCGCCCGGGCCGAGGTTCTGATGCGGCTGGAGGCGGCGGATCACGAGAACCGCTTCACCGCCTTCTGTCCCCGCACCGAGGAGGGCCAGCGCATCATCGTCCACTCCAAGGTGACCATCATCGACGATGAGTTCCTGCGCATCGGCTCGACCAATCTGAACAACCGCTCGCAGGGCCTCGACACTGAATGCGACGTGGCGACCGTGGCGGACACGGACGAAGGGCGCGCCTTCGTGCGGCGGCTGCGCCACAGGCTGATCGCCCATTTCATGGCCGTGGACGGCGAGGCCTATGGCGCGGCCGAGGCGCTGTCCCCGTCCGTCGGCCAGACCATCCTGTCGTTCGGCGGGGACCGTCTGGTTCAACTGGGCCTGGAGCCGCCGACGCGCTTTGACCGCTTCATGGCTGAATGGCAGTTCGGCGATCCGCACGGCTCCGACGACGCCTGGTGGCCGTGGCTGAGGCGGCGCCGCAGTCGTCAGGCGAGGCTTGAATCCCCGGCCGCCGACACCTCGAAGTCGATCACCAGCGGCAGGTGATCCGAGGCCATGCGCGCCAGGGGCGAAGTCCCTGTCCGGGCGCCGGTGACGCGAATCTCCTCGCTGACGAAGCAGTGGTCGATGCGGATGGCCGGGAAGCCTGACGGGAAGGTCTTGAGGCTGGGCTTCAGGCCAAGACGCCGCTGGGCGTCCTCCAGCTTGCGCGTGAGGATCTGGTAGGGGCGGGTGATCGAGGTGGCGTTGAAGTCGCCGGTCAGGATGACGGGACCTTCAAGCTTCGGCGACCCGATCCACTCCCGGCCCATCAGGGCGGCGGCCTGAAGACGCTGTTCGCGCGGGATCAGGCCCAGATGGGTGGTCATGACGTTGATCTCGACCCCGGCCACATTGATCAGGCTCCACAGGGCGCCGCGAGGCTCCAGGCCCCGGAGCCCCGACAGGGTCGGCAGGGCGTCGGCGCGCACCAGGGTTTCGGGCAGGCGGGTCAGGATGGCGTCGCCGTACAGCTCCTTCTCCACCCGCATGGCGGGGTGGAACTGGAAGCTCATGTCCAGCCGTTCGGCGATGGCGTGGGCCTGGTCCACCCCGCCGGTGCGGGCGCGGCCCACGTCCAGTTCCTGGAGGCAGACGATGTCCGGCTCCAGATCGGCGATGACGCCGGCGATGCGGGCCACGTCCAGCTGTCGGTCGACGCCGACGCAGCGGTGCACATTGTAGGTGAGAAGTCGGGCCATGAACGCGGGACTATAGGCCTATGGGATGAAGCTTTTGAGCCCGAAAAGCGGCCCGAATGGGATCAGATTTCAACCAGCCGGTCCGGCAGTTCGTTCCGGTCCCGCGGCGCGGGCGGAAAATGCCGGGCCAGAACCTGTCCGCACCGGGCGATGGCGGCCTCATAGCCCTCCGCGGCCCGGTCGGCCTTCAGATGCCGCGCCATCGCCTCGACCGCGTCTATCCAGACATCCGCCTCGACGGCCCGGTGGATGCCCTCGTCGGCGATGATCTCCACGTGATGATCGAACTCGCTGGCGAAGATCAGCACCCCGGTGCGGTTCTCGGTGACGTGCAGGCCGTGGGCCAGGAACTGGCTCATGGCCGCGCGGCGGCAACGGCCGGCACGCAGGGTGCGGGGTGTCATCCCGCGCCGCACCGCCGGAATGCAGCCGAGCAGACAGACCAGGGCGAATACGAACAACTGGACCGCGGCGTAGGCGGCCAGGGTCAGGCCGACCGTGATCTCTGTCGCCGCCAGGTGCGCAGCCGTCCATCCGGCCGAGAAGCCCGGCAGCCATGAAGGATTGAAGCCGAACGGAATCAGCAGCAGCGGCACGGTCAGGGCCAGGCCCGCCGCCCAGGCCAGCACCACATCGGCGTGATGGGAGACCCGGTGGGCGAAGACGCAGAAGATTTCGCCGGATGTGGCCTGTTCCGCCTCGCGGATGGCGGCGGTGATGCGGGCGTGCTCCTCGTGGCCGAACTTCATCTCACCACCCTCCCGAGGCGCCGCCGCCCCCGAAACTGCCGCCGCCGCCGCTGAAGCCCCCGAAACCGCCCCCGCCGCCGAACCCACCGCCCGATCGGCCGCTGGAGCGGCTGCGCGCCGCCTCCGTCGCGGCCCAGATCAGGATCGGCGTCAGGCCGTCCCCGCGCCCGCGGCCCCGCCGTCCCGGCGCCCGGGAGGCGGAAACCGCGCCGATGACGCCCAGAAGAAGGAACACGCCGATGGTGATCAGCACCCCCCACACCATGCGTGGTCGGGGGCGCTCGGCGTCCGCCGCCCGGGCAAGGGCTTCGGCTTCGTCCAGGGTCAGCTGGGCGATGATGGCGTCGACGCCCTTTGTGATGCCGCTCTCGAAACCCGCCTGCCGGAAGTCCGGCAGGATCTCCTCGTGAATGATGCGGGCAGAGAGGGCGTCGGTCAGGATCGGCTCCAGGCCATAGCCCACCTCAATCCGCACCTTGCGTTCATTGGGGGCCACGATCAGCAGGACGCCGTTGTCATTGTCGCCCTGGCCGATGCCCCATTCCCGGCCCAGCTGATAGCCGTAGTCCTCGATGGGATAGCCTTGCAGGTCGTTCACCGTGACCACCACCAGCTGGTCGGTGGTTTCGGCTTCCAGGGCCGCCAGCCGCTCGGTCAGCTGGCGCTCCCGGTCCGGTGACAGCAGCCGGGCCTCGTCCACCACGCGGCCGCTCAGGGCGGGGAAGGTCTGGGCCGTCGCATGCCCTGCGGCCAGCCAGACGGCCGTCAGAACGATGATCCAGAGGAGCGGGCGAATGCTCACCGGGCGGGTGCGGTCTGGCCGGCGGCCGCGGGCGGCGCGTCCAGATTGAAATTCACCTCGGGCGCGGCCTGCGCCGCCTCGGTTGCCTGGAACGGCTGCATGGGCTCGGAGCCACCGTGGATCGTGCTGGCCCAGAAGACGCCCGGGAAGGTGCGCAGCTCGGTGTTGTAGTCGGCGACCGCCTCATTGTAGTCGCGCCGGGCGATGGCGATGCGGTTCTCGGCGCCCTCGAGCTGGGACTGCAGCTCAAGGAAGTTCCGGTTGGACTGCAGCTCTGGATAGGCCTCGACCACCAGCAGCAGGCGGGACAGGGCGCCGGCCAGTTCGGACTGCGACTCCTGGAAGGCCTGCATGGCGCCGGCGTCCTCCGGGGTGACATTGACCGCCGTGGCGCGGGCGCGGGCCTCGATCACCTCGTTCAGCACGGTGCGTTCCTGCACCGCCGAGGCCTGGACTGTGGCCACCAGATTAGGGACCAGATCGGCGCGGCGCTGATACTGGCTCTGCACGTCGCCCCAGGCGGCGCGGGCGCGCTCCTCCTTGGTGGGGATGGCGTTGACGCCGCATCCGGCCAGCGCCGGAATCATGGCCAGGGCGAGGATCGGACCCGCCCAGGAACGTCTTGCCGTCATCATGAAATCTCCCCGCCTGCCTGGGGAGACTATTCCCCTTCGACAGCGGCAGTTCAAGCGTCCGGCAGGACCTGGTCGAGCCCGGCGGACCGGCAGGCGGCCGTCCAGGTGTTCATCAGCAGGCAGGCGATGGTCATGGGGCCCACGCCGCCGGGGACCGGCGTGATGGCGCCAGCGACCTCCACGGCTTCGGCGAAGGCCACGTCGCCCACCACGCGGGTCTTGCCCTGGGCCGCCTTCTCGGGATCGGCCGAGGGCACGCGGTTGATGCCCACGTCGATCACCGTGGCGCCGGGCTTGATCCAGTCGCCCTTGATCATCTCCGGCCGGCCCACCGCGGCCACCAGGATGTCGGCGGTGCGGCACAGGGCAGGCAGGTCGCGGGTGCGCGAGTGAGCGACGGTGACGGTGCAGCTCTCGGCCAGCAGCAGCTGGGCCATGGGTTTGCCGACGATGTTGGAGCGTCCGACGATGACCGCGTTCAGTCCCGTCAGATCGCCCAGCTGATCCTTCAGCAGCATGACGCTGCCCAGCGGGGTGCACGGGACCAGTCCGGGCAGGCCCACCGCCAGGCGGCCCGCATTGACCACATGAAAGCCGTCCACGTCCTTGTCCGGGTCGATGGCCCCCAACACGGCGGAAGAATCGATGTGCGCGGGCAGGGGCAGTTGCACAAGAATGCCGTGAATGCCCGGATCGGCGTTCAGGTTCGCGATCAGGGCCAGGAGGTCCTGCTGCGAGGTTTCGGCGGGCAGACGGTGGGTGTCCGAGCGCATGCCGGAGGCTTCCGTGCGCTCGCCCTTGTTGCGCACATAGATCTGGCTGGCGGGATCCTCCCCCACAATGACCACCGCCAGGCCGGGCCTGAGGCCGTGGCGGGCGTGGAGATCAGCCACGGCGCGGGTGATGCGGTTCACCAGACCCTCGGCGAAAGCCTTGCCGTCAATGCGTTTCGCTTCGGCCATGATCGTCCTCGTCAGAAATCGTGTGCGGGGGGCGATTTACAGCCGCGCCGGTTCGGCGTCTATGATCGGCCCGAACTCAAGGGGGAATCCGCTCATGTCGTCCATCCGCACCCGCCTCGCCTGCGCGAGCGCCCTGGCTCTGGTCATGGCCGCGCCGTCGGTCGCCCAGGAGACGCCCTGGCTGACGCCGGATCAGCCGGTGAGCGGCATGCTGGAGGAGGGTGACGCCTACGGCCCGGTGGGGTCGTGGTCCGAGGAAGACCACCTGTACGACGACTACCTGATCCGCGCCGGGCCGACCCAAAGACTGGATATCAGTGTGACGTCGGACGACTTCGACTCCTATGTCTCGATCTATCGCGAGGGCGAGCAGGCGGACCCGACGCCTCTGGCCAGCGATGACGACAGCGACGGCTATCCGCACGCCCTGCTGCGTTTCACGCCGGACACGGCCGGAACCTGGCGGGTCCGGGTGCGCGGTTTCAGCCCGCAGGCCGCAGGCGCCTATCAGGTGAGCCTGACCGAGCGGGCCGCGGCCCCGGTCGAACCGACTCCCACACGCCTCACGCCTCGCGGGGAGGTTCAGGGGGCGCTGACGAGGGGCGAGGATCCTGAACTGGCCTATGACGAACTGTACGACGTCTATGTTTTCCGGGCCCGGGCGGGCGAACGCGTCCAGGTCCGGCTGAACAGCGATGCGTTCGACCCGATGCTCTATGTGGGGCGCGGTTCGGGACGGGCCTTCGAGGAGCTTGCGTCCAACGACGACGGCGACGACGGGCTGAACTCGCGCATCCTGTTCACGGCGCCGGAGACCGGCGACTACGTCA
>NZ_PNLV01000073.1 GCF_013823285.1 Brevundimonas sp. | reverse complement strand
AGTGGCTGGGCGGCCAGATCTGGGCCGACAGCGAGCGGGTCGGGATCACCGGCTTCTGCTGGGGCGGCAAGGTGGTCTGGCAGGCGGCGGCGCGGTTCGCGGCCTTTGGCGCGGGCGTCGCCTGGTACGGGCGGCTGGCCCCGGAAGACGGCGCGACCGCCGGCGCGCCCTGGCCGGTGGATATGGCGGGCGACCTCAAGGCCCCGGTGCTGGGCCTGTACGGAGAAAACGACCGGGGCATTCCCGTCGCGTCGGTTGAGGCCATGCGCGAGGCCCTGACCCGGGAAGGCCAGACCACCAGCGAGATCGTGCTCTATACGGGCGCCGGACACGCCTTCCACGCTGACTACCGCCCCAGCTATCAGGCCGAAGCGGCGGCGGACGGCTGGTCACGCCTGCTGGCGCATTTCCAAACCCATCTCTGAGGCTCAGACCTTGATGCCTGGAGCCTGATTCACGGCATCGGCGAAATCGCGAAACGACTTCCCCGCAACCGATCAGGCTCTGGCATCGACCCGGGAGCCCGGCTCCTGCGAGCCGCCGCCCGATCCGCGCGCGGCCACCACCACCATGGCGGGACGCACGACCCGGCCGAACAGGGCGTAGCCCGCCTGCATGGTCTGGATGACCTGGCCGGCCGCCACGGTGTCAGAGGGCTGCTCCATCATGGCCTGATGCAGGTTGGGGTCGAACGCCTCCCCCGCCTCGGGCGCCACGCGGGTCAGGCCGTTTGTCTCGAAGGCCGACAGCAGCGACTTCTCGGTCATCTCCAGCCCGGTGACGAGACCGCCCACGGCGGCGTCGGCGTTCTCCTTCGGAGCCGCCTGCAAGGCGCGCGACAGATTGTCGGCCACGCCCAGCAGATCGCGGGCGAAGCGGGTGATGGCGTAGGCGCGCGCGTCATTCATCTCGCGCTCGGCGCGGCGCTTGACGTTGTCGGCCTCGGCTACGGCGCGCAGGGCGCGGTCCTTCCACTCGTCGCGCTCGGTGATCAGGGCGTCGATGGGGCCCAGATCGTCCTCCTGCTCGAACGCGTGGGCGGGATCGGCGTCAAGCCCCGCCTCGGCGTTCAGGTCGGCTTCGTCGCGCGCTTCGGCGTCGTTTCGGTCGTTATAGGTGTCGCTCACGTTTCCTGTCCGTCCAGCATCCGGCCCAGCACCCGGGCGGTATAGTCCACCAACGGAATGACACGGGCGTAGTTCAGTCTTGCAGGTCCGATTACGCCGATGGCGCCCAGAACCCGCTGTCGGCCCGACATATAGGGCGCCGCGATCACGGCGGAACCCGAAAGTGAAAACAGTCGCGTTTCGGCGCCGATGAAGATGCGCACCCCCTGGGCGTTTGTGACCCCGTCCAGAAGGCCGATCAGCTGTTCTTTCTGCTCCAGGTCGTCGAACAGGACGCGCACCCGCTCCAGATCCTCCAGCGCCTCGCGGTCCTGCAGAAGATTGGCGCGGCCGCGCACGATGAGGGCGCGCTCGCGGTCGGGCCCGCCGGACCAGGCGGCCATGCCGTCCTCCACCAGCCTGGCGGCGGCCTCGTTCAGATCGCGCCGGGCGGCCTGAAGCTCGGCGCTCATTTCACTGCGGGCTTCCTGCAGGCGCCGCCCCTTGAGCCGGGCGTTGAGGAAGTTGGAGGCCTCCTGAAGGGTCGAGGCCGTGACCCCGGGGGCCAGCGGCATCAGCCGGTTCTCCACCGTCCCGTCCTCGGCCACCAGAACCGCCAGAGCCTGATCCTCGCCCAGGGCCACGAACTCCACATGCCGCACGCCGGTCTCGCGCACCGGGCTGGCCACCACCCCCGCGCCGCCCGCCAGGCCCGACAGCAAGGACGAGGCCGCGTCCAGAGCCTCCTCGAAGCCGCCGCGGCCGGCCGCCCCCTTGTGCACGGCCAGACGCGCGTCGATCTCGCGGCGCTCTTCCTGGCTGATGTCGCCGATCTCCAGCAGACCGTCCACGAACAGTCGGAGCCCCGCATGGGTGGGCGCCCGACCGGCCGAGGTGTGGGGGGCGTGCAGCAGGCCAGCCAGCGTCAGGTCCTGCATAGTGTTGCGGATGGAGGCGGGCGACAGGGACACCCCCGTCAGCGACAGGGTGCGCGAGCCGACAGGCTCGCCCGTCTCCAGATAGGTCTCGACGATGCGGCGGAAGATGTCCCGCGCCCGGTCATCCAGCATGGCCAGAGGGGCGGAGGGGGCGAACAGGCTCATGACCGGGCCTCCGCTGCGGGGGGCTGCGGATAAACGGATTTCATGGCTTCGGGACGGGACAGGCTCACCCTTTCAGGATAAGCGTCCGGGCGACCACTTCCAATACGATAAGCGAGACTCATGCGCCCGTCTGAACGCACGCCCGAACAGCTTCGCCCCGTCACCCTCGAGACCGGGGTCAATCGCTACGCCGAGGGCTCGTGCCTGGTCAGCTTCGGCCATACGAAGGTTCTTGTGACCGCGTCGGTGGAGGAAAGCCTGCCGCCGTGGCTGCGCGGCAAGGGCCAGGGCTGGGTCACGGCGGAATACGGCATGCTGCCGCGCGCCACCCACACCCGGGGCCGGCGCGAGGCGGCGGCGGGCAAGCAGTCGGGCCGGACGCAGGAAATCCAGCGTCTGATCGGCCGCTCCCTGCGGGCGGTGGTGGACATGAAGGCGCTGGGCGAGCGGCAGGTGCTGATCGACTGCGACGTGATCCAGGCCGACGGCGGCACCCGCACCGCCGCCATCACCGGCGCCTGGGTGGCTATGGCCTCGGCCCTGAACTATCTGAAGGACGAAGGCGTGCTGAAAACCGATCCCATCCTGGATCAGGTGTCGGCGGTGTCCTGCGGCGTCTTCATGGATACGCCCGTGCTGGACCTGGATTACGAAGAGGATTCCAATGCCGAGGCCGATTCCAACTTTGTCCTGACGGGGTCAGGCGACATCGTGGAGATCCAGGCCACCGGCGAGAAGCGCGGCTTCAGCCGGGCCGAGTTCGACCGCCTGTTCGGGCTGGCCGAAGGCGGCTGCGCCGAGCTGTTCGCCATGCAGCGGGCGGCGCTGGGGCGATGACGGAGGCCTTCGCTGCCGACCCGGCCTTTGACGCCGGTTCGATCGGGGCGGCGAACTGGCCGCTGTGTCAGGTCCGGCTGCAGGATGACGCGCGCTTTCCCTGGCTGATCCTGATTCCCCGCTTCGAGGGCCTGGTCGAACTGGACCAGCTGACGGCGGAACAACGGGCGGTGCTGATGGAGGAGACCGTACGCGCGGGCGCCATGGTGCGCGCCATCGGCCAGCGGTCCATGCGGCCGGTGGAAAAGCTGAACATCGCCGCCATCGGCAATGTCACCGCCCAGCTGCACGTCCATGTGGTCGGCCGGCGCCGCGACGACGGCCTGTGGCCCGATCCGGTGTGGGGGCGCGGCCCGGCCATGCCCTATGAGTCCGAGGTGCGGGACGAACTTCTGGCCGTCATCCGGAAGGGCTGACCCTCCCTCAGTGCCCGCCCTCGCCGTAGGGCGCCGAGGCGGCCAAGTTGATGAAGCCGTTGGTGGCCTCGCCCAGGCCCACGATGATGAACTGGACGGCCAGGGCGCACAGGATCAGGCCCAGCACCCGCACCACGATGGCCATACCCACTTCACCCAGAAGGCGGCTGATCAGGCCCGAGACCGCGAAACAGGCGAAAGTCACCACTGACACCGCCACAATGGCGGCCAGACCCGCGGCCCAGCCCGCCGCGCCGATCTCACGGGCCTCGCCCGCCTGGATGATCACCGCCGAAATGGCGCCGGGTCCGATCAGCAGCGGAATGGCGATGGGCACCACCAGACGCTGGAACCGGCGGCGTGCATAGCCGCGAACGTCACCCGGATCGTTGGTCGGATCCACGTCGGCGAAGGTCTTGAGGAAGTCATCCCGGGTCATGTCCAGGCCCAGGAACAGCAGCAGGATGCCCCCGGCGATCCGGAACGCCGCCAGCGAGATGCCGAAGAACTCCAGCAGGGCCAGGCCGGTGACGAAGAAGAAGACCAGAAACCCGATCATGGTCAGGGCGATCATGCCGCTGATGCCGCGCCGCTGCGCCGCCGTGGCGCCCAGGGTGGCGGCCGCGAAGATCGGCACATTGCCGATGGGATCGGCCAGGGCGAACAGGGCCACGAAGAGGTTGACCCCGAGATCGACGGCGTTCATGTCCATGTCTTGGCCTGAAAATCTGTTCTGCCCCGCGTTCCGCCTCTATCGGCCGGGTCGCGCCGCTTCGCAACCCGCGTTCACTCACCCGAGCGCCCGGAGACCACGCCATGTCCGACCCGCGCCTGATCTGCGCCCTGGATTTCCCCACCACCGCCGAGGCCCGCGCCCTGACCGGGCGGCTGGGCGACGCCGTCGAATTCTACAAGGTGGGGCTGCAGTTGTTCGCCACCGACGGCATGGCTCTGGCCCGCGACCTGAAAGCGGACGGCAAGCAGGTCTTTCTGGACTGGAAGCTGCACGACATCGGCGCGACCGTGGAAAAGGCCGCCGCGGCCCTGGGCGGGTCCGGCTGTGACCTGCTGACCGTCCACGCCCGGCCGCAGGTGATGGCGGCGGCCAGAAAGGGCGCCGAGGGCTCGGGCCTGAAGATCCTGGGCGTCACGGTCCTGACCAGCCTGACCGACGCGGACCTGACCGCCGACGACCACAGCCTGTCCGCTGCCGATCTGGTGGCCCTGCGGGTGCGTCAGGCGCTGGATGCGGGCATCGACGGGGTGGTCTCCAGCCCCCATGAGGCGGCGCAGGTCCGCGCCCTGGCCGCCGCCGCCGGCCGCCGCGACTTCCTGATCGTCACCCCGGGCGTCCGCCCGGCGGGCGCCGCCCTGGACGATCAGGCCCGCGCCGCCACCCCGGCCTCGGCCCTGCAGGCGGGCGCCACCCATCTGGTGGTCGGCCGCCCCATCACCGCCGCGCCTGATCCGCGCGTTGCCGCCGAAGCCATCGTTCAGGAGATGGCCGCCACCTGACGATCCTCAGCGGTCGTACAGATAGACGTCCTGGCAATAGCAGTCCCGGTCGTAGCGGTAATCGTTGTCATACCGATACTCGGCCCGGTGGCGCGTCGGCGGGCGGTCGTCGTGATAGCCGTACCGGTCGCGGTAGCCGGGCCGGCGCTGGTCATGGCGAACGTTCCGGCTGTACCCGTATCGCCCGCCCCGGTCGGCGTAGCCATACTGGCTGTAGCCATGGGACGGTTGAGCATAGCCGTAGCTGTAGCTCCGGGTCTGTGCGTAGGGATACCCCGCCCCGCCGTAGCCATAGCTGTACCCGGTCACATGGGCGCTGTTCACGCCGTGGGCATTGTAGCTGGTGTAGGGCGCTGGGCGTTGCGGCGGATCATAGCCATCCCGATGGCGATGGTCGCGATCATAGCCACGCCCCCGGTCTTCATACCGTCTGTCGCCGTATCCCCGGTCGTCATAGCCCCTGTCGTATGAGCCGCGTCGGTCGTAGCCGTACGACGGATCCTGGCCCGCATAGGCGTTGCCATAGGCATAGGCGCCCCGGTCATAATCATAGCTGGCGCCATAGGCCCCGCCGTAGCTCTGGCTCAGGGCGGGGGCGGCGGACAGCATAAGGGCGCCGAGCGCTCCGGCTCCGGCGATCGACAGCACAGATTTCATGGCGGTTTCTCCAGCTCGGCCGCAAAGGTTAACGCAGCCGCCCGGACTTGGTTCGCTTATCGCCAATCCGGCGAATTCAGTCCGCCGTCCTCTTCGGCGGCAAGGGGAAGAAGCCGCTGGTCCGCTTCACATAGTCCGCATAGCCCGGCCGGGTCTTGTGCATGCCGCCCTCGGTGGTGGGCGCGCCCGACCATTTGGTCAGGGTGAAGGTCAGGAAGATCGGCCCGAGGATCGCAAACAGACCCGGAACGGTCTCCGCCGCCACCAGCCACAGCCCCCACCAGACGCAGGCGTCGCCGAAATAGTTGGGGTGGCGGGTGTAGCGCCACAGGCCGGTGTTCAGCACCTTGCCCTTGCTGTCCGGGTCCCGCTTGAACGCCGAGAGCTGGGCGTCGCCCACGGTCTCGAACACGATGCCGAACAGGGCCAGGGCCGCGCCGATCCAGCCGATCCATCCGACGGCGGGCGCCGCCGCCACCTGACCCAGTTGCACCGGCAGGCAGGTCAGCCACAGCAGCACGGCCTGCGGCAGGAACACGAACATCAGCGAGGCCGGAGCGAAGCCCTGGCCCTTGCTGGCGCGGTTCTTCAGCAGGGCCTGATAGCGCCGGTCCGGGCCGTGGGCGCGCCAGCGGTTCAGCAGGTGCACGCCCAGCCGGATGCCCCACACGGCGCACAGCCCGGTCAGAAGCCCCTTGCGCAGGGGGTCGCCGTCCGTCTGGAGGAACGTCGCCCCCGCCAGCAGCACCATGCCCAGACCCCACACCCCGTCGATGAAGCTGACATCTTTCAGCTTCAGGGCGAGGAGCCAAAGCGCCATCATGACCACCACGATCAGGGCCAGGTTGCGGGCGAGGAGGAGAACGATTTCTAGAAGGATCATGGCTCAGAAACGGCTCCTGTGGGGAAACGGATGCCCGTGCGGCTCAGCTCTCATATCAGCGCTGGCCATCGCTGTCCTGGCCCGCCTTTGCCCCTTGGCAGGCGAGACTGTTGATCTTCACTTTGGGTTTGCAGAGTTGATTGCGAAAGCAATTCCGGCGTTCGGCGGGGGCATGATCCCTGGTTCAGCATTTTGGGAAGCCTTGGATGGCGAGATGTGATCTGGAGCAAGAGGTGATGAACCGCCTGCGCGGCACGAGCGGCAGAGCCTGTCCTCCGAGGAATGGCTGTCGGGAAAAGGAGGGCATGGCATGCGCTATCTAATCACCGGCGCGGCCGGATTTATTGGTTTTCACCTCGCCCGGCGGCTGCTTGAGGATGGCCATGAGGTGCTGGGGATCGACTGCTTCTCTCCCTATTATGATCTGGCCTTGAAAGAGGACAGGAACGCCATCCTGGAGGGGTATGAGGCATTTCGCGTCGCGCGGCTGGCGCTGGAGGACGGCCCGGCGCTCAATGCGGCCTGGGCGGCGTTCGCACCGGACATGGTCGTCCACCTGGCGGCCCAGGCGGGCGTTCGCTACAGCATCGACCATCCCGAGGCTTACATCTCCGCCAATCTGGTCGGCTCGTTCAATGTGCTGGAGGCGGCGCGGCGTCTGCCGGTCCGGCACCTGCTGTGCGCCTCCACCAGCTCGGCCTACGGGGCGAACACCGATATGCCCTTCCGGGAGATAGACAGGGCGGTTCATCCCATGACGCTTTACGCCGCCACCAAAGGCGCAACAGAGCTGATGGGGCATGCCTATGCGCACCTCTTCGGCGTTCCGACGACCTTCTTTCGCTTCTTCACCGTCTATGGGCCGTGGGGCCGGCCGGACATGGCGCTGTTCAAATTCGCCAAAGCCATTCTGGCGGGCGAACCGATCGATGTTTACGGGGGCGGCGACATGTCCCGCGACTTCACCTTCATCGACGACCTGGTGGAAGCCGTCGTGCGATTGATGGATGTGGCGCCGAACGACGCCAATCGTGTCGAGAACGACAGCCTGTCGCCCGTTGCGCCCTTCCGGGTGGTCAACATCGGGGGAGGCCGGCCGATCCCCCTGATGGAGTACATCGGTGAACTGGAGCGCGCCTTGGGACGCACAGCGACCAAGAATTTCCTGCCCATGCAGGACGGCGATGTACCGCACACCACGGCCTCGTCCGACCTGCTGGAGCGCCTGATCCGCTACAAACCCGAAACCCCGATCAGCCGCGGCGTGCCCGCATTCGTGGACTGGTATCGGCAGAGATACGCTCGCTGAGCGCGAAACCAGGCTTCCCTGAGCACTCGGAAGTCCGCGTCGGCGTCGTCGCACCAGGGCTTGAATTTCAGAATGACAGTTTACAAATGCACTACGTTGTAATACGCCTTGGTCATGGCTTCCCTGTCGACACCCTTGAGCGTGCGCTTGTCAGAAGAGGACAACGGGTTTCTCACCGTCCTTGAGATCGACGGCGCCGTTACCGCGAGCGACAAGATCCGCGGGCTAATTCGGCAGGCGCGTCAGAACGCCGAACCGGTCCGGTCATTCTCTACGGCCCTCTCCATCAGCCATGATCAGCTCTCATCTGCCATCCGCGCCCTTCGAGCCGTGGAGCAGGATCTCGACGTCCACTCCGAAGTGGCTGTGAGCCTGATGACTTCGGCCGAGGAATTTCTCGCGCTCGCACTGATTGCGCCAAGACCGGGAGCCGAAACCACTGCTGCCGATCTCGAGCGTTTTGAAGCGCGACTGGTGGACTGTGCGGCGAGAATGACGGAACAGTTGTTGCGGTGGGCAGTGACGCCGACCGCGCCAGGCTATGATGCTCACGTCGTCTCCCGCCGCTTGTCTGTGCTTGGTGATTTGATGCGGCTTGTTTCTGCGGCTGCGGCCGCGCGCTAACGGAAGGGTTCAAGATCATGGCGGACACATTGGGCGCGCGCGTTGGCCGCATCGTCTCGGGAAGCGCCCATGCGCTCATCGACGCCATCGAAGGTGCGATGCCTGACGCTGTGGTGCAGCAGACGCTGCGCGAGATCGACAAGGCGGTTGATGACGTGCGAGCGGAACTGGGCCGCACCATCGCAAGCAAGCATCTGGCCAACAAGCGTTTGACGGAACAGAGCAGCCGACACGAGGAACTGGCGGGTCAGGTCGAACTGGCGCTGCGCGAAAGCCGTGAAGATCTGGCGCGCGCCGCAATCGAACATCAGCTGGACGTCGAAGCCCAGGTCCCGGTGCTTGAGGCGACCGTGGCCGAGGCCGGCAAGCGGGAAATAGAGCTGGAGGGATACGTCGCGGCGCTGCTGGCCAAGCGCCGCGAGATGGAAGAGGCGTTTCAGTCGATGTTGCTGGCGCGTCAGCGCGGCGCCGATGAAGCGGCCGCGGCGAGCAGCGGGGTGGGTTCGGGCGAGGGGCCCAGCGTCACACGCCGCGTGGAGAATGCAACCGGCGCCTTCGACCGGCTGATGGCCAAAGAGGGCGCTCCGGCTCTGGGCGGTGTTGAGCGCGAAAAAGGCGCCAAGCTGGCGGAGCTTGACGGCCTGGCTCGCCGCAATCGCGTCGACGAACGCTTGGCCGCCATCAGGGCGCGGGCTGCTGACAAGGACTGATTGTCGATGTGGGAGTTCATCCTCGCCGCCGGCAACGTGCCGTTTGTAGCGGCTCTGGTTCTGATGCTCCTGATCGGGGTTGTCGAGGCCCTCGGGCTTGGGGCGGGGCTGGCGATCGGTGAAGGGATCGATGGCCTGGATGGCGACATCAATGTCGAGACTCCCTCGCTGCTGTCCTGGATCAACGTCGGTCGCTTGCCGCTGTTGATGCTGATCGTCGTCTTCCTGTTCGCCTTCGGCATGACCGGGCTGATCGGTCAGCGATTGTTCGCCGCTTTCCTCGACCAGCCGGCGCCCTGGTTCGTGGCCGCCCCGGCGGCCTTTATCGTCGCCCTGCCGGTCACTCGTGTTTTCGGACGGGTTGTCTCCCGGATCATGCCGCACGATGAGACCCAGGCCGTGTCGCGCGACACGCTGGTCGGCCGTGTGGCGACCATCGTCACCGGCGAGGCGCGTCACGAAAGCGCCGCCCAGGCTCGGGTGCGCGATGAACACGGCCAGGCTCATTACGTCATGGTCGAACCCGACACCCCGACCGACGCCTTCGCTCAGGGCTCCAACGTTCTGCTCGTCCGCCACGTCGGGGCTCGCTACTACGCCATACGCACCACAAACGCGTCACTGCTCGACTCCGCCAGTTGATCGGCCGCCTGGAGAACACCTGAAATGAACTCGCTCATCGAGATTGCCATCATCGCCGGTCTCGGCATCGTGGCCCTGCTGATCCTGGGCCTGGTGTTCGCGCGGCTCTACAAGCGGGCGGCCAAGGAAACCTCCTTCGTCCGCACCGGCTTCGGCGGCGAGAAGGTCGTGATGAACGGCGGCGCTCTGGTTTTGCCCGTTCTGCACGAGACCATCGAAGTCAATATGAACACGCTGCGACTGGCGGTTCAGCGCTCCAATGAACAGGCCCTGATCACCAAGGACCGCATGCGTGTGGATGTTCTGGCGGAGTTTTATGTCCGCGTGCAACCGAGCGCTGAAGCCATTGCATCCGCCGCCCAGACGCTGGGGCTGCGCACCATGAACCCGGTTGAATTGAAGGAATTGGTCGAAGGCAAGTTCGTCGACGCGCTTCGGTCGGTCGCCGCCGAACTGACGATGACCGAGCTCCACGAGCAGCGCACCCACTTTGTCCAGAAGGTGCAGCAGGTCTCGTCCGAGGACCTTCTCAAGAATGGTCTCGAGCTGGAAACCGTGTCCCTCACCGGTCTCGATCAGACGGCGATGGAACATTTCAATCCGTCGAACGCCTTCGATGCCGAAGGCCTCACCCGGCTCACCGAGGAAATCGAACTGCGCAAGAAGCTGCGCAACGACATCGAACAGGACACCCAGGTTCAGATCCGCACCAAGAACCTGGAAGCGCAGCGCCGCACTCTCGAGATCAGTCGCGACGAGGAATACGCCCAGCTCGAACAGGCGCGCGAAGTCGCCAACCGCCGGGCCGAACAGGCCGCTGATGTTGCTCGCCAGGAAGCCGAACGGAATCGCGAGGCTCAAGACGCCAAGATCACCGCCCAGCAGCAGATCGACCAGGCACGGATCGAAGCCGAACGCTTGATCGCCCAGCAGCGGATCGCGATGGAACAGGAAGTCGCGGAGCGCGAAATCACCAAGGCCCGTTCGATCGAAACGCAGAACATCGAAAAGGCCAAGTCGGTCGAGCTGTCCGAGCAGGATCGCGACATCGCCGTCGCCGAGAAATCCAGGGCTCAGTCCGAAGCGAAGGCGGAAGCGGACAAGGCCCTTGCGCTTGCTGTTCAGGCCGAAGAGCAGGTCAAGACGATGCGCGACCGCGAGGCGGCCGACCGTCAGAAGATCATCGAGCTGATCGAGGCGGCCAAGCAGGCCGAGCGGGAGGCGATCGGCATCCGCGTCGCCGCCGAGGCCGAAAAGGCAGCGGCTGCGGATCTGGCCGAGGCGATCCGTGAAAAGGCGCGAGGGGCCGCCGACCAGACCAAGATCGAGGCTGTGGCCCAGGCCGAGGCCGTGCGCGCCGCGGCCGAAGCCGCGCGGGTTCGGTACGAGGTCGACGCTGCGGGGCAGAATGCCCTGAACGCCGCCGCCAACCTTCTCTCCCCCGAACAGATCGCGATGCAGATCCGCATCAAGCTCATCGAAAATCTTGACCGCATCATCGCTGAATCCGTCAAGCCGATGGAGAATATCGACTCGATCAAGATCGTTCAGGTCGAGGGCCTGAACGGCGGCGGCGGCGCAGGGGCGCCCGTCGGCGGCCAGGATGGCGGCAGCCTGTCCGACCAGGTGGTGAGCAGCGCCCTGCGCTACCGCGCCCAGGCGCCACTCGTTGATCAGCTGATGGCGGAGGTCGGCCTGTCCGGGGCCGACCTTGACGGGTTGACCGGAGCTCTCCGCAAGGCCCCTGCGTCTGCGGGCCCGCAGTCGGAGGCGACGCCATCGGCCAAGGCAAAGCCTGCGGCAAAGTCATAAAAGGTCTTCTCCAGGCTCTTGGCCAGGAAATGCCGTAGCATCGTCTCCTCGTCCCATTGAGGGCTTGGGGACGCTGTGGCCTTGTCGCCTCAGCAATAGTCGCAAATGGCGCCATGCTCTCAATCGCATCGCGGCAGGACGCCGTGCTCGATGAATCGGCGGTCGGCCCAGACCGAATGGGTGCCGCTGGAGATCTTGTGGGGCAGGGCGATGCGGACCACCGGCCCGGCCTCGAAGTCCTTGCAGTCGATCAGCACGCACTGGGACGTATGGGAGGTCTCGTCGATCAGGAAGCTGACCAGATAGCCGTCGTCCTCGTCCTTCGCGTCGATGCGGGGGACGAAGGGCGCCTCGCTGGCGTAGACGCCTTCGGGCAGGCTGACCGTCCATGACTGGCCGGTCTCCAGGTCGTGCTTGACGAAGCCGGTGAACAGGAACCAGCCGGGCTTGGTGGTGGTGCTGTAGGCGTAGCGGTACGGCACGCCCGCGTGACGCTGGTTGAACATGCCGAACTCCAGCAGCCGGTCATCCATATGATGCTCGCGGGTCTCGCCGGTCTTCAGGTTGAAGCGCCAGCGGTGCAGCCGGGGACGGAAGCTGTGCTCGTCCAGAAACGCCATCATGTGGCTCATGCCCGGAGGATAGCCCTCCAGCGGCTCGGGGCAGGGGGTCTCCTGGAAGTAGCCGTCCAGAACGATCTCGTCGCCGTCCTCATAGGCGTTCAGGAAGTGCAGCACATAGGTGGGGTCGGCCTCGAACCAGCGGATGTCCTCCGGCTGGCCGTATCGGGGAATTATGCCGAAGCGCGACTTCAGTCCGTCGTGCATGCGCGAGGCGTGGACGCCCTTCTTCAGGAGGTCCTGATCCCAGAACAGCGGGAAGTCGTTGAGGATCGAGTAGTTGGTGGTGAACGCCATGTCGTGGGGCAGGCGCGGTCCCGGCAGCTCGATGGGAACGTAGTGGACCAGGGCGCCGGTCCGGTCCACGACCCCGTAGTGCATGTAGGGCGCATGGACGCCGTAGTTGAAGAACAGCATCTCGCCGGTGGCCTCGTCCACCTTGGGGTGGGCCGAAACGCCGTCCAGCGGACCCCACGGCGCCACGCCGGACTGCTCCAGGGTTTCGGGATCGAGGCGATAGGCCTCGCCGCACTGGTAGAAGGTGGACAGGATCTGGCCCGCGTGGACCACCACATCGGTGCTCGAGGAATCCTTGATGGCGCCGTGGGCTCCGAAGCCGGGACGCAGCGACGTGCCCGGCGGGTCCATCAGCCCGCCCCACAGCGAGCTTTCCGCCTCCTGTTCGGCCTGGAAGCAGCGGGTGCGCACGAAGCGGTTGCGATAGTCCGCCTTGCCGCCGCGAAAGCTGATGGTGTGCACCATGCCGTCCCCGTCGAAGGGGTGATAGCGGCCCAGCGGCTGGTGGATCTGGTTCTCGGTGTTGCGCACATAGACGCCGTCGATGTCGTCCGGGATGCGGCCTTCCAGCACCGTCAGGTCCACGGCGTCCACCTCGGTGAAGATCGGCGTCCA
>NZ_PNLV01000072.1 GCF_013823285.1 Brevundimonas sp. | reverse complement strand
TTCGCGCCGTTCGGCGGCCTCGCGCTCCATGCGGGCCTCGCGGGCGGCGATCGCCTCATAGTGGGCGAAGGGCTTCAAGTCCTTGTACAGGCGCATCCAGCCGCGGGCCTCGATCACGCGGCCGGCGGCCACGGCCGCCTGGATGTGGCTCCAGCACCTGTCGAGCATCTGGGCGGCGGTGAGGGGGGCGTCCCCGATAGCGCCTGACGGCGCTTCCGGGATGACAAGGGGCTCGTCCTGCTGCGGCGGTGTGTCGGGCTGCGGCTGGTCCATGCGGCGCCAGCCCTCCCGCAGGGCGCGGCGGCGGAAGGTGGCCAGGCGCAGGTCGTGGCGGCGGCAGACCGCCTCGGCGGGAGAGCCGGCCAGATATTCATCGCGGGCGGCGTCCCAGCGGCGGGCGTCTCCGGTCAGGGGGCGGTTGCGGGCGGGGGGTGCAGGGTCGATGCTCATGCCGCCAGTCTGCGGCGCCCCGGAGCAGCGGGATGAAAAACAGGGGTTCAGGACGCCGACCCCTTGTTTGCAGGGGCATTGGTTGGCGGAAATGCGGGATTAAGGGGCCGGTTAAGGCGCTGGGTCAGGCTTTCGCCTCGCCGAGGTCGGCGATTGCGGCATTACGGACGTCGACCAGCACCAAGCCGACGTCCACACCGCCCCCAAACTCGCCGGGCACGAGCGTTCCCATGGAAAGCCTCTGGGGGCCGAATCCGTCGATCACGACGTAGGTGTGGTGACCTTCCCAGGCCATGACGCCGATCTGCTTTCCCGCTTCGTGTGCGTATTCGGGCCAAGGCTTGCCCCGCACATGAACCCGCAATGTCTTCCAGTCGAAGCTGTCGCCATCGACCGGCGCCAGAACATGCAGTTCCGGCCGTGTCGGGGTGGACAGGCGGAAGACAAGGATGCGCCAGCCCTTGCCCCAGCCGTCTGGCGGCATGCGCCGGTATCGAAGCCGGCGGGTCAGGCGGCGGAGACCGCCGACGGCGCGGTAGTACAGGCGGCCGTATCGCCACGGGATATGGCGCTCAATGAATTCATGGATGGTCATAGTCCGTCTCCAGATGAGGAGGCGCGGCCGCTGCGCGGACGCCAAAGGCATTTCGGCGAGGTCGCGCCATTCACCGAAGGCAGTCTCAAAGAGGGTCGCTCCAGTAGGCCCAGTCAAAAACCTCGCGATTTTCGTCATCCATCGCGGTGACGAGGGCTGTGGCCGCAGGCACGTGAGGCTGCCACCGATGCGGCCAGCCCAGTCGAGCTTCAATCTCCCGGAGCAGGGAATCGCCGCCGTTGGCCGCATGCAGCAAGGTCTCCACCAGCAGTCCGGCGCCGGCCCTGTCCCGGGGGCCGGAGCGCCAGCCGGCCAGCCGCGCCCGCGCCAGCGCCAGATGGCCGTGCAGCTCCACCGCTCGCCCCAAGATGTCGCGCGGCATCAGCCCCGAGGACGAAACAAGGCCCGGCCAGGTCTGCGGCTCGCCGAGCGCGTGCATGTCGAGGAAAAGCTGGTCGATCGGTACACCGTCCGCCTGACGGCGCGCGAGGGCCTCGGCCAACCCGGCGGCCTCGGCGCAGAGCCCGCGGGCCTCGGCGTGCAGGACGCCCAGAAGCGTTCGAATCCGGCGGCGCTCCCGGAGCCACGCTGCGAGGATGGCGGTCAGCAGGATCACGAAGGTCGCCGAGGTCGCGATGTCGGCCATGTCCATGGTGAGGTCTCCCCTGATGTTCCGTCAGGGAAGATGGGGGCCGTCCCGACCCGGCCAAGCCGCCGTCACGTACCGTCAGGGCCGTCCACCTTATGAGTCGGCGAAAACGCGCCCGGTTTGATTGCGAACGATCCGGCGCGGCCCAACTTCATCAGAAAAGAGAGAGCCATGGATCTGAACTCATATCGGTATCGTGTCGTCGTGGACTGGGTCGATCCCGAGACCGGAGAACCGCGGCAGACCGAGTTCGAGGCCCACCAGTTTTCTGTCGGCAGAGCGGGGCGGATCATGGCGACCCAGTCCAGGGGGGCAGCTTTAACTTCTCTCACTTCGTAGCCGCTCGCCTTGAGCGGATCGCCGAGCCCAAGGCGATCTGATCCAGATCGGAGGCCCGCCAAGGGCGTGTTTGCTGGCGACCCATCGGGGACCTTCACGCTTGCGCCCGATCTTACCGGGCTGGGCTGTGAAGTTGACCGAAAAACGCGCATCTTGAGGCTACCTTCAGGCGGATCAACTCAGGAGCGGCATGATGGATGATTTTCCGCAAGGCGTTGTCCACGAAGCGGGCTCCGACCTTCAAGCGGCAATCCGATCGGATGCGAAGGTCTTTGAACTGTGGGCAGGCCTGACCCCGCTCGGGCGAAACGAGTTCATTTGCTGGGTGGACGACGCCAAGCAGGCGAAGACGCGTTTGCGAAGGATAGAACGAACGTCCGAGGAACTGCTGGAAGGCAAGAAGCGGCCCTGCTGCTGGGCGGGCTGCATACACCGAACCGACAAGGCGCCGAGCCGGTGGCAGCAGGCCGTTTTGATCGACCAGAAGTCGGGCGTCTCGCGAAGCAGATAAACAGATCCCGGATTAGTGCGCCGAACGCCACTTGGTCCGCATTGTTGATTGTCCGCTCACCACCCGCAGCGGACCTTCCCAACGTCCGGTCCGGGGGGTTGTCCGCCACCCCGCACAAGGGCGCCGTCCCTCAGAGGACCGTCACCCCCGCCTCGCCGTCCTCGTCGGCCCAGGCCACCCGGGTTCCGTCCGCGCTCATGGCGAGGGCGGCGATGGGGGCGCCGCGGTCGGCGCGGATGTAGTTGAGACCCTGGGCGGCGGGCTCGGCGACCCAGACCCGGCCGTCGGACAGGCCCGCGGCCAGCTTCGGGTGGTCGACCGCGGCGGCGACCAGAACCACCTGGGATCCGGCGTCATAGCCGATCTCGGTGGCCTCCCTGCCCATGGGTCCGTTAGATCCGATGAACGGCCACAGCACGCTTCCCTGGGCGCCCGAGGTGGCCAGCAGCGCCCCCCTGGACAGGAAGGCCATGGCCCGCACCCTGGACGGATAGCCGCCCATGCGCATGTCCTTTGAATCCTTCAGCCGCCAGCCGTGCAGCTGGGCGTCCTGCATGGTGGAGACGACGAAATTGCCGTCGGGGGAGAAGGTGACGCCGGTGTGCGACCCGGCCCATTTCAGGAAGGTCGGCTTCTGCTTTTCGATGCGGGCGAACCACAGGGCGACGCCGCCGTAGGTGGAGGCGGCCAGCCGGCGCCCCTTGGGGTCGAAGGCCAGGCCCGAGACGGTGCGCTCGTGCTCGAAGGTGCGGCGGAAGGCCGGGTCCTTGACGTCCAGCACCGTCACCGTGCGCCCTGCGGAGAAGGCGATCAGGCCCGAGGCGGGCGATGCGGCCACGGCGTCGATCCAGGCGCCTTTGGCCGCCGCCAGTTGGCCCGCGTCCTCGCGCCGGCTCCACACCAGCTTGCCGTCGTCGCCGCCGGTGACGACGCCTTCGCCGGAGGGGTGGACGGCGGCCGACAGAACCGGGCCGCCGTGGGCGTCCACGCGCTCGCCGGTGTCGAACCGCACCGCCCCGTCCCCGAGGGTGAAGACCGCGCCCCTGTGATCGAACAGGGCGGCGGTGGGCTGGGCGTCGAAGGAGAACCGGCTCACGCGGCGCAGGCCTCGAAGCCGGCCTTCAGCGCCGCCTCGTCCAGATCGCGGCCGATGAAGACCGCGCGGCTCCAGCGCCGCTCCTTTTCGCCCCAGGGCTTCTGCAGGTCGCCTTCGAGGATCATGTGGACGGCCTGGAACACCAGCCGGCGGTCCTCGCCCGCCACCTCGATGATGCCCTTGGCGCGCAGGATGTCCTGACCCTTGGTGGCCAGAAGCTCGTCCAGCCAGCGAGTGAACTTGCCGCCGTCGATGGGCCGGTCCAGCGAAAGGCTGATGCCCCGGATGTCGTCGCCGTGGTCGTGGCCGCGCGGGCCGTGGTGGTGGTCATGATCGTGGTCGTGGCTGTGATCATGGTCGTGATCGTGGCCGCAGTGATCGTCGTGCACATGGCCCGGCTCGCCGTGGGCCGGGTTGGCGAAGGCGGGGCGGATGTCGGTGATGCGCTCCAGATCAAAGCCGCCCAGCCCCAGCACCTGGTCCAGCGGCACGTCGGCGCGCTGGGCCCGCATCACCGGGGCGATGGGGTTCAGGGCGCGCAGGCGGGCCTCGATGGCCACAAGCTGCGCCTCGTCCACCAGATCGGTCTTGTTCAGGATGATGCGGTCGGCGAAGGCGATCTGCTCGCGCGCCTCGCGGGAGTCGTCCAGCCGCGCCATGATGTGCAGGGCGTCGGCCAGGGCCGTGACGCTGTCCAGCCGGGTCTTCTCGCGCACCTCGTCGTCCACGAAGAAGGTCTGGGCCACCGGACCGGGATCGGCCAGGCCCGTGGTCTCGACGATGATGGCGTCGAAGGCGGGCTTGCCGGGGCGCTGGCGCTTCATCAGGCCCGAGACCACCCGGATCAGATCGCCGCGCACGGTGCAGCAGACGCAGCCGTTGTTCATCTCGAACACGTCCTCGTCGGCGCCGACCACCAGATCGTTGTCGATGCCGATCTCGCCGAACTCGTTGACGATCACGGCGTAACGCTTGCCGTGGTCCTCGGTCAGGATGCGGTTGAGCAGGGTGGTCTTGCCGGCGCCGAGGTAGCCGGTCAGCACGGTCACGGGTGTCTTGTCGGTCATGAGCGCCAGATGGCGCCTCAACGGGCCGTTGCCAAGGGCGGATCAGCAGTCGGGGCAGTCGGCCTGGGCCGCGTCCTCGATCTGGAAGGTGGTATGGGTGACGCCGAACCCGGCCGCCGCCTTCTGGGCCTGGGCCAGCAGGTCGGCGGGCGCGGCCGCGCTGCGCACCAGATGGGCGGTCAGGGCGGCGTCGGTGGTGGACAGGCCCCAGACGTGCAGATCGTGCACCGCCGCCACGCCGGGCAAGGCCAGCAGCGCCTGACGCACCGCGCTGACATCCATGCCCGCCGGGGCCCCGTCCAGCGCCAGGGTCACCGAGTCCTTCAGCAGCCCCCAGGTCGCCCACAGGATCACCGCCACGATCACCAGGCTGATCATGGGGTCGATGATGGTCCAGCCGCTGAACATGATCACCAGCCCGGCCGCCACCACGCCCAGGGACACCGCCGCATCGGCCATCATGTGAAGATAGGCGCCGCGCACGTTCAGGTCCTTGTGCTGGTCCCTCAGGAACAGCAGGGCGGTGCCCAGGTTGATGACAAAGCCGATGCCGGCCACCACGACGATGAAGCCGGACGCCACCTCCACCGGGTTCATCAGGCGCTGGAACGCCTCCCAGGTGATCCAGCCGCAGGCGGCCAGCAGCAGGATGGCGTTGGCCAGGGCGGCCAGCACGGTGCCCTTGCGATAGCCGTAGGTCAGGGAATCCCGCGCCCGCTTGCGCGCCAGCCACGCCGCGCCCCCGGCCAGGGCCAGGGCCAGCACGTCCGACAGATTGTGCCCGGCGTCGGCCATCAGGGCGGTGGAGCCGCTGATCAGCCCGGCCCAGAACTCCACGATCACGAAGCCCAGGTTCAGGGCCAGTGCGACCAGATAGCGCCAGTCACCCGTGTCCACCGGCGCATGGTGGTGGCCGTGGGCGTGCCCGTGACCATGTCCGTGATGATGATGGTCGTGCGCCATGACGGTCAGGCTTAGAGCATGATCGTTTCGGACGGAACCGCGCAGCGGTTCCGGCTGAAGCGTGAATCATGCTCTCGCTTTCATCTGGCGCCTGATTCACGGCATCGGCGGAATCGCGAGGCGATTCCGCCTCAACCGATCAGGCGCCTAGAGCGGACCGAACGCCACGAGAAGGCCCAGAATGATCAGGGCGGCGCCGAGGATGGCGCCCTCGAAGCGCGCCAGCCGCTCCAGCCTCAGCAGGGACGCGCCCATGAAGGCCGCCCCGGTCAGGAGCACCATGCCAAGGATGGTGCCGCCCGCGAAGGCCAGGGTCAGCAGGATCAGGCCGTAAAGGCCATGCTGGGCGCCGGAGAGATAGAGCGGCAGCAACACCTCGCCCGGGGACAGGGCCAGAAGCGCCATCAGGCCCAGGAAGGCCGCCCGGTCCGACACCGCCCGGCCGGGCGTGTCCCGTCCCGGCTCGTCCCGCCCTGACGAGGCGCGCGTCCGGAACGCCCGCACCAGATAGTACCCCCCGAAGGCGAACATCATGGCCGCCGCGATCCAGGGCAGAATCCCGGCCAGCCGCTCCTCCAGCGCCAGGCCCGCCATCACGATCAGCCCGCCGACGATCGCCGTGGAGATCACATGCACCATGCCGGCGAGGGCTGCGGCGCCCAGGGTCATGCGGGCGCGCCATCCCTGGGCCCGGCCCACCAGCACGAAGGGCAGCCAGTGGGTCGGCAGGGCGGCGTGCAGGAAGGCGGCGACGAACCCGCCCCAGATGAGGGGCGCCAGCAGGCTTTCGGCGGCGGCGGGGTCGGTCATGGCCGCGCCCCATAGCGCGTTATTCTGTAACGCACGACCCCTGATCCATCTGTCGTCTCGCCGCAGGGCGCGCGCCCTGCTGGATTTCCGTTGCGGGGCGGGCCACATGGGGCGTCACCCCAACCGCCAAGCCACGGACGCCGCCCTTGCAATCCCTGCGCGCCCTTCTCGCCTCCCGCCGCACCGAACAGGTCATCACCGCCCTGATCGTGCTCAACGCCATCATCCTGGGGCTGGAGACCAGCCCGACGGTCATGGCCTCCTGGGGGCGCTGGCTGCACTGGGCCGACAGCATCCTGCTGACCGTGTTCGTGATCGAGATCGGCGCGCGACTGGTGGTGCACCGGCTGGCCTTCTTCCGGGACCCGTGGAGCCTGTTCGATTTCGTGGTGGTGGGCGTGGCCCTGGTCCCGGCCACCGGCGCCTTCTCGGTGCTGCGCGCCCTGCGGGTGCTGCGGGTGCTGCGCCTGATCACCGTGGCGCCGTCGCTGAAGCGGGTGGTCTCGGCCCTGATCTCGGCCCTGCCCGGCATGGGCGCCATCGTCATGCTGCTGGCGCTGGTCTTCTATGTCTCGGCGGTGATGGCCACCATGCTGTTCGGCGAGAGCTTCCCCCAGTGGTTCGGCAGCCTGGGGGCCTCGGCCTACTCCCTGTTCCAGATCATGACCCTGGAAAGCTGGTCCATGGGCATCGTGCGCCCGGTGATGGAAGTCTATCCCTACGCCTGGGCCTTCTTCGTGCCGTTCATCCTGGCCACCGCCTTCACCATGCTGAACCTGTTCATCGGGGTGGTGGTCTCGGCCATGCAGGAGGAGCACGACGACCTGCTCAAGGCCGATCACGAGGAGGTGGAGGCCCACCTGCGCCAGGCCGCGGCCGAGCGCGAACAGGCCCGCACGGAATCCGCGGCCGAGGCCCGCGCCATGACCGACGAGCTCAAGGCCATGCGCGCCGAGATGGCGGAGTTGCGGGACCTGCTGGCGCGGCGGGGAGCCTGATTCAGTCCGTCCAGCCCCACGGGGCGGGCGGGGCGTCGATCTCGCGGGTCAGGTCGAACTCCACCCGATAGGCGCGGGGCGTGCCCACCCGCACGGCCGCATAGATGAAGCGGTCATCCTGCACCTCCATGAACCAGACGCTGGGGTGCGAATTGGGCCTGCGGTCCCAGGTGGCCTGGTCCGCCGGGAACATCTTGATGCGGTCATTGCCCGGATTGGGCGTGAAGCCCCCGTACTGGGTGGCGTCCTCTTCCGATCCGTCCTCGTGCCGGTGGTCGTGGCGCAGTTCGATGCGGCCGTCCTCGTGACGGGTCAGAACCCAGGTGCGCGACAGGTCGTCGCCCACCACGAAGGGAATGCGGATGCGCTGCGGCGAACAATCCCGCACATGCATGACCAGGGCCCTGCCCTGGAACGCCGTGTCGCCCTCGGGCGCCTGGACCAGGGTTCCGCCGAACGCCTTGCCGCACAGGGCGGTGAGATTCGCCCAGTAGGCGTCCACCGGATCAGCCGTCGCCGGCTGGGCCATCAGGACGAGGGCGGGGATCGCGGCGAGGACGGACAGACGGCGTGACATGAAGCGCTCCTTGATGGACGGACGGACGGCAGCTTGCCCGGCCTGCGCCCGTCAGGCCATAGTCAGGCCGAACCGGCGGCGAACACCCTTGCCCGATGGGAAAATCGGGCCTCATCCCCCCGTTTCGCGTTGACTCAAACCGGCCTGTCCGTATATGTCGCCGCTCTTCGCCCGCAGGGTCACCTCGCGGGCGCACATCTTTTTGCGTTCCAGCCGAGGCTTAATATGTACGCGGTGATCAAAACCGGCGGCAAGCAATACCGGGTCCAACCGGGTGACGTGATCGTGGTCGAGAAGCTCGACGGCGACGCGGGCTCTGACGTCAGCTTCGGCGAAGTCATGATGCTGGGCGGCGACAAGGGCGTGACCCTGGGCGCCCCGCTCATCAAGGGCGCCTCCGTGGCGGCCACTCTGGTCGAAACCCGCAAGGGCGAGAAGATCAAGATCTTCAAGAAGATCCGCCGGCAGGGCTATCGCCGCACCAACGGCCATCGCCAGATGGAGAGCGTGCTGCGCATCACCGGCATCGAAGGCGACGGCCAGTCGGCCAAGTGGGACGGCAAGGCCGAGGTTCTGACCAAGGCCGAAATGAACGCCCGCGCCCGCGGCCTGGCCCCGCGCGTCGAGGCCGAGCCGAAGAAGGCCCCCAAGGCCAAGGCTGAAGCCGCTCCGGCCGAGACCGCCGAAGCGCCCGCCAAGAAGGCTCCGGCCAAGAAGGCCGCCGCCCCCAAGGCTGAAGCCAAGACCGAGGCCAAGGCCCCGGCCAAGAAGGCGCCCGCCAAGAAGGCCGCGCCCAAGGCCGACAAGGAATAGTCCGCACGATTGGCCGTTTGGCCTTTCGCGCATTAGTATAGAGACACGCGCTCAAGCAGCGAGGGACCGGGTCCCGAGCGTAGCGCCCTAAGGAACACGGAGCAGACCCATGGCTCACAAGAAATCCGGCGGTTCGTCGAATAACGGTCGCGACTCTGAGTCCAAGCGCCTCGGCGTGAAGAAGTTCGGCGGCGAGCGCGTGCTGGCCGGCAACATCATCATCCGCCAGCGCGGCACCAAGTGGCACCCCGGCGACAACGTCGGCCTGGGCCGTGACCACACCATTTTCGCCCTTGTGCAGGGTGCGGTGAAATTCACCACCAAGCGTGGCGGGCGTTGTTACGTCTCCGTGCTTCCGGCCGAACAGGCCGCGGCCGCCGAATAGGCGCGAAATCCAGGAAATCTCCCGGATCGCGCTGGCCAGAACAGCAGCGATCCGGACCAGGGAAATATTCCGCGGGGAGTCTGGATCGACCAGGCTCCCTTTTTCGTTTCCCCGCCTCGAGAGACCGGTCCGAGCCCTCCAAGGAGACCGGCGTGAGTTGAGGCTTCGCCCATGTGCGTCATAGAAACCTCCCCCGTCATCGAGACGCGGCGCCTGGCCCTGCGCGCCCCGGGCGCCCAGGACATCTCCCGCATCGCCCAACTCGCCGGCGATCCCGAGATCGCGCGCATGACGTGCCGCATGCCCTCGCCGTTCCGCACCGAGGACGCCGAGGCCTTCGTCATGAACGTGGCCATGCAGGACCCGCGCCGGGCCAACACCTTCGTCATCGAGCACGAGGACCACGGCCCCGTCGGGGTGCTGGGCCTGTTCCACGACAAGGATCGCGCGCCCGAGATGGGCTACTGGATCGGCAAGCCCTTCTGGGGCCGGGGTCTGGCCACCGAGGCGGCGCAGGGCGCCCTGGCCTGGGCCAAAGGCCGCTGGAGCAAGAAGGCGCTCATCGCCGGCCACTTCGCCGACAATCCGGCGTCGGGACGCGTGCTGGAGAAGGCCGGATTTCTCTACACCGGCGAAACCCGCCGCCAGTTCAGCCGCGCCCGCAACGCCGAGGTGGACACCCGCATGATGCTCTGGCTGGCCTGAGGACGACCCGCCCGCCGGGGAGATCGCCGCTGTTTCGCTTGAGCCGGATCGCGGGCGCTGGCACGGTTGGAGGATGACGGATCCTTCGATGATCTCCCCCTTTCCGCCCATGGCGCCGCCGCCCCGGCCGGTGCAGCCGGGCCTGTATCTGGTCTCCACGCCCATCGGGAACCTGCGCGACATCACCCTCAGGGCGCTGGACGTGCTGAAGGCCGCCGACCTGATCCTGGCCGAGGACACGCGCGTCACCGGCAAACTGTTATCGGCCTATGGCCTCAAGGCCCGGCTGGAGCGGTGCGACGACCACGCTTCGGAACGGGCGGCCGGGGGCGCGGTGGAGCGGGTGCGCGAGGGTCAGGTGGTGGCGCTGGTGTCGGACGCCGGCACGCCCATGGTGTCGGACCCCGGCTTCGTGGTGGCCCGGGCCATGATCGCGGCGGGCCTGCCGGTCCATCCGGTGCCCGGCCCCTCCAGCCTGCTGGCGGCGCTGGCGGTGGCGGGCCTGCCCGCCGACCGGGTGCTTTTCGCCGGCTTCCTGCCTGCCAAGAGCGGCCAGCGGCGCACGGCGCTGGAGGCGCTCAAGCCCATCCGCGCCACCCTGGTGTTCTTTGAAAGCGGGCCGCGTCTGGCCGGCAGCCTGGCCGACATGGCCGCGGTGCTGGGCCCCCGCCCCGCCGCCGTGGCCCGGGAGCTGACCAAGCTGTACGAGGAGTGCGTGCGCGGCGATCTGGTGCAACTGGCCGCCAAGCCGCAGCTGGACGGCCCGCGCGGCGAGCTGGTGGTGGTGATCGGCCCCGGCGAGGACGAACAGGCCAGCGAGGCCGACGCCGACGCCGCCCTTGTGGACGCCCTGAAGCGGGCCGGTCCCGCCGATGCGGCCTCCGAGGTCTCCAAGGCGCTGGATCTGCCCAGAAAAATTCTCTACCGGCGCGCCCTGGCGCTGCAGGGCAAGGACCCGGCCTGATGCGCCCGCCCCCCGCCCCGGCCCGTGCGAAGGCGGCGTGGCGGATCGGGCTGGGTGCGAAGGCGCACAAGGCGGGGCACGCGGCCGAATGGCTGGCGGCCGCCCTGTTGATGGCCAAGGGTTATCAGGTGCTGGGCTTCCGCCTGAAGAGCCGGGCGGGGGAGATCGACCTGCTGGCCCGGCGCGGCCAGGTTCTGGCGGTGGTGGAGGTCAAGCGCCGCGCCACCCTGGAGCAGGCCCTGACCGCCCTGAGCGCGCCCCAGAAGGCGCGCCTGCTGGCGGCGGGGAAGGCCGTGGCGAAAAACCGGCCCTCGCTCAAGACCCTGTCATTGCGGCTGGACATGGTGGCTCTGGCCCCCGGTCGGTTTCCCCGGCATGTTCGGGGCCTGTCGCAGGAGAGCCTGAGACGATCATGAGGTGGATGTGACGCGCGAGGAGGCGGAACAGGTTCTGACCGAGGCCGGCACGGCCGAGGACGACGCCTTCCCGCTGCTGGAGGCGGCGATCGCCTGCGCCATCCACGACTATCCGCACCGGGAGACGACGCCGGTCCGCACCCTGGCCGCCAACGCCGCCGAACGGCTGACGGAGCGCATGGCCCGCGAGTCCCACGACGACGCCCTGGTGGAGACCATGGCCTCGGACCTGCGGCTGAACGGCGACCTGCTGCATTACGACGACCCGGCCAACACCGACATCATCGACGTGGCCGAGCGGCGACGCGGCCTGTCGGCGGCCCTGGCGGTGTTCTACATCCATGCCGCGGCACAGGCGGGGCTGGTCTGCCGGGGGGTGGATTTTCCGGGCCACTTCCTGCTGCGGGTCGAGACGGCGGACGGGGCGGTGGCGCTGGACCCGTTCAGCCAGGGCCGCATCGTCATGCCGTCGGAGCTGACGCGCCGGGCCCTGCTGGCCGGGCTGACCCCCCATGTGGCGGACCGGCTGGACCTGCTGATGGCCCCGGTGACGGACCGGCAGGCCCTGATCCGGCTGCAGAACATGCTGTTCGTGCGCGCCCTGAGACGCGAGGATTTCGAGGGCGCCGAACGCTCGGCCCTCCGGCGCGTGCTGCTGGATCCGGAGGATCACCGGCCCTGGCTGGACGTGGCCACGGCGCGGGAGAAGCAGGGCGCCCTGGCCGGAGCGCTGACGGCGCTGGACCGGGCGCGGGGTCTGGACGGTCACGGCGAGGCGAACGCCCGCAGCGCCCATGACCGCATCCGGCTGCGCCTGAACTGACGGGTCCGCCTTGCGCCCGGGACGCGCTGAGTCCATCTGCAAGCCCTCATCGTTACGCTTCAAGGACACCGCCATGCTCAAGGTCGCCATCCAGATGGACCCCATCGAGGCGGTCAATATCGAGGCGGACACCACCTTCCTGCAGGCCATCACCGCGCAGGAGCGCGGCCACCGTTTGTGGGTCTATGACGTGGCCACCCTGGCGCTGGAGGACGGGCGGCTGTTCTGCCGCGCGCGGCCGGTGACCCTGCGCCAGACCGTGGGCGATCACGTGACCTTCGGCGACTGGGCGAAGCTGGACCTGGCCGAGGACATCGACGTGATCCTGATGCGTCAGGATCCGCCCTTCGATATGGCCTATGTGACCGCCACCTATCTGCTGGAGACGATCCATCCGAAGACCCTGGTGGTCAACGACCCGACCGAGGTCCGGAACGCGCCGGAGAAGCTGTTCGCCACGCGGTTCGCCGGGCTGCAGCCACCGACCCTGATCTCGTCGGACCCGGCGGCCCTGGCCGATTTCCACCAGCGGCACGGGGACGTGGTGCTCAAGCCCCTGCATGGGGCGGCGGGCTCGGGCGTGGTGCGGCTCAAGGCCGATGATCCCAATCTGGAGGCGCTGGTGGAGATCCACGCCGGGATCAGCCGCGACCAGCTGGTGATCCAGAAATTCATCCCGGCGGTGGAAGCCGGCGACAAGCGCATCATCCTGATCGACGGCGAGCCCGTGGGCGCCATCAACCGGGTGCCGCTGAAGGGCCATGTGCGCTCCAACCTGCGGGTGGGCGGCCGGGCCGAGGCGGTGGCGCTGACCGCCCGCGACCGCGAGATCTGCGCGGCGCTCGCGCCCGAGCTGAAGCGGCGTGGCCTGATCTTCGTGGGCATCGACGTGATCGGCGACTATCTGACCGAGATCAATGTGACCTCGCCCACCGGTGCGGTGCAACTGAAGCAGTTCACGGGCGTCAACGCGGCGGCCCTGATGTGGGATGTGATCGAGGCGAAGGTCGGCTGACCTAACGGCGCTATTGC
>NZ_PNLV01000071.1 GCF_013823285.1 Brevundimonas sp. | reverse complement strand
GAGGACGGGGGCGCGGCGGCGGGATGGGCGGATGACAGGGGAGGGTGTGATGCGGCGGTTCTGGGATTCGGGCTGGCGGCGTGCGGCGCGGCGGGTGAGCCAGAAGCCACGCCCGGGGTCGAAGCGTCTGCAGCGGCGGCGGAAACCAAGCCGGAGGCGGACGCGCCAGAGACGGCGCCTGATCCGGCGGCGACCGCGAGGGCCGAGGCGGAGGCCTTTGTGCGGACCCTCTATGTGCGGATGTCGGACGTGGACTTCGCGCCGCTGGATCCGGCCGTGGCGCAGGAGGTGTTCAGCGCCGAGGTGGTGCGGATGCTGGAGGCGGCGCGCACCTGGACCGATGAAGGGGTGCACCCGGCGCTGGAGGCCGATCCGGTGTGCCTGTGCCAGGACCCCCACGGCCTGACCCTGCGCGAGGTCAGCGTGGTCGACGCGTCGGCGGACCGGGCGGCGGTGCGGGCGCGCTTCGACTTCGGCAAGGCGGACGAGGCCGAGAGCGCGCGGGCGCCGCTGTTCATCCTGAGGCGCGAGGCGGACGGCTGGCGCGTGGACGACATCCGCACCGACGACGGGTTCTCGTTCCGGCGGACGCTGGCGGACTGATCAGTCGCGGATGAAGGCGCCGGCGATCCAGCTGACCACGCCGGTGACCACTGCGGCGCCGATGGCGGGCCAGAAGCCGCTGACCGTGAAGCCGTCGAAGAACACCGAGGCCAGGCCGATCATGGCGGCGTTCACCACCAGCAGGAACAGGCCCAGGGTGATGACCGTGATGGGGAAGGTGATGATCACCAGAATCGGCCGCACCACCGCATTGATCAGGCCCAGAACCAGGGCGGCCAGGATCAGGATGGTGGTGTCGCGAAACGAGATTCCCGCGATCAGGACCGAGGACAGCCACAGCCCCAGAGCCGTGACCAGCCACTGGACGATGAAACGGACCATGAGCGCCTCCCTCTAGAACAACGCCAGCATAGCGTGCGTCGCGGGAATTGGCTGCATCAATCGGCGGGCCCTGCGGGGGAATAGGCGTAGGCGCCGAACACCGATCCGACGAAGCCGCCGGCGGTGCGGGTGCTGAGGATGCTGGCGTCCCCGTCCGTGACCAGCGGCGTCCAGTCGCCTTCGGGTGTGGCGAAGGCCAGGTCGATCCGGCCCACATCGACGCTGGCGCGCAGACGCAGGGGGTCGCCGGGACGGGTGGGCAGGGGGGCGGAGGCCACGATGACGCCGCGCGCCGGATCGTCCGGCCCGGCCCGGCGCTCCACCAGCACCACATCCTGGCCCGCGTGGCGGCCGACGCCGATGAACCACCAGAAGTCGTCGCTCTGGAAGGCGGCGAGGCCCGCGCGGTCGCCGTCGTGGGCGGGGGTGAAGCGCACCTCGGTGGAGGCGGCGGCGGTCATGTGCTGCTGGCGCCGGGCGGCGAAGGACGGATTGGCCATGTCGCCCAGCCCCTGCGGCCGGGCGGTCAGGTGCAGGGCGCCGTCGGCGACGCTGAACCAGTCCGAGCGGGGGTTGCGCACGGTCAGCCAGTGGACCGGCAGGGTCTCGCCGTCGAAGGACTCGGTGACGCTGAACGGCCCGGTGGTGGGCAGGTCCGGCGCGGGCTGCTCGGGCAGGTCAGGGCGATCCAGCACATGGGGGATGAGCTCGCCCGGGGCGGTGATGCGGGGCCAGCCGTTCTCCCACGTCACCGGCATCAGGAAGGTTTCGCGCCCGGTGTTGTAGAAGTCGTCGCCATAGGGGCGCACGGCCAGGAAGGTGGCCCACCAGTCGCCGTCGGGGGTCTGGACCAGATCAGCGTGACCCGCCGAGGTGATGGGGAAGTCCCGGTCGCGCGGCAGGTCGCGCTGGGTCAGGAAGGGGTTGTCCGGGTCCGGGGTGTAGGGGCCATCGGGCCGGTCGGCGGCCAGGGCCACCTGGGAGTGGGCCTCGGCGGTGCCGCCCTCGGCCGCGGTCAGCACATAGCGGCCGTCAATCTTGTAGATGTGCGGCCCCTCGATCCAGATCGGTTGCGTCGAGAAGTCCACGCCGCCGTCCACCAGCAGGGTGCGCGGGCCGTGGGTGGAAAGGGTCTCCAGATCGAAGCGCTGGATCCAGATGGCGCGGTGGCCGTCGTATTCCGGCTCGCGGTCCGGCGGGCCGTTGTTGAGGATCCAGGCCGAGCCGTCCTCGTCGATGAACAGGGCCGGGTCGATGCCGCCCGCCAGGTCCGGCAGCCACACCGGGTCGGACCACGGCCCCGCCGGGTCGGTGGCGGTGATGACGAAATTATCGCCGCAGTCCACGCAGGTGTTCAGGATGTAGAAGACGCCCTCGTGATGTTCGATGGTCGGGGCGAACAGGCCGCGCGACAGGCCGAGGGTTCCGAAGTCCACCTGGTCGGGCCGGTCGATGGCGTTGCCGATCTGGGTCCAATTGACCAGGTCCCGGCTGTGGAAGACGGGCAGGCCCGGGAAGTAGGCGAAGGTCGAGGTGACCAGATAATAGTCCTCGCCCGCGCGGGTGTTGGACGGGTCGGGATAGAAGCCGGAAAGGATCGGATTGCGGAACTGGCCGGGTCCGGGCTGGACCACCGCGTGTTCCGGATCGGCGCCCTCATAGGCGAACCAGTCGAAGCGGGCGGTGGGGGCGTCCTGCGCGAGGGCGGGCGCACTCAGGGCGAGGCCGGCCGCGAGGGCGGTTATGGCGTGTTTCATGATGTCCTCCCGCGCCGCCGGGCGGCGTCATTGTTAGCGCTATCATGTAAGCTCAAGAGGCCCGTGTCCAGTGATCGCGCCGAACTTCACCCCGCCGCGCAGTTGTTGCGGATGAACTCGGTCTGCAGGGGCATGTAGTCGGCGGAGGTGCGCATGACGCGGCGGATTTCCTCGAGGCGGGCGCGGGTCTCGTCCAGGCTGAGGACGTCGGCGACGGGATCGTAGCCGCGCGCCTTGAGGCCCTGGCCGACCATGACGGCCATCCAGCTGGTGTCGTTGAACAGCTCGTCGTTCTCGCGGAAGATCCGGCCGTAGCCCTCGAACAGGCGGTATTTCTCCTTGAGGCTGTCGGGCACGTCCATGGTGCGGCAGCGGTCCCAGAACGGCGTGTCGTCCCGTTCGGTCAGGTGATAGTGCAGGATGATGAAGTCGCGGACCTGCTCTGTCTCGACCTGGGTCATGCGGTTGAAGCGCTCGCGGTCGGCGGGCTCGAAGCGCCTGTCCGGGAACATCTGCATCAGCTTGGCGATCCCGCTCTGGATCAGGTGAATGCTGGTGGACTCCAGCGGCTCGATGAAGCCGGACGACAGGCCGATGGCCACAACATTTCTGACCCAGGCCTGTTTGCGCCGCCCGGTGACGAAGCGCAGGAAGCGCGGGTCCGCCAGGGGCTTGCCGTCCAGATTGGCCAGCAGGGTCTCGGCGGCCTGATCGTCGCTGATGTGGTCGCTGGAATAGACGTAGCCGTTGCCGGTGCGGTGCTGCAGCGGGATGCGCCACTGCCAGCCGGCCTCGCGGGCGGTGGAGCGGGTGTAGGGGGTGAAGTCCGGCACGCTCTCGCACGGCACGGCGGCGGCCCGGTCGCAGGGCAGCCAGCGGGTCCAGTCCTCGTAGCCGGTGTTGAGGGTCTGTTCGATCAGCAGGCCCCGGAAGCCCGAGCAGTCGATGAACAGCTCGCCCTCGATGCGCTCGCCGCTTTCCAGCTTCACGGCCTGGATGAAGCCGTCCTCGCCGCGCTGCTCAACATCCACGATCTTGCCCTCGCGGCGCATGACGCCCCGGTCCTCGGCGAAGCCGCGCAGGAAGCGGGCGTAGAGGCCGGCGTCGAAATGGAAGGCATAGGCGATCTTCGACAGGGGGGAACGGCCCGCGTCGATGGCGCGCATGAAGCGGTTCTGCGCCGCCGCCACGGCCTGCAGCGAATAGTCCTCCAGCCGGTGCGAGTCGCCCGCCAGGTGGAGCCGCTGCCAGTAGGCGTGGAAGGACACGCCCTCCATGTCCACGCCGAACGGGCCGAAGGGGTGGAAATAGGTATGGCCCTTCTTGCCCCAGTCCACGAACTGGATGCCCAGCTTGAAGGAGCCCTGGGTCTTGCGGACGAACTCGTCCTCATCGAGGCCCAGCATGCGGTTGTAGATGCCGATCTGGGGGATGGTGGCCTCGCCCACGCCGACGATGCCGATGTCGTCGGACTCCACCAGGGTGATGTCGGCGAAGTCGCGGCCCAGCAGTTTCGCCATGGCCGCGGCGGTCATCCAGCCGGCCGTGCCGCCGCCGACGATGACGATCTTCCGGATGCGATGGTCGGTGGTGTCGGTCATGGGGCCTCAGGCAGGGACGGATTCAGGATCTGGCGCGGCGCAGTGGCGGGCCAGGAAGTCGGCGTGGTCAGGCAGGCTTTCGGCAGCGACGCGGATGGTGGTGCGCAGCTCCTCCATGGCCCGGGCCACGTCATCCTCGGGGATGGAATCGACGAGCGGATCGTAGCGTTCGGGCATGACGTTCTGGCCGATCAGCACGGCCATCCAGCTGGATTCGGCGAACAGCTCGTCCTCGTGGCGGAAGAAGCGGCCGGCGCCCCGGAACAGGTCCAGCTTGTGTTGCAGGGAGTCCGGGATGGCCATGGTGCGGACGTGGTCCCACAGGTCCAGGCCGGTGCGCTCGTTGGCGTGGTAGTGCAGGATGATGAAGTCGCGGATCTGCTCGATCTGGACATTGGTCAGGCGGTTGTATTCGTCGATGGCCACCGGATCGAAGCCCTGGTGCGGGAACAGGGCCAGCAGCTTGGTGATGCCCGCCTGGATCAGGTGAATGCTGGTGGACTCCAGCGGCTCGAGGAATCCTGATGCGAGGCCCAGGGCGACGCAGTTCTTGACCCAGGCCTTCCTGCGGCGCCCCGCCCGGAAGCTGAGGATCCGGGGGTCAGTGACGGGCTTGCCGTCGAGATTGGCCAAGACGGTGTCGGCGGCCTGATCGTCGGAGATGTGGGCGCTGGAATAGACATAGCC
This sequence comes from Brevundimonas sp., assembly GCF_013823285.1. Classification (GTDB taxonomy): domain Bacteria; phylum Pseudomonadota; class Alphaproteobacteria; order Caulobacterales; family Caulobacteraceae; genus Brevundimonas. The sequence goes on along the minus strand of NZ_PNLV01000071.1, from coordinate 8,518 downwards.
CGTGCCGACCCGGTGCTGGAGCGGGATGCGCCATTGCCAGCCGGCGTCGCGGGCGGTGGAGCGGGTGAAGGGAGAGATGGCGTTGTCGTTCAGGCACTGGACCGCCACGGCCCGGTCGCAGGGCAGCCAGTGGCTCCAGTCCTCGAACCCGGCCTTCAGGGTCTGTTCGATCAGCAGGCCCCGGAAGCCGGTGCAGTCGATGAACAGCTCGCCTTCGACCCGGCGGCCGTCGTCCAGCACGATGGCGTCGATGAAGCCGTCTTCGGGGCGCTGGTCCACAGAGACGACCTTGCCCTCCTGACGCACCACCCCGCGCGCCTCGGCATGATCCCGCAGGAAGCGGGCGTAGCGGGCGGCGTCGAAATGGTAGGCCCAGGACATGGGGGTCAGGGGCGAGCGGTGCTGCGGGGGCAGGGCGCCGAAGCGGTTCAGGCGCGCGGCCACGCCGCACAGATTGTAGTCGCCGAACCCGGACGCCCGACCCTCCCGGTGCATCTTGAGCCAGAACTGGTGGAATTTGACCGCATTGATGTCGGCGCCGAAGGGGCCGAACGGGTGCTGATAGGTGTGGCCGGGGCGGGTCCAGTCCACGAACTCGATGGCCAGCTTGTATGAGCCGCGGGTGGCCTTGAGGAATTCGCGCTCGTCCAGGCCCAGCAGTTCGTTGAAGGTGCGGATGGGCGGGATCGTCGCCTCGCCCACGCCCACGGTTCCGATAGTGTCGGACTCCACCAGGGTCACGCTGGTGACGCCGTTCGCGATGAGGCGGGACAGGGCCGCGGCCGCCATCCAGCCGGCGGTGCCGCCGCCGACGATGACGACCTTTCGGATCAGATCCGGCTGGATCATGGGACGGCGCTCCAGGGCGGCAGGGCCCCGGCGGTGCGGGCGGCCAGATCACGAATGCGGTCGGCGCGGGCGGCCAGCATGGCCGGGTCCAGCGCCTCGGCCAGCGGATCGACGCGGCGCGGCCGGACGCCGGAGGCCAGCAGGGCGGCGGCGATGAAGCCTGGGGTGAACGGTTCCTGTTCGCGGCGGCTGACCCGTCCCCGGGCTTCGAACAGGGCCAGGCGGTGGGCGGCGGCCTCGCTCAGGACCACGCCCGGATGGCGCAGCAGAATCAGGGCGAAATCGCGGTCGGCCTCCACCTCGGCGGTCATCAGGCGGTCGAACTCGCGCGCCTCCACGGCCCCGTCGGCGGTGGCGGGCCACAGATTGACCAGATGTTCGGCGGCGCGGTGGATCAGGTGCAGGACCCCGGCGCCCAGCGGCGGCAGACTCTGCGCCGCAGCGCCGACGGCGACGACGTTGCGGTCCCAGAAACGGTCCCGGCGGCCGGGATGGAAGGGCACGCCGTCACCGCCCCGGCTCAGGCGCGCCAGGACCCGACGGCCGGGCAGGGGGGCGGCGCGTTCAAGGCCGTCGCCGGTGTTGCGGAAGACGAGATGCAGCGGCGGTTCGCTGTCGGGCGTGGCCTCCACATGGAGGCGGTCGAAGGGGAGATGGCCGGACCACGACCGGAACGGCGCGTCGGTCAGGACGGCGGCCGGGCCGGAGGCGTCGATGAACAGGTCGCCGGCGATGCGCGCGCCGTCCGCCAGGGCGAGGGCGGTCACGGCGCCGGACGGCGCGCGCTCCACCGCCGCGACCGCGCTTTGGACGACGGCCGCGCCGGCCTTGAGGGCGTGTCGGCGCAGCAGGGCGGCGTAGGCGCCGGAGTCGAGGCTGAGCCCATGGTCGAGGGTGGAGAGGAACGAAGCGGGGTCCCGTGAAGGCGGGGCGTAGCTGCGCAGACGCGCGGCCTGGGCGGACAGGGAATGGTCGGCCAGCCTGTCGAGACGATCCAGCCGGGCCAATTGCTGGTGGAAGGCGACCGAGAAGATATCGGCGCCGGTCTGGCCGAAGGGGATGAAGGCGGGGCCGTCAGCCCACCCCTCCAGCGACAGGCCGAACAGGGGAACGGCGGCGGCCATGGCTTCGGCCTCGCCCAGCCCCAGGCGTGCGTGCCGGGCGTGGATGGCGGGCGGGGCGGTCAGGGCCGGGCCGAAGGGATCCACGTCGTCGGGCGAAGGATGCGCCACGACGGTGACGTGGGCGGGGGCCCGGCGCGCGAGGGTCAGGGCCATGATCCAGGCGGCGGGGCCGTCGCCGACGATGACGGCTTCCGTAGTCATGCCCGGGCCTCGGCCATGACGGCGGCGCGGGCGGCGGCCAGAACGTCGGCGTGGCGCGGCTGGCGCTCGGCCAGGGCGGCCACGCGGCGGCGCTGGTCGTCCAGATCGGCGCGGACGGCGGCGGGGTCCAGGCCGTCCAGACGCGGGTCCCAGCGGCGGGGCATGACATGCTGGCCCGTATAGACCGCGACCCAGCTGGGGTGCAGGAAGACGCCGTGCTCATAGGCGGCCACGATCCCGCGCTCGCGGAACAGCTCCATCTTCCAGGCAAGGGAATCCGGGATGGCCATGGTGCGGCAGTGGTTCCAGAATTCGGAGTCGTCCCGCGCGGTGGCGTGATAGTGCAGCACCAGAAAATCGCGGATGCGCTCGTATTCCATGTCCATGGTCTGGTTGAACTCGGCGGCGTCGGCCGGGTCCCAGTCGCCGGTGGGGAACAGATCCAGCAGATAGCCGATGGCGGCCTGGATCAGGTGGATCGAGGTGGACTCCAGCGGCTCGAGGAACCCGGACGACAGGCCGATGGCCACGCAGTTGCGGTTCCACTGGAGCTTGCGCTTGCCGGTGAGAAACCGCAGGCGGTTGGGCGGGGCCAGGGCAGGGCCCTCAAGCTGGTCCATGAGCGCCGTCTCGGCCGCGTCGTCATCCATGAAGGCGCTGCAATAGACATGGCCGTTGCCGACGCGGTGCTGAAGGGGGATGCGCCATATCCAGCCAGCGGTCCGCGCCGTGGCGCGGGTGGCGGGGGGGAAGAGGCCGCCGTGTTCGCAAGGCAGGGCCACGGCCCGGTCGCAGGGCAGCCAGCGGCTCCAGTCATGATAGCCGGTCTTCATGGCCTGTTCGATCACCAGCCCCCGGAAGCCGGAGCAGTCGATGACCAGATCGGCGTCGATGCGCTCGCCGCTCTCGAGCGTCACATGGGTGACGAAACCAGTCTCCCCGTGAAGGGCGACGTCGGCGATGCGTCCCTCTGTGCGCACCACGCCGCGCGCTTCGGAATAGCGGCGCAGGTAGGCGGCGTAGAGCGAGGCGTCGAACTGGTAGGCGTAGGAGAACGCGGAAAGAGGCGAGGCCGGGTCGGCCGAGGGATGGGTGAAGCGCTCGCCCCTCGCCATGGCGACGGGCAGGCTGTAGCCCTCGAGGGGATCGGTGGCGCCCGCGCGCGCCCACAGGTGGTGAAAAAGCTCGACCTCGTGAGCGGCGGGATCGGCGCCGTAGGCCCCGAAGGGGTGTATGTAGCTGTCGCCCAGCCGGCCCCAGTCGCGGAACTCGATGCCCAGCTTGAAGGTGGCCTGGGTGCGGGACAGGAAATCCGCCTCGTGGATTCCGAGACGGGTGTTGAAGGCGCGGATGTGGGGAATGGTGGATTCGCCGACGCCAACCGTGCCGATGGCCTCGGATTCCACGAGACGGATGTCCAGAGCCAACCCTTTCAGGGTCTCGGACAGGGCGGCGGCGGTCATCCAGCCGGCGGTGCCCCCGCCGACGATCAGCACCCTGGTGATGCATTTGTCCGACATGCTGTTGCGCTCTCCCCACAGCGCTTTCTTTCCATGTAGAGGCAGAAAAATGGCGCGGTCAATGCTGTCTGTCGCGCCTGAGAAACGCTCCAAAGGGCTGTTTTTCAAGGCCCTGTTGGCGAGAACCCGAGGGCAGGCCGGGTTATGTGGCGAGATTGCGTCCCGGGTTCCGTCAGGGAAAGGAGGGCTTGCGGAAGCGAAAAAGCTGGGCTACGAGTTCATTAATCAGACATTTGGCGTCGCCTCGGTATGGTAGCGCTAACAAAAGAAAATGCTGGGGAGGAAATCGGGTGCATACTTCAACAAGAACACGTGCGGATTCTATCCGCTTCGGGGCCGGCCTGAAGGCCGGAGCGTCCATCGCGGTCATCGCTGCGGTCATGGCCGCGACACCGGCCATGGCGCAGACCGCGCCGCCGGATGACGACGCCGTCGAGGTGGATGAGGTCGTCATCACCGGGATCCGCGCCAGCCTGCGCAGTTCGCAGGAGATCAAGCGGAACTCGGAAGTCTTCGTCGACTCCATCACCGCCGAGGACATCGGGGCCCTGCCGGACCGAAGCGTGACGGAGGCCCTGCAGCGGGTGCCGGGCGTGTCGATCGACCGTTTCCGCGCCGGCGTCGATCCTGACCACTTCTCCATCGAGGGTTCGGGCGTGGTCGTCCGCGGCCTGACCTGGGTGCGCAGCGAGCTGAACGGCCGCGACACCTTCAGCGCCACCAACGGCCGCGTGCTGAGCTTCTCGGACGTGCCCGCAGAACTGATGGGCGGCGTCGACGTGTTCAAGAACCCGTCCGCTGACATGGTCGAGGGCGGCATCTCCGGAACCATCAACCTGCGCACCCGCGTCCCGTTCGATTCGCCGGGCCGCGTCCTGGCCGGATCGGTCGAGGCCAGCTACGGCGACTTCGCCGAGGAATGGACCCCGACTGTCTCGCTGCTCTACAGCGACCGCTGGGACACCGAGGCGGGTCAGTTCGGCCTGCTGCTGAATGCGGTGAACTCGGAACTGACCGCCCGAAGCGACGGTCAGCAGATTTCCAACTACGCGCCGCGCACCCTGTACAGCAACGGTGACGTGGTGGGCCCGGCCGGCACCGAGGTGGGCGAGGTCTGGTTCCCGCGCGGCGCCGCCTTCCGCAGCCAGATCTTTGATCGCGAGCGCACCGGCTACGCGGCCGCCGGCCAGTGGCGCAGCCCGGACCGGACCATGGAGGCGACCGCCCAGTTCCTGCGTTCGGACTCCACCCAGGCGTGGACCGAACACGCCATGGAGATCGCCACGGACAATGTGTCGAACAACGGCGACTCCCAGGCGCTTCAGGGGACGACCCTGAATTTCGGACCCGACGGCCTGTTCACCAACGGCGTCATCACCGGCCAGACCGGCTGGCGGGATGATCAGAACGGAGCCGATCCCCGCACCCCCATCTGGGGCCTGCAGAGCAACAACATCCGTCGTGATGTGCATCAGGAATATGTCACCACCGACTACGGCCTGAACTTCAAGTGGACACCGACGGAACGCCTGCGGATCAACTTCGACTATCAGCACGTGGACTCGACGGTCGATGTCATTGACGCCGGGCTGTGGAACTCGACGTTCCAGTACGCTGACATCCAGATGCAGGGCAGCGACATCCCGGTCGTCACCTTCCTGACGCCGGATCGCCGCGCGCCTGACGGCAGCATCTGCACGGGTCCGGCGACCAACAACTGTCCGACGTACGGCGTCAGCCCCAACGACAGTCTGTCCAACCCCTACAATACCTTCACCCGCTCGGCGATGGACCACATCGAGCAGAGCGAGGGCAAGCTGGACGCCTTGCGCATCGACGTCGACTACCAGTTCTTCAACATGCCGATCCTGGAATCCGTCCGCTTCGGCGTGCGGCGCTCCGAGCGCGACCAGACCACCCGCTTCTCCACCTATAACTGGGGCGTGGTCAGTGAAATCTGGGGGTCGGGCGGGCCGGTGTGGCTGGATGAAGCGGCCAACGGGGACCCGACCACCGGCGGCGGCGTCACGCCGAGCAGCTTCCACCAGACCTTCAACTTCGACAATTTCATGCGGGGGGAGGTGCCCAATCCGACGGGCGGCCAGCCGCGCCTGTTCTATGGATCGAACATCGTCCAGAACTATCAGGACTATGTGGATTACGCCCTGCTGATGGGCGACGAGTGGCGCGCCAGAAATGGCGCCGACGGTTGTCCGCAGAACTGGGTGCCTCTGGCCCTGCGCTGCGGCGTCAACCCCGGCACGCCGTTCCTTCCGCAGGAGATCAATCCTGTCCAGGAGAACACCAACGCCGCCTACGCCATGCTGCGCTTCCGGGGCGATCTGGACAACGGCGTGCAGCTGAGCGGCAATGTCGGCCTGCGCTATGTGGACATGGAGCGTTCGGCGGAGGGTGTCCGCGCGTTCACGCAGCAGAATTTCACGTCCGAAGCCGAATGTACGGCGCCCCTGCCTCCGGGTGAGGAGCGGTCGGCGTTCTGCGGCCTGGACCCGGCGGTGCGCGCCGACGCCCGCGCCTTCGCCAACGGGGCCACCTTCGAGGACAACGCCGAAACCTCGTTCGACTACTGGCTGCCCAGCGTCAATGTGCTGGCGCGGATGCAGAACGGCCTCCAGTTCCGCTTTGGCGTCTCGCGGGCCATCACGCTTCCGGACATCGGCCTGACGCGGAACTACTACAATGTGGCCCTGTCGGCCCTGCAGGATGACATCGTCAATGGCCGGCCGACCGGACGCTTCAACGTCGGCAACGCCTACCTGCGCCCGATCGACTCGGTGAATTTCGACGCCTCGGCGGAATGGTACTTCGATGACGTGGGATCGATCACCCTGTCGGTGTTCTACAAGCGCCTGAAGGACGTGATCACCAACGGCGTCACCCGCACCTCGTTCACCAACAACGGCGCCACCTTCGACGCGGTGGTGACCCAGCCGGTGAACTCCAGCGAGACCGGTTCGGTCCAGGGCTTCGAGCTGGCGTATCAGCAGGTCTACCACTTCCTGCCGGCGCCGTGGGACGGCCTGGGCGTGAACGCCAACTACACCTATGTGGACTCCGAGGGCGTCAGCCAGAGCACCCTGTCGGCCACCGATCCTGATGTTGGATCGGGCCGGGTGGCGAATGTGGACACAGGTCTGCTGCCGCTGCAGGGCTTGTCGGAGCACACGGCGAACTTCGCCGCCTTCTACGAGAAGGGGCCGTTGTCCATGCGTCTGGCCTATTCCTACCGCTCGGACTTCGTGGTGACGGTGCGCGACGTGATCGTGCCCTTCGCCCCGATCATCCAGGAAGGGGGCGGCCAGCTGGACGGCTCGTTCTTCTACACGGTCAATGACAACTTCAAGATCGGGGTGCAGGGGGTCAATCTGACCAATGAGATCACCCGCACCAGTCAGGTCCTGAACAATGAACTCCTGACGGCCGGACGGTCCTGGTTCATGAACGATCGCCGTTTCACCGTGGTGCTGCGCGCGACCTTCTAGAACTGGTCGGTCGACCTTGGGGGCGGATCCGCCGGTTCGCCGGAGGACCGCCCCCTTTTTCTTTTCCGTCCGCCGCGTGATGTGATGAGGCGGATGACAGGGAGCGCCGCATGACGGCCGCGGAGTTGAGCGTCGTATTCTTTCTGCAGCTGGCCGTGATCCTGGCCGCCTGCCGGCTCGTCGGCTGGGCCGCGAAGCGCTGGCTGGGCCAGCCGCAGGTGGTTGGCGAGATGATCGCCGGGGTGGTGCTGGGACCGTCGCTGTTCGGCCTGCTGGCGCCCGAGATCCAGGGCATGCTGTTTCCTGCGGAATCCCGCGACGTCCTGTATGTGGGCGCCCAGCTGGGCGTGGGCCTCTACATGTTCCTGGTGGGACTGGGGTTCCGCACGGATCACTTCCTGAGCCAGGCGAAAAGCGCCGCGGCGGTGTCCTTCGCCGGCACGGCCGCGCCCTTCCTGCTGGCGGTGCTGATCACGCCGTGGCTGATCGACACCCCGGGCCTGTTCAGCGACCGGGCCACCATGGCCCAGGCCATGCTGTTCATGGGCGCCGCCATCTCCATCACCGCCTTTCCCATGCTGGCGCGCATCATTCACGAGCGCGGGCTGTCGGGGACGCCGCTGGGGACCCTGTCCCTGTCGGCCGGGGCCATCGGCGACGCGGGCGCCTGGATCATCCTGGCCATCGTGCTGGCCAGCTTCGGCGCGGGCGCCGGCATGGCGATCACGGCGGTCGGCGGGGCCGCCCTGTTCATGGTGTTCATGACCACCATCGGTCGACGGCTGCTGGCGCGGCTCGGCGAGCGAGCCGAGCGCGAGGGCGGCGTCGGGCCGGGCCTGATGGCCGTGACCCTGATGCTGTTCGCCCTGTCGGCCTTCGCCATGGACGCCATCGGCATCCACGCGGTGTTCGGCGGCTTCCTGCTGGGCGCGGTGATGCCCAGGGGCCTGTTCGCCGAGCAGGTGCGCAAGCAGCTGGAGCCGTTCACGGTGGTGGTGCTGCTGCCCCTGTTCTTCACCTATTCGGGCCTCAACACCCAGTTGACGGCGGTGGACAGCTGGCCGCTGCTGCTCATCGCCCTGGTGGTTCTGGCGGGGTCGGTGCTGACCAAGTTCGGCGCCTGCTGGGCGGCGGCGCGCCTGACCGGCCAGGACAACGCCACGGCGCTGGGCATCGGCGCCCTGATGAACGCCCGCGGCCTGATGGAGCTGATCATCATCAACATCGGCCTGCAACGGGGCCTGATCGGCCCGGCCCTGTTCTCCATCCTGGTGCTGATGGCCATCGTCACCACCCTGATGGCCTCGCCCCTGTTCGAGCG
>NZ_PNLV01000070.1 GCF_013823285.1 Brevundimonas sp. | reverse complement strand
ATAGGCCAGGCTGGCCCGGGCGAACTCGGTGATGGAGTCGTCCAGGTTGTACATGCCCATGGCCACGCCGGCCGAGGGGGCCTTGAACACCTCGTGCTCGATGACCGCGCCGTCGTCGCCGACGAACTTGATGGACAGGGTGCCCTTGCCGGGGAACAGGAAGTCGGTGGCCTTGTACTGGTCGCCGAAGGCGTGGCGGCCGACGATGATGGGCTGGGTCCAGCCGGGCACCAGACGGGGCACGTTGGAGCAGATGATGGGCTCGCGGAAGACCACGCCGCCGAGGATGTTGCGGATGGTGCCGTTGGGCGAGCGCCACATCTTCTTGAGGCCGAACTCGGCGACCCGCGCCTCGTCCGGGGTGATGGTGGCGCACTTCACGCCGACGCCGTGCTTCTTGATGGCCTCGGCCGCGTCGATGGTCACCTGATCGTCGGTGGCGTCCCGGTGCTCCATGCCCAGGTCGTAGTAGTCCAGCTCAAGGTCCAGATGCGGAAAGACCAGCTTGTCCTTGATCATCTGCCAGATGATCCGGGTCATCTCGTCGCCGTCGATGTCCACGATGGGGTTGTCGACCTTGATCTTGGCCATGCTTCTTTGCCTTCCAGTTCGGGGAGAAAAGTGTCGGGCGGGGTATAGCGAGCGCGGTCGCCGGTGCAAAGCCCGGCGCGGCGGCGGGCCATTCGCCCGTTGCGCGAACCCGGGGGCGCTGATAGCGCTGGGTGGTCTTCGTTCGGAGCATCCGGCCCATGCCGCGCCGTCCCCTTTCGCCCGCCCGGGCGCCCGTCGTCCGTCCGTCGCTGGAGGCGTTCCGCAAGGCGTCGCCGGGGGAGATCCTGACCGATCTGCTGACCTTTGACCGGCTGCTGACCGGGCCGGTGATCCATCTGATCTACTGGGCCGGGCTGGCGCTGATCGTGCTGGGCGGGTTCGTGGTGGTGGGCGGGGCGGTCGGTCTGGCCCTGAACGAGCCGGGCTGGCTGGCCTGGGTGCTGGCCATACCGACGGTGGTGGTGGGCCTGCTGGTGCTGTTCATCGTCGCCATGCTGTGGCGGTCGTTCTGCGAGCTGTACGTGGCCCTGTTCCAGATCGCGGCGGACCTGAAGATCATGCGCGCCTATGTGGAGCAGGATCACGCCCCGCCGCGCGGGGACCCGTGACGGACGTCGACGTCCTGATCATCGGCGCGGGCCCGGCGGGGCTGACGGCGGCGACCTATCTGGCGCGGTTCCGGCGCTCGGTGCTGGCGGCGGACGGGGGCGAGCCGCGCGCGGCCTGGATCCCGCTCAGCCACAACATGCCGGGCTTTCCCGAGGGCATCGGCGGCGACGCCATCCTGACCCGCATGCGACGGCAGGCCGAGGAGTACGGGGCGCAGATCCGGCCGGTCTTCGTGGAGGCGCTGGCGCGGGACGGCGACGGCTTCACCGCGCGGCTGGGGGATGACCGGATCACCGCCCGCGCCGTGCTGCTGGCCACGGGGGTGGTGGATCATCACCCGGACCTGCCCGGGGTTGAGAGCGCCATCGCCCGGGGGCTGGTGCGCATCTGCCCCATCTGCGACGGCTATGAGGCCATCGGCAAGTCCATCGCGGTGATCGGAGACAGCGATCTGGGGGCGCGGGAGGCCGCCTTCGTGCGCACCTATTCGGACCGGGTCTGCCTGATCCATGTGGGGCCGCCCGAGGCCCTGACCCGGCGCGACGACCTGAAGCGTCTGGGCGTGCCGGTGATCGAGACCGCCATCGAGCAGGTGCATATCGACGGCGACCGGCTGACGGCGCTGTCGTGGGGTGGAAAGCAGACCAGCTTCGACGCGGTCTATTCGGCCCTGGGCACGACGCCCCACTGCGGCCTGGCCGTCGATCTGGGCGCGGCCCTCGGCGAGGACGGACGTCTGGAGGTGGACGACCATCAGGAAACCACCGTGTCGGGCCTCTATGCGGCCGGCGACGTGGTGCGCGGCCTCAACCAGCTGGCGGTGGCCTCGGCCGAGGCGGCGGTGGCCGCCACCGCCATCCACAACCGCTTCAGGCGAGCGGAAGGGATGACGGCGGACTGAGCGGCTGTGGTCAGGCGCGACGGGCGGCGATCCAGTCGTCCACCACGCGCTCGAGGACGGTCAGCGGCACGCCCCCGGCGTTGAGCGCCGTGTCGTGGAAGCTGCGGATGTCGAAGCGGTCGCCCAGCTGGGTCCTGGCGCGGGTGCGCAGGTTCTCCCACACGGTCTGGCCCACCTTGTAGCTGGCGGCCTGGCCCGGCCAGACGCAATAGCGCTCCACCTCGGTGGTGACGGTGCTCTCGGCGTCGCCAAGGGTCTCGACCATGTAACGGATGGCCTGTTCGCGGCTCCAGCGTTCGGAGTGCAGTCCGGAATCCACCACGAGGCGCACGGCGCGGAACATGAAGGACTGCAGATAGCCCAGCCGGCCCCAGGGGTCGTTGTCATAGACGCCCATCTCGTCGGCCAGCTGTTCGGCGTAGAGGCCCCAGCCCTCCGAATAGGCCGAGAAGCCCAGCAGCTTCATCAGCATGGGCGCGTCGTCGTTCTCCATCTGCAGGGCGATCTGGTGGTGATGGCCCGGCGACGCCTCATGATAGGTCAGGGTCGGCAGGGTGAATTTGGGCCATTCGGCCGTGTCGCGCAGGTTGATGTAATAGGCGCCCGGACGCGAGCCATCCAGGGCCGGCGGCTGGTAGTAGCCGCCCGGCGCGCCCGCCTCGGTGGTGACCGGCACGCGGCGCACCTCCACCGGCGAGACGGGGATGCGGCCGAAATACTCGGGCAGACGACCCTGCATGTCGGCCATCTGGGCGTTGAGCGAGGCCAGCAGTTCCTCGCGGCCCGCATCGGTGTTGGCGTAGAGCTGTGCCGGGTCGCGGGCCAGGGCCGAGATGCGCTCGCCCACCGTCCCCTCGGTGCGGCCCTCGGCGCGCAGGATCTGGTCGGCGCGGGCGGTCAGTTCAGCCACCTGCTCCAGCCCCATGGCGTGGACCTCGGCGCCGGTCATCTCGGTGGTGGTGAAGTAGCGCAGACCGAAGCGGTAATACTCCTCGCCGCGCGGCAGCCGCCACACGCCCGCATCGTGGACGGCGTTCGCGCGCTGGCTGCGCAGGGCCTCGGCCTGACGCTCCACCGCGGGATAGATGCTGCCCTCGACGATGCGGCGGGCGCGCTCGCCCCATTCGCCGGGCAGGTTCGCCTCGGTGGCGCGCCGCTCGATGGAGGTCGTCATGACCGACTCGCCCGCCGGCGTGCCCGTCAGATTGCCCAGCAGACCCACGGTGCGCTCGATGATGAAGTCCGGCGGCACGGCCCCCGCCGCGAAATCGGCGTGCATGCGCTCGGTTTCCTGGTCCAGCGCCGTGGGGAAAGCCTCCAGGCGCGAGATGTAGGCCTCCGCATCCTCGGCCGTCTCGATGCGGTGCTGGGCGTCCAGAAAGTCCGGAATGCTGTTGTAGGACCCGCCCAGCTGGTTGACCGTATAGGGCGACGGGAAGCCTTGGCCGTAGGGGAACTCGTAGCTGGAGGCGACCGTGTCGCCGAAATATTTGACCGTGTCGTAGTGGATCTGGCTGCGCGCGGGCAGGGCCTCCCGGTCGATGGCCTGCATCTCGGTCATGAAGCCCTGGAACACCACCTTGTCAGCCTCGATCTTGGCGGCGGAGCGGTCGTCGAGGCGCGATTTCAGGGCTGCCATCGGGCCGGTGTCCAGACCCAGCATGGTCACCGTCTCGGGCGACGTCATGACCATCTGCTGGACGATGCGCTCCATCAGGCCTTCCAGGGCCGCGGCGGCGGGCTCCTGACGGGTGAAGGCCAGAACCTGGCCGGAGGCGGCCAGACCGGCCCCCGCAGCGGCGGTGAAAAGAAGGCGGCGGCGATCGATCATGGCGAAGCTCCCGGTTTTTCAGGCTGAAAGGGGTATCACTCCCCGGCGGGAGAACAAGTCCGCCCCGCCTTACAAGTCTTTCATCATGCGGGCGCCCTGGGCCCTCGCGTCAGGGATGGTCAGGGCTTCCCGCCTTGTCAGCGACCAATGTTCGGCCCCAGGGTCTCATGGACGGCGGGAGCGCCGCTGCTGAAAGGGGTCGTCGATGTCCCGACCGATCATTCGCCGGATGCGCAATCTCGCCGTCGCCTGCGTCGCCGGAGCCGGTGTCTCCGGCTGCGTCACCGATCCGGCCTTTCTGGAGGGGCTGGCCCTGGCGGCGGACTCCATCGCCGCCAGCACGGCCAGCTGCCACTACCGCTACAACGGCTACGGGGTCAGCGAATATTATTGCCCGCCCGCGTACGGCTATGGAGCGCCGGTCTATGTGGCGCCGGTCTACACGCCGCCGCCCCGGCGCTATGACCGCCACGATCGGCGCGACCGCCGCGAGTGGCGCGATGACCGCCGCCGGGACCGGGATCGGGACGGACGAAGCGACCGCCGCGGCGGCAAGGGCGGGCGCGGCTGATCAGGCGGCGTACAGCTCCTGCTTGACTCGCTCGGCCAGGGTCTTGATGTCCAGCGGCTTGGGCAGGAACGAGACATTGGCCTCGTCGGTGAGCAGATCCGAGAAATCGCTCTCGGCGTAGCCGGAGATGAACATGACCGGCGCGTCGCCCAGATAGATGCGCGCCTTCTTCAGCAGGGTGGGACCGTCCATGCCGGGCATGACCACGTCCGAGATCAGCATGTCGATCTGGCCGGCGTGCTCCTCGGCCAGCAGAAGGGCCTCCTCGCCGTCGGCGGCCTCGATCACCTCATAGCCGCGCTGGCGCAGCAGTTTGGCCGCGATCAGGCGCACGGCGGATTCGTCCTCAACGAACAGGATGCGGCCGGCGCCGGACAGGTCGCGCGGCGCTGATTTCCTGGGTTTGGGCTCGGGCGCAGCCTCGGCCAGGTCCTTCTCGTTCGCGGCGGGCAGGAACATGCGGAAGGCCGCCCCCTCGATCCCGTTCGGGCCCTCCAGATTCTGAACGGCCACATGGCCGCCCGCCTGCTGCATGATGCCGTAGATGGTGGCCAGGCCCATGCCTGTCCCCTCCCCCACGGGCTTGGTGGTGAAGAAGGGCTCGAAGATCTTGTCCAGCAGTTGCGGCGGCACGCCGGGACCGGTGTCGGCCACCTCGATCAGGGCCACGTCGCCGTCCGGCGCGGCGGCCCAGCCCAACTCCCTGGCCTGATCGGCCGACAGACGCTGGGTGCGGATGGTGACCAGTCCCGCCCCCGGCTCCACCACCCCGCGCATGGCGTCGCGGGCGTTGACGGCCAGATTCATGACCGCCCGCTCCAGCTGGCCCCGGTCGGCGGTCACGGTGGGCAGGTCGCGGCCGTAGTCCGTCTCGAGCCGCACGTCCTCGTGCAGCAGGCGGCGCAGCAGGACGGCGAAATCGGCCACCAGCTCGCCCAGATCCAGCCGCTCGCGCTTGACCGTCTCCTTGCGCGAGAAGGCCAGCAACTTGGACACCAGGCTGGCGGCGCGCGACACGGTCTGGCGGATGGCGTTGAGCCCGTCATAGGAGGGATCGCCCACCGGGTGGCGCTCCAGCAGGGCGTCGGTCTGCAGCCGCATGGCCGTCAGGATGTTGTTGAAGTCGTGGGCCACGCCGCCCGCCAGCTGGCCCACCGCCTGCATCTTCTGGGCCTGGGCCAGCTGCATTTCGGTGGATTTCTGGGCCGTGACGTCGAACAGCCAGATGCGCCGTCCCTCGCCCTCGGGGGCCACATACAGGTGCAGGCTGCGGTCCGGGAACGCCTTGGCGATCAGCTCGATGGGGCCGGAGGATCCCTGGGCGATGCGCTCACGCGCCTCGGCCACGCCCTGCGGCAGGAACAGATGGCCGAAGGCGGCGTCGCGCGCGGCCGCCGGGCCGGTCAGCACGGCCAGGGCGGGATTGGCCTCCTCCACCTTGCCCGCGAACAGGTCCTCGCCCGCCAGCACGGCGGACCCGAAGGGCGCGCCCGCCGCCATGGCGCGGCCGTCCCCGGCCTCCACCACCGGCGCGCGGGCGGGCTGGGCCGGGTCTCGGGGGGCCAGCACGCTTTCGGGCGCCTGGCGGACCAGGAAGCGCCCGTCGCCCGCCGCGCCGATCAGAACCTCCACGTCCCGCTCGCCGATCCTGAGCATGGCGCGGCCTGGTTCACCGCCGCGCGCCTGGGCGAAGGCCATGTAGAGGGAGCTGGCCGAACGGCCCGAGGGCAGGGCGGTGGTGGATCCGCCCGCCTCGGTCCAGGCCGCGTTGAAGGCCAGCACCCGTCCGCCGCTCCAGACCAGGGCCGCGGGCTCGGTCATGGCGTCCAGCAGGTCCACCGCCGCGTCGCCCGCCGCGCGACGCCGCTCGCCCGCATCCGCGCGGCCGAACGCCATCACCCCCATCAGGGCCACGGCCGCCAGGGTCACGATCAGGATCAGCCCGGGCGCGCTCCAGGGGTCATGGCGGAAGGCCGGATAGGCCGCCGCCGCCACGGCGATGACGAAACAGACCGCCGCCGTCACCAGCCAGGGGTCGATGCGCATCCGGGTGGGGATGTCCCGTATCAGGGCGTCCATGGGGGCCTCGCAGCCGATTCGCTGATCATCAGCATACCCTGTTTCAGTCTCAGCGACGCTTGCGGCTGTTGAGGACGAAGCCGATGACCCTGGCCGCCGCCTCGAAATGCTCGCGGGGGATGACTTCGTCCACCTCAACCGCGGCGTAGAGGGCGCGGGCCAGGGGCACGTCCTCGATGATGGGGACCTTGTGCTCGCGGGCCACCTCGCGGATCTTCAGGGCCAGGGCGTCGACGCCCTTGGCCACGCACATCGGCGCGGCGTCCTCGCCCGGCTCGTATTTCAGGGCCACGGAATAGTGGGTCGGGTTGGTGACGATGACCGTGGCGTTCGGCACGTTCTGCATCATGCGCTGGCGGCCCTTCTGGGCGCGGATCTGCTTCAGCTTGGCCTTCACATGCGGGTCGCCCTCGGCCTGCTTGTAGTCGTCCTTCAACTCCTCGCGGGTCATGCGCATACGCCGGGCGAAGCGATGGCGCTGCCACAGAAAGTCGGCGAAGGCGGTGACGCCCAGAAAGGCCAGAACAGCGCCGAGGATGGCCACGGCGAGATCGCGGGCCATGGGCAGGATCGCGGCCGGCGTCATGGCCGCCAGGGACTCCAGCTCGCGGGTGTGGGGCTTCAGCACCACCCAGGCGATGGCGACGATGGCGACCAGCTTCAGGAACGTCTTGACGAACTGCATCAGGCCGTCGGGCCCGTAGATCCGCTTGGCGCCCTTCAGGGGCGAGATCTTCTCCAGCTTCGGCTTGATCTTCTCGGCGGTGAACAGGAAGCCGGACTGGGCCAGATTGCCGCCCGCGCCGCCGACGATGGTGGCCAGGGCCAGGGCGCCCAGCAGGGGCACCGAGGCCCACAGGGCCCGGGCGCCGATCTCCACTCCGGCCCCGGCGTGAAGGGCGTCGACCATGGCGTGGGGCTGGGCGAGGAAAGGCATCAGCTCGGCCGCCATCCGGGAGGTGAACCAGCCGCCGCCGATCAGGATCACCGCCGAGGCGCCCATCAGGGACAGCCAGCTGGCCAGATCCGGGGTCTTGGCCACATCCCCCTTTTTCCGCGCCTCGTCGAGTTTTCGCGGGGTGGCTTCTTCTGTCTTGGACTCCTGGTCCTTCTCCTCAGCCACCGGCGCCTCCGGTGAAGCCCATGGCGAGGGTGCGGAACCGCTCGATGAAGACCGTGCCGATCACCCCCAGGCTGAGGGCGAAGATCGACAGGCCGAGGATGATGCTGAGCGGGGCGGTGGCGAAGAAGATCTGGAACTGGGGCATGACCCGGCCCACCAGCCCCGAGGCCAGGTTGAAGATCAGGGCGAACACCAGAACCGGGGCGGACAACTGCAGACCCAGCAGGAAGCTGTCGCCCACCGTGCGCACCGCCATGGCGGCGAAATCGCCCAGCAGCAGGGGGCTGACCGGCGGGATCACCTCATAGCTTCCCGCCAGGCCGGCGATGAACAGATGATGGGTGTCGGTGGCGAAGATCAGGGTCACGCCCAGCAGGGTCAGGAAGGCGGCCAGGGTCGAGCCGGGCTGGGGCTGCAGCGGATTGGCGGTCTGGGCGAAGGCCAGGGTGATCTGCATCGAGACGATCTCCCCCGCCACGGCCAGGGCCGACAGCATCATGCGCAACAGGGCGCCGATCATCAGGCCGGTCGCCACCTCGCGGATCACCCAGCCCGCGACCCCGCCCATGGTGGCGGGCAGCGGCGGCAGATAGCCCACCACCACGGGGGCGAGGGCGATGGATATGACCAGGGCCAGGGACAGGCGGACGCGCGGCGGCACATAGGACTCGCCGATGCCCGGAATCATCATCAGCAGGGCGCCGACCCGGGCGAAGATCAGCCCGCCGGCCCAGACCTGATCGGCGGCGGCGTAAGGCTCCATTCCCGCCCTACATGCCCGCGATGCGTTCGGTGATCTGCTGGAAGAACCCGCCCATCAGGGCGCCCATCAGCGGCAGCAGCAGCAGCAGCGACACGAAGATGGCGATGATCTTGGGCGCGAAGATCAGGGTCGCTTCCTGGATCTGGGTCAGGGCCTGAAACAGGCCGATGACGACGCCGACAACCAGCCCCACGATCAGCACCGGAGAGGCCAGCTGGATGGTCAGCCACAGGGCGTCGCGCCCCACATCCATCACCTCGGTCCCCGTCACGCGCTCAGCCCCGTCCGTCGACAATACACCGGGCAGAAAATGCCGGGGTCATGGTTAACAGCGGGTTAGGATCGACTGTGCGCATCCGTTTCTCGCGGGAATCCGTATCGAAAACGTCCGCACGAATGGACCCTCCCAGACACGATCAGCTAAGGGTCGCCCCATGACCGACGAAACCGCTCCCGTCTCCCAGACCGAAGCCGAAGCCGCCGTGCGCACCCTGATCCGCTGGGCCGGCGACGATCCCGCCCGCGAAGGGCTGCTCGACACCCCCGCACGCGTGGCGCGCAGCTACCGCGAACTGTTCGCCGGCTACGAGGTCGATCCGCGCGAATATCTGGAGCGCACCTTCCAGGAGGTGGGCGGCTATGACGAGCTGGTGGTCCTCAAGGACATCCGCTTCGTCAGCTTCTGCGAGCACCACATGCTGCCCGTGGTGGGCAAGGCGCACGTGGGCTATCTGCCCACTGACCGGGTGGTGGGCATCTCCAAGCTGGCCCGGGTGGTGCGCGGGTTCGCGCGGCGCCTGCAGATCCAGGAGAAAATGACCGCCGAGATCGCCCGCACCATCCACGAGGTGCTGCGTCCCGAGGGCGTCGGGGTAGTCATCGAGGCCGAGCACAGCTGCATGACCATGCGCGGCGTCGACGTGCCCGGCGCCAGCCTGACCACCAGCCACCTGATCGGCGTGGTCCGCGACGACCCCCGCACCCGCGAGGAATTCATGCGGCTGGCGCGGGGCTAGAAGCGGACCCTCTTGCCCCCCGAGGGAAGAGGGCTTCCGGGTCAGTGCTCGCCGTGGTCGTGCCCGTGGACGTGGCCGATGGTCTCGTCCGGCGCCAGGGTCTCGCCGTCCTCGCCCTCGAACCAGAACGGGCGACGGGGCTGGCCGCCCACTTCGTCCATGTTGTCGTCGAAGATGCGGCCGTTGATCACGGTGTAGCGAATCGAGGTGGAGTTCCGCAGGTTCTCCAGCGGGTTCGCGGACAGCACCACCAGATCGGCCAGCTTGCCGGGCTCCAGCGATCCGATGTCCCGGTCCATGCCCAGGGCGCGGGCGCCCTGGATGGTGCCGGCCTGCAGCGCCTGGTGCGGGCTCATGCCGCCCTGCTCCAGCATCCACATCTCCCAGTGGGCGCCCAGGCCCTCGCGCTGGCCGTGCGGTCCCAGCAGGACCGGCACGCCCAGCTCGGCCAGGCGTGCGGCCTCCCGGGCCACCGAGATGTGGTTCAGCTCATTTTCCGGCACATGCACGGGGCGGCGCGAGCGGGCGTCCACGATGCGGCGGGGCACGAAGCGCAGCAGGCGCTCGTTCCGCCACACCTCGCTTTCCTGATACCAGTAGTTTTCGCCCCAGTTGCCGCCATAGGCCACGGTCAGGGTCGGATTGTAGGCCACGTTCGTCTGGCTCCACAGCTGGTGCACATCGTCGTACAGGCGGGCCAGCGGAATGGCGTGTTCGATGGTGGTGTGACCGTCCACGATCATGGTCATGTTGTGCTGGAACAGCGAACCGCCCTCGGGCACCACCATCATGTCCAGTTCGCGCGCGGCCTGGATGATCTGCTGGCGCTGGTCCCGGCGGGGCTGGTTGTAGCTCTTGACGCTGAAGGCGCCGGCCGCCTGCATCCGCCGCAGGGTGGACCGGGCGTCGTCCAGATCCTCCACCACCGCCGTGAAGGGGGTGGCGGCGCCGTACAGGATGGTGCCGGTGGAGAAGATCCGGGGCCCCAGCACCCTGCCCGCCCGCGCCAGTTCGCTGTGGGCGAAGATCTCGCTGGTGTCGTTGGACGGGTCGTGGATGGTCGTGACCCCGAAGGCCAGGGACGCATAGTTCACCCAGCTCTGCTGCGGGATGATCTCATTGGCTCCCATGGAGCCGTGCCAGTGGCCGTCGATGAGGCCGGGAATGATGGTGGCGCCGGAGGCGTCCACCGTCAGCGCGCCCACCGGAACCGTGACCGATCCGGCCGGGCCGACCGCGGCGATCCGGTTTCCGTCGATGACGATGGTCCCGTTCTCGATCACCTCGTCCCCGTTCATGGTGATCAGCCGCGCGCCGGTCAGGGCCAGCACCCCGCTCGGCGCCGCCGTCGGGTGGCTGAAGCCAAGATTGATCCCGCGCTCGGGCGCGGCGGGCAGGGTCTCGGGCGCGCCGTCCACGAAGGCGAAGGCCTCGTTCAGATTGCGCGAGAACAGCTCCGGTCCCAGCGACCACTGCAGGCGGCTGGAATCGCCGGACCAGTGCAGCCACTCGCCCGCATCGCGGGTGACGCGGGTCTGGGGCAGGGCCCCGCCGCCGGCGCTGAGCGACACGCCCCGGCCCGTGCCGACGAAGGGGGCCACATAGGCGTTGAAGCGCTCGGTCCAGGCGATCCAGTTCTGGTCCGGCGAGATGGAGAACTCGGCCGCATACTGGCTGGTCAGGTGGGTGCGCTCGTCCGACCCGTCCAGGTCGATGGAGCGGAACTGGCGCACCCCTTCCGCGCCCGGGGCCGTGAAGAACAGGCGGTCGCTGGCGGCGCCGAACCGGGGTTGCGAACCCGAACCGGTCACCAGGGTCGGCGCCCCGCCGGCCGCAGGCATGGCGTAGATGCCGGTGTCGCGGCTGTAGAGGCCCGAGCGCAACCCGCCGCCCGACACCGTCCGGTAGACGATGGTGCGGCCGTCGGGCGAGAAGGTCGGCTCCACATAATGTCCCGGCCTCTGGCTGACCACGCGGCCGTTTCCGCCCGAGGCGGGAACCACGCGGATAGTCCCCAGGTCGTCGTCGCTCCAGGTGGTGTAGACGATGGAGCGGCCGTCGCGGGACCAGGACGGATACAGCTCGAAATGATCGCTCTGGCGGGTCAGGCGACGCGCCTGCCCGGTGGGCAGGTCGCGGATCCACAGATGGCCGAGGGCCTCGAACACGGCGCGGCGGCCGTCCGGCGAGGTGGTGGCCCAGCGGACCATGCGCACGTCGAATTGCTCGGGCGCCACCTCGACGGGGCGGCGCAGGGCGTCCTGCACCCGGCGGGTGTCGGTGACGCGGAACGGGATGTCCGCCACGGCGCGGCTGTCCACGTCGATGCGGCGGATGTGGCCACCCGCCCAGAAGACGATGGACTGGCTGTCCGGGGTCCAGCTGATGCCCGGATAGACCCCGTGGATGGCCCAGGTTTCCTGCAGGTCGCGGTCCAGCCCGTCATGGATCGGGATTTCGCGGCCGGACTCGATGTCCATCAGATACAGGGTCGACTGGTACCGGACCCGCCGGATGAAGGCGAGCCAGCGGCCGTCCGGCGACGGCGTGGGCCGGATCGCGCCGCCCGGTCCCGTCACATACGGCTCCACCTCGCCGGTCTCCCGGTCCAGGCGCTGGATCACATAGATCTGGCCGTTGGGGTCCTTGCTGTATTCGAACGTCCCGCCCGGCGTGGCGTCGTCGCTGAAATACAGATAGCGCCCGTCCGGCGAGAAGACGGGCTCGCCCGAGTCCTTCTGCTGCGTGCGGCGCTCGGTCAGCTGCACCCCGGAGCCGCTGCCGGAGCGGTGATACAGCCACATCTCGCCGGCCCCCAGCGAACGGGCCGAGGTGAAGTGCTTGCGCGCGACGATGAACTGGCCGTCCGGCGTCCAGTCCGGCTGGGACAGCAGGCGGAAGGTCTCGCGGGTGATCTGGGTGGTCGCGCCGGTGGCCCGGTCGATGGTCCAGATGTTGTCGCCGCCGCCCCGGTCCGAGGTGAAGGCGATGGACCGGCCGTCCGGCGACCAGCGCGGGTGCATGTCCCAGGCGACGCCGGAGGTCAGGTTCGTGGCCGGGCCGCCGCCGATGGGCATGACATACAGGTCGCCCAGCATGTCGAAGACGATCTCGGTTCCGTCGGGGCTGACGTCCACGGACATCCAGGTGCCCTGGGTGACGTCGATGGGAATGTCGCGCGCCGGGCCCACGGGATTGTTCACGTCCCAGGCCTCATCCGTCTCCTCGGCGCCGGGCGGCGGTTCGGTGGGGCCCGATCCCAGGGCTTCCTGCTGCGCCAGCTCCTGCTCGACGGGGCGCGGCTCCTGCTCCTGCTGTTCGGGGCTGTCCGTGTCGGAGGACCGGTCGGCGGGAACCGGTTCGGGCGTCGGCGCCGGAGGCTCCTGGGCGAAGGAGGGACAGCCGATCGCCAGCACGGCGACGCTCGCCAACAGGATGCGCTTCATGGGGAGTTTCCAACGGGCAGCTTCGCGGCACGCGCGCCGCGGCCGAATGTCTAGACGACCTTCGCGCGACTTGGCGAGCCTTCGAGAGATTTTGGCCTCCCGGACGGCTCGCGCTAAGGCTTGATCATGATCGATCCCACGCAGCCGCCCGACCCCGTGAATCTGCGCCGCGCGTCCGACGATGGCGACGCCGAAGCCGCCCATCGACTCGCGGTGCTGGCGGCGACGGGATTCAGAATGCCGCCGGACTGGGCCCTGGCGCTGGGACAGCTGGCCCGCGCCGCGGCCCTGGGGTCCGGATCGGCCCGCGGCCAGATCGCGGTCCTCGCGCCGGACGGCGCGCGTCTCGCGGCGGAGCGGGACGATGCGGCGGCCTGGGATCAGGCTGCGCGGACGGTCGATCTTGCGTCCTGGCTGACGCCGCCGCGTCCCGTGATGATCTCGCCGGGGCCGCATGTGCTGTCCATGCCCGGGTTCCTGCCCCCGGCGGCCTGCGACTGGATCATCCAGAGGGCGTCGGAACGGGTCGGGCCCGCCGAGGTCTACGATCCGGTCACGGGACTGGGGCGGCGCGAGGGCGCGCGAACCAACAGCGCCTGCGCCTTCGACCTGTGGTCGCTGGATCTGGTCATGGTTCTGCTGCGCGAGCGGGTGTTCCGGGTGACGGGCCTGCCGGCCCATGGCCTGGAGCCGTTGCAGGTGCTGCGCTACGACACCGGCGAAACCTTCGACTGGCACGTGGACTATCTGACGCCC
>NZ_PNLV01000069.1 GCF_013823285.1 Brevundimonas sp. | reverse complement strand
GGTGGAGGAGGAGCCGGAGGGCTTCATCGTCACCGGAGCCGCCCGCGTGCAGGGCGGCGCCACCGTGCGCACGGCCCACGACCACCGCATCGCCATGAGCCATCTGGTCCTGGGGCTGAACAGCGAAGAACCGGTCGCGGTGGATGATCCCGGCATGATCGCCACCAGCTTTCCGGGGTTCGTGCAGTTGATGCAGGGGCTGGGGGCCTCTATCGAGCCCCGATGACTGCTTCCCTCATCATCGCCGTCGACGGCCCGGCCGCGTCGGGCAAGGGCTCCATCGCCTCGCGTCTTGCGGCCCATTACAACCTGCCGCACCTGGACACGGGGCTGCTGTACCGCGCCACGGGGCTGAAGGTTCTGGCGGCGGGAGGCGATCTCGGTGACGCCGGGGCCGCCACGCGGGCGGCCGAGCGCGTCACGCCCGCCGACCTGATCGATGAAACCGCCCTGACCAGCCGGGGCGCGGGTGAGGCGGCCAGCCGGGTGGCGTCCCACCCGGGGGTGCGCGCGGCGCTGCTGAAGCTGCAGCAGGATTTCGCACGACAGGCCGGAGGCGCCGTTCTGGACGGGCGCGACATCGGCACGGTGATCGCGCCGGACGCGCCGGTGAAGCTGTTCGTGACGGCCACGCCCGAGACCCGCGCGCGCCGCCGCTGGCTGCAGCTGACCGGACGAGGCGAGATCATCGCCTTCGACGACATGCTGGCCGACATCATCCGACGGGACGAGCGCGACGCCGGACGCGGGGCGGCCCCGATGATCATGGCTGATGACGCGGTCTTGCTGGACACCACCGAAATGGATATAGAGGCCGCCTTCGATGCGGCCCGCCGCGTCGTCGAGGCGGCGCGCGTCCGGCACGGGTTCTAGAACCCCGCGGACAAATCCAACGCACCGGTCCCTCGATGAGCCGCGGGCGTTCAGGCCGGTTTTCATGCCGCCCGCATCGCCACTGCCTGACATTCCCGTTCAACCGCCGCGCGGATTCCGTTCGCGCGCCAAACTCTTTTTCAGAAACAACATCAACCTCATGACCGACACACTCAC
This sequence comes from Brevundimonas sp., assembly GCF_013823285.1. Lineage (GTDB taxonomy): Bacteria > Pseudomonadota > Alphaproteobacteria > Caulobacterales > Caulobacteraceae > Brevundimonas. Next base: position 12,674 of record NZ_PNLV01000069.1, on the reverse strand, counting down.
CCCCACCCGCGACGATTTCGCCGCCCTTCTGGACGAACAGCTTTCCGGCCGTGATCTCGGCGAAGGCCAGGTCGTCCATGGCCGCGTCGTCGGCATCGAAAAGGACATCGTCATCGTCGATGTCGGCCTGAAGACCGAAGGCCGCATCGCCATGCGCGAGTTCGGCCAGGGCGACGGCGCCGACCTGCCCAAGGTGGGCGACAACGTCGAGGTCTATCTGGAGCGCGTCGAGAACGCGCTGGGCGAAGCGGTCATCAGCCGTGACAAGGCCCGACGCGAGGAAGCCTGGACCCGTCTGGAAGGCGTGTTCGCCGATGAGCAGCCGGTCATGGGCGCCATCGTCGGCCGCGTGAAGGGCGGCTTCACCGTCGATCTGGGCGGCGCCTCGGCGTTCCTGCCCGGCTCGCAGGTGGACATCCGTCCCGTGCGCGACGTCGGCCCGCTGATGGGCAAGGAACAGCCCTTCGCGATCCTGAAGATGGACCGCCCGCGCGGCAACATCGTCGTCTCGCGTCGCGCCATCCTGGAAGAGGCCCGCGCCGAGCAGCGCACCGAGCTGGTCGGCCAGCTGGCCGAGGGTGAAGTCCGCGACGGCGTGGTCAAGAACATCACCGACTACGGCGCGTTCGTGGATCTGGGCGGCATCGACGGCCTGCTGCACGTCACCGACATGAGCTGGAAGCGCGTGTCCCACCCGTCGCAGGTCCTGGCCGTGGGCGACACGGTCAAGGTGCAGATCATCAAGATCAACCCGGACACCCAGCGCATCAGCCTCGGCATGAAGCAGCTGCAGGCCGATCCGTGGGAAGGCGTGGAGGCCAAGTACCCGGCCGGCGCCAAGATGACGGGCCGCATCACCAACATCACCGACTACGGCGCCTTCGTGGAGCTGGAAGCCGGCGTCGAGGGCCTGGTGCACGTCTCGGAAATGTCCTGGACCAAGAAGAACGTCCATCCGGGCAAGATCGTCTCCACCTCGCAGGAAGTGGATGTGGTCGTGCTGGACGTGGACAGCGCCAAGCGCCGCATCTCGCTGGGCCTGAAGCAGGCCCAGAACAACCCGTGGGAAGCCTTCGTCGAAGCCCACCCGATCGGCTCGACCGTCGAGGGCGAAGTCAAGAACGCCACCGAGTTCGGCCTGTTCGTGGGCCTGGACAACGACATCGACGGCATGGTGCACCTGTCCGATCTGGACTGGAACGTCTCCGGCGAGGAAGCCATCCAGCGCTACCACAAGGGCGAGACCATCAAGGCCAAGGTGCTGGACGTGGACATCGAGAAGGAGCGCGTCTCCCTGGGCGTCAAGCAACTGGGCGGCGACCCCATGGAAGGCGACACCTACCGCAAGGGTCAGCAGATCACCGTCACCGTGACGGCGATCGAGAGCGGCGGCATCGAGGTCAAGTTCGGCGAGGACGACACCCCGGTCTCGGCCTTCATCCGCAAGTCCGACCTGTCGCGCGACCGCGCCGAGCAGCGCCCCGAGCGCTACGCCGTGGGTGACCGCGCCGACGCCATGATCACCTCCGTGGACAAGGCCACCCGCCGCGTCTCGGTGTCGATCAAGGCGCTGGAGATGAAGGACGAGAAGGAAGCCATCGATCAGTTCGGGTCCTCGGACTCCGGCGCGTCGCTGGGCGACATCCTGGGCGCGGCCCTGCGCGAGAAGGCCGGCTCCAAGGAGTAGGCCTTCGTCCCATCGAAGACGGATCAGGCGGCCGGGGCGAACCGGCCGCCTTTTTCACATCCATTGAAGATTAAGGACGAATTCGCGACTGAATCGCGTGTGGGGCTTTATTCGCAGGGCCAAGGATGGCTAAGGTCGACCCTTCGACGTCGTCCGGACGCGCCGGCGGCTGGGAACATCACATGGCGGGGGCCGATCACCGATGATCAAGTCGCAGCTCATCGAAAAGCTGGCCACGGAGAACACCCATCTGACGCACGCCGAAGTCGAGCGGGTGGTGAACATTGTGCTGGACCGCATGATCGACGCCATGAGCGGCGGAGGGCGGGTGGAACTGCGCGGTTTCGGAGCCTTTTCGGTGCGTTCGCGGCCAGCCCGGGCGGGCCGGAACCCCCGCACCGGCGAGGCGGTGGAAGTGCCCGCCAAGTCGGTCCCCTTCTTCAAGAGCGGCAAGGAGCTTCGCGAGCGGCTCAACGCCTCGGGCGACGCCTGAACACCTCCATGGACAGCCGCTGGCGCATCGCCCCGGCCAATTTCGAAGATCCCCGACTGGTCGATCTGTTGCGGCTTCATCTTGAGGCCATGCAGCGGTGGTCGCCGCCGGAGAGCGTGCATGCGCTGGACCTGTCCGGGCTCCAGGGTCCGGGGGTCACGCTGTTCGTCCTGTGGGAGGACGAGACCCTGCTGGCCATGGGCGCGCTCAGGACGACCGATGACGGCGTCGGCGAGATCAAGTCCATGCGCACCCATCCGGATCATCTCGGACGGGGCGCCGGGCGCGCCATGCTGGAGCACCTGATCGCCGAGGCTGCGCGGCTGGAATGCGGGCGTGTCAGCCTGGAGACCGGATCGGGGGAGGCGTTCGAACCGGCGCTGAACCTGTATCACCGTCGCGGGTTCAGGAACGGACCGGCCTTCGGCGGCTATGAAGCGACCGACTTCAACCAGTTTCTACATCTCGACCTGACGTCCGGCTGAGATGGCGTCGCAAGCAGGAGCATGACATGGGGCTTTTCAACGAATTCCGCGAGTTCGCTGTCCGGGGCAACGTTGTTGACCTGGCCGTCGGCATCATCATAGGGGCGGCCTTCAACGGCATCGTCCAGGCCCTGGTCAACGGGGTGATCATGCCGCCGATCGGCCTTCTGACAGGGGGCATCGACTTCGCCGAGCTGAAGTGGGTGCTGGTTCCGGAGAATCCGGCCACCGAAGCCGTGGAAGAGGTGGCGATCCAGTACGGCGCCTTCATCAACACCCTGGTGCAGTTCGTCATCGTGGCCTTCGCCGTATTCCTGCTGGTGAAGGGCATCAACAACATGCGCCGCAAGCAGGCGGCCGAACCAGCCCCCGCAACGCCGCCGGCGCCCACGCCCACCGAGGCGCTGCTGGCCGAGATCCGGGACGAGCTGAAGGCGCGGCCCCGAGCCTGATCTTGTTTCAGACCGCGGGGACCGGACGGAGGCAGAAGCTGTAGTCACCGTCGAAGGGTGTCGGGGACCAGCTCGCCCTCAGCCGCCCGGCGTGTTCGGGGGCGAAGCGGGCGTAGCCATGGCCCCAGCCGCCTTCGCGGCGGGCGCGGCGAGCCAGCGGCCCGAGCGCGCCGAGCATGTCCGGCGAGACGACCTGAAGCCGCACCTTCGCCGCGCCGAGGCGTCGCGCATTGGCGATCAGGGCGCCGGTCAGGACGGAGGCCGCGTCGGGCTCGTTCTTCAGGGTGACGAGGTCGATGATGTCCAGGACCGGCGGCTCAAGGCGGCTCATCTTGGCCATCTGGGCCAACAACCAGCCGGTGACGGCGCCGTCCCGGCGGTAGGCCAGCAGGACAGGCGGCAGGGTTCCGTCCGGCTCGCCCAGCCTCCAGCGCAGGGTTTCCGGGCTTCGGTCGGCGAGCACGCGGCCTTCGGACCTGAGCCGGGACCAGAACAGACTCCAGTCATCATCGAACCCGTGCAGGGGCGTCACCTGCGGCGGCAATCGCAGCGCCGGGTTTCGGCCGAGTCGGCGGTTCGTCAGACGTTCGGGACCGGGCCTGCCGCTGAGATCCGGCGCCACCCTGCGGATGACCCCGGCGCCAGCGGCGGCCACCGGATCGATCATCCATGTCAGCTTCAGCGCATGGGTGGCTTCAGGGTAGGGCTTGAGCCCATGCCGACGGTACAGCGGTGCAGACAGGGCGTTGGCGTTCAGGGTGTAGAACAGGGCCACGTCATCCCGGCTCATGATCCTGCGGATGAGACGCCCGGCCACGCCCTTCAACTCCGGCGGCACGATGATGGAATAGCCGGTGACCCCCAGAACCGGCTGGTCCCCGATCCAGAACCGCTGTGGGAACTGGCCCACGAATGCGGCGCGCCCCGCTTCGTTTTCCGCCAGCCAGCCGACGGGAAAGTCAGGAGGCCGCGCCGGATTGGCGGCCAGCCAGCGCCAGCCCCCGGCCGAGCGCACGGGCCAGTCCACTGCGCTGTGCAAGGCATCGACGACGGGGGCGTCGGCTGGCGTGAAAGGGCGAAGATTCAGCGACATGACGGACCGGCAAACTCCAGGGCGCCAACGTCGCAACCAAAGCTTTTGATATGATGACCGCGGACCAGATCCCGCGCCCGTGGGTCTACGCATGACTGTCATGATCCCGGACTAGGTTGCGGGCATGTTCGCCGTGCCCCTGTTCCGACGGCCCGCCAGCCGGGCGCAAGCCGCGACCGAAGTCGTTCTGGTTGGGCTTCTGGCGCTGCAGCCGCTGCTCTGGGTCTGGACGCTCGGCGGATCGGAGCGCGGGCAGGGGGAGACGGCGGCCCTGACGCTCGGACCGCCCCCAGCGTCGAGCCCCCACTCCGGAGGCGACCCCTTCTTCGGAAGGGCGGCGGGTGCTTTCCCGTTGGCGCCGCACACCCTCTATGCCGTGCGAGCGGGCGCTCGGGCCGGCGCGATCGTGGCCGGACCGGACGGTGTGCAGAAGGCCGTCCGCGTCGGCGAGACGGTCAGCGAGAGCGTCGTACTGGCCGCCGTGGCCACGGATCATGTGGTGCTGGGCCATGGCCGGACCCGGACACGGCTCGACTTCCCGGCGGCGCCGCCCGCAGCTAACCCCGGCCCGGCGCAACCCGTCATGGCCGCGACGGGTCAGGCCGCGGCGGGCCAGGCCACAGCGGGTCCGGGCGCTGCCAATCCCGCCACCTACGCCACGGCCCTGCGGCCGGTCTCCGCCAACGGCGCCGACGGCTATGTGTGGAGGCCGGGAACCGACGGCGGCGTTCTGGCGGCCGCGGGGCTGAGACCGGGTGATGTGATCCTGCGCATCAACGGCACGCCCTTTGATCGTTCCGAACGGCTGGAGGAATTGGCTGCGGACATCGCTGCGGGGCATTCGGTCGAGCTGGAATACCGGCGGAATGGCTCGGTTTTTTCAAGTCGATACACGCCAGACTAAGTATATCAAAAATACAAATAATAATCCGGGTTCTGAACATGATAAAATATGGCAGAATTACTGTCATCTGATCATTGCAAACCTTGACTAATCCCATGCTCCGAGTTGCGGGGGCGTCGGCATGGTGCGCGACGGGCCTGCTTTCACGCGCAACGAGGGGACTCCAATGTCACGTACCTACAAGATCCTTATGGCCGGCGCCGCTGCGCTCGCCCTGGCCTCCTGCGGCGCGGCCGAGGTGGCCTCGCCTGGCGAGGGCGGTTTCGGCGGTGGTGGAACCGGCGGCGGCGGCGGCGGCGGTGGCGGTGGCGGCGGAACGGGTCCGGCCGCCGACTGTCCGGCAGGTTTCTCGAACGTCGGCGTGATCGCCAACCTGCGCAACTGCCAGCTGCCGGCCAAGATCGTCGGCAATCTGGTGGTGCCCCTGCGCGCCGGCACCATCTATTCGCTGGGCGGCCGCACCGATGTGGGCGACGACCAGGGCGCCAACCCCGCCGCGCCGATCGCCGGCGCCCAGGACGGCACCCTGACCATCGAAGCCGGCGTGACCATCTTCGGCTCCAGCGGCGCTGATTTCCTGGTGGTCAACCGGGGCGCGCAGATCTTCGCCGAAGGCACCGCCACGGCGCCGATCATCTTCACCAGCCGTCAGAACATCGAAGGCACGTCCGGTCCGGACTCCATCGGACAGTGGGGCGGCCTGGTCATCCTGGGCCGCGCGCCCATCGCCGCCTGCCCCGGCGGCGTGACCCCGCCGAACCTGGCCTGTGAAGCCCAGGTGGAGGGCACCAGCGCCTTCTACGGCGGCAACACCGTGGCCGACAACTCGGGTCGCCTGCGCTATGTGCGCGTCCAGTTCCCGGGCTTTGAAATCCTGCCGGGCAACGAACTGAACGGCATCACCCTGGCCGGCGTCGGCAACGGCACCGTGATGGAGTACATCCAGGTCCACAACTCCTCCGACGACGGCATCGAGCCGTTCGGCGGCACGGTGAACCTGCGCTACGTGGTTCTGACCGGCAACGATGACGACAGCTTCGACACCGACACCGGCTATCGTGGTTCGGCCCAGTTCATGATCATCCGTCAACGGGCTTCGGGCGGCGACCGCATGTTCGAATCGTCCTCGGCGGGCAACCAGGCCCTGTTCACCCGCCCGTACATCTCCAACGTGACCGCCATCGGCCGTCCGAACGGCGGCGACGGGATCATCCTGAACACCGGCCACGCCATGCAGATGTACAACTCGGTCATCACCGGGTCGGCCGCCTGCCTGGACATCGACGACGCCGCCACGGTGGCCAATGGCCCGACGTTCAACTCGGTCCACTTCAGCTGCCCCATCGCCTTCCGCGACGACACCAACGTCACGGGCGCCGAGGCCGCCGCCATCTTCAACGCTGGGTCGAATAACACCGCCAACGGGACCTCGACCCTCAATGGGTTCATCAACGGGACCAACGAGAACGCCGTGACCGCCACGCCGGTCAACTCGGTCAGCGCCTTCCTGCAGAACGTCGACTACATCGGCGCCGTCCGCGACAGCAACGACAACTGGTGGCGGGGCTGGACCTGCGGCCTGGAGAGCGGCTCGGTCTGCTGATCCGAGCACAAGGAGACGAGCGGCGGCCTTCGAAAGGCCGCCGCTCATTCCCGTTTTCGTCGACATCTCAAAGGCGCAAGAAGACCATGACCCGCATCATCCACACCCTGAGCGGGCTTCTGCTCGCCACAACGGCCCTGGCCGCGCCGCATGTCGCGCTGGCCCAGACCGCCGAAGCCGAACAGCCCGAAGTCACCTCGGTCGAGGAGATCGTCGTGCTCGGTCGCTACATCCCGGAGCCCATGAGGGCGACCTCCGAAATCTCCGCCTTTGTAACGGCCGAGGATCTGCAGCGCACGGGCGACTCCAGCGCCGCCGACGCCCTGGTTCGCGTCGCGGGCCTGACCGTGGCTGAAAACCGCTTCGTCTATGTCCGCGGCCTGGGTGAGCGCTATTCCGCCGCCCGCCTCAACGGTTCGCCCCTGCCCAGCCCCGAGCCGCTGCAGCGGGTCGTGCCGCTGGACCTGTTCCCCGCCTCCATCCTGCGCAGCGTCGCTGTGCAGAAGACCTATTCGCCCAACTACCCCGGCGAGTTCGGCGGCGGCATCATTGATCTGTACACCATCGCCACTCCTGACGAGCCCTTCTTCAACTTCGGCGTCAGCATGGGTGGCAATACCGAAACGACGTTCCAGGACGGCCTGATCTATTACGGCTCGCGCACCGATTTCACCGGCTTCGACGACGGCACCCGTGACGTGCCGGGCCGTCTGCGCGTCGCCATGGCCACGGGCAACCGTGTGGTCCAGGGCGCCAATTTCAGCGCCGAGGACATCCAGCGCATCGGCTGGGACTTCGTCAACGCGCCGCTGAACCTGCTGCAGCTCGAAAACCGGATCCAGCCGGACTTCGGCTTCGACATCTCGGCCGGTCAGTCCTTCGACACCGGGGTGGGCGCCCGCTTCGGCGTTATCGGCGTGCTGGGCTACAACAACGAGTGGCGCACCCGGACCGGCGTCCAGGGTGAAGGCCGTGTGGACGTCGACCAGCTGGCGGCCACCCGCCAGTACGACTTCATGTCCACCGACAATTCCATCGGCTGGGACGGTCTTCTGGGGCTCAGCTTCGAGACTGCGGATCACCTGATCCAGTGGACGAACCTGTATGTGCGCCGCACGACCAAGGAAACCCGCTCGCGCGAAGGGTTTGACTTCGATGCGCCGGGCAACAACCTGGTTCGTGACGATTACACCGCCTGGTACGTGCGCACCCTGCTGAACACCCAGCTGGCCGGTGAACACACCTTCGGCGATCTGGGCGTGAACTGGCGCGGGGCCTGGGCTCGCTCGACCCGCGACGCGCCCTACGAGAAGACCATCCGCTACTCCATTGACGATGACGGCGTGGCTTTCCACGAAGGGCAGCGCAACTCGACGTCCTTCAGCGAACTGACCGACGACGTGGTCAGCGGCGGCATCGATCTCAGCTACGCTCTGGCCCTGTCCAGCCTGCGCGACATGACCTTCACGGTCGGGGCTGAAACCTACGAGAACACCCGCGAGGCGGAGCAGCGGATCTTCTCGTTCCAGGGCTCGGGCCTGTCGCCCGAGTTCCAGCGCCAGCGGGTCGACTTCTTCTTCGCCGACTTCAACCAGGGCCCCGGCCTGATCCGGCTGGTGGAGACCACTGGCGGCGGCGGCGCGGCGGCCTATGACGCCGAGCTGACCGTCCACGCGGCCTATGTCCAGGTCGAGGCGGACATCCTGCCGCTGGTCAGCGGCTCGGTGGGCGTGCGCTACGAGGAAGCCGAGCAGACCGTCGTCTCGCGCGACCTGTTCGGCGGCGTCACGCCGTTCCAGCCGACCGTGCTGGAGAACGAATACTGGCTGCCGGCCGCGACCCTCACCTGGAACTTCGCCGAGGACATGCAGTTCCGTTTCGGCGCCTCCCAGACCATCGGTCGACCGCAGTTCCGTGAGCTGGCGCCGCAGCAGTACCTGGACCCGGACAGCGATCGCCTGTTCATCGGCAACCCGTTCCTGACGGACAGCGAGCTGCTGAACGTGGACCTTCGCTATGAATGGTACTTCCAGCGCGACCAGTATGTGACCGCCGGCCTTTTCTACAAGGACATCGACCGCCCGGTGGAATCGGTCATCAACGACACCGGTTCCGTGACCCAGCAGACCTATCTGAACGCTCCCGGCGCCGAGCTCTGGGGCATCGAGCTGGACGTGAAGACGTACTTCGACAGCCCCATGACCGGCGCCTTCTGGGACGGCAAGCGCTGGCTGGTCCAGGCCAACTACACCTATGTCCAGTCCGAACTGCGGGTCGGGCCGGATGACGAGGTGTTCCCCCTGTCCGGCAACGGCACGTCTCAACCGGCGACGAATTTCTTCACTGACGGGGCGCGTCTGCAGGGCCAGTCCGAGCACCTGGCCAACCTGCAGTTCGGTTGGGAGGACGACATCGTCGGCTCCCAGGCGACCATCCTGGTCAACTATGCCTCGGAACGGTCGTCCGCACGCGGCCGCCCCGGCGAGCCGGACCTGATCCAGGAGCCGGGCGTCATGCTGGACTTCGTCTATCGCCGTGACTTCGGGGCGTTCGGACGGGATTTCCGCTTTGGACTGGAGCTGCGCAACCTGCTGAACACCGAGTTCCAGGAGTACCAGGAACTGGGCCAGCGCGTGGACATCAACCGCTACGACATGGGCGCCTCCGGCTCCATCAGCCTGAGCACCAGCTTCTGATGAAGACCGGCGGGGTGGTTCGCCGCCCCGCCGGATCGTCCGTGAACCCGGCGATCGTCACACGATTGTCGCCATTGCGTCATCGTCCCGAGCGGGCTTCGCGCCCCATCGCCGCGCTAATCAGGCGGCCGAAGAGACCCGGGGGCGACCGTCCGTGTTCCAACTGATTGACAGGCTCAACGCGGCGCGGCTTCCCACGGGGGCCGCGTTCGCGGTTCCGGGCGGCGTCCGGGGCCTGACCGAGGCCGTGCTGGCGGGCCTGCTGGCCATTCCAGCCGCGGCCGTCCTGTGGATGGTGGCCACCCCCGCCGGCCCGTTCGGCGCCGCGCCGTCCCGCGCGCCCGCCACGCCGGACGTCTCCGTCCTGGCCCGCATCGACGGTTTCTTCCGCACGGGCACCCCGTCCAGCCTGGCCGAGGCCATGGCCGCCAACAGCGGCGCCCTGCGCCTGTTCGGCGTGCGCGCGGGCGGGGCAGGGGGCGGCTCGGCCATCATCGGCCTGTCTGACGGCCGTCAGGTCTCGGTCGCCGCGGGCGAGGAGATCGAGCCGGGCCTCAGGCTGGAGAGCGTCGCCTCCGACCATGCCGTGGTGGCGCGCGGCGCCTCGCGCACCCGCCTGGGGTTCAGCGAGGCGCCGGCGGGGGCCGCACCGCCGCCGCCGCCGCCTTCGGGTCAGCAGGTGATCGCCCCCACGACCGGGGCCGCGCCGTCCGTCGGCGATCCCATGCAGTTGCTGAGCGCCGGCGCCCTGACCCCCCATGTGGTGGACGAGCGCATCACCGGCTTCGTCGTCACCCCGGCAGGCGCCGGAGCGGCCGCCCGGGCGGGCCTGCTGCCCGGCGACGTCATTCAGGCCGTCAACGGCCAGGCGCTCGACAGCGTCTCCAGCCTGCCGCGCATCGCCGCCGGGCTGGCGGGCGCCGAGTCTCTCCACATTCGCTACGAACGCGGCGGCGAAGTCCGCGCCGCCACCCTGAGGATCGCTCAATGATCGCTGGCGCCAACCGCATCCTGGCCCTGGCGGCCGCCGTCGTGATCGGCGCCTCGGGCCCGCTGGGCGCCGCCGCGCCCGCCCTTGCGCAATCCAGCCCCCGCCAGACCTTGAATGTGCAGGGCGCTGATATCCGCGCCTTCATCCAGGACATCGCCCGCACCACGGGCCACACCTTCATCGTCGATCCGCGCGTGACCGGAACCGTGACCGTGACCAGCGACCGGGCGCTCAGCCGCTCCGAGCTGTTCGAGGTGTTCCTGTCCACCCTGCGCGCCAACGGCCTGGTCGTGTCGCCCACCGCGTCGGGCGCCTATCGCGTTTCGCCCGCCGAGGGGGCGGCGCAGGGGCCATCCACCGTGGGCTCCGAACGCTTCGCCACCGAGGTGTTCCAGATCGCCAACATCGACGCGGCCTCGGCCGCCGAGGTGGTGCGCCCCCTGGTGGGCGCCCAGGGCCAGGTACTGGCCAATCCGCGCGGCAACACCCTGGTGGTGGCGGACTTCGCCGACAACCTGCGCCGCATCCGCAGCCTGATCAGCCAGATCGACGTGGACCGCTCCGCCTATGAGGTGGTCACCCTGCGAAACTCCTCGGCGCGCGAAATCGCCCGGGTGGTGAACGAGGTGCTGACGCCCCCAGGCGGCGGGTCGGCCGGCATGGTCAGCGTGGTGCCGGTGGAGAGCTCCAACTCCATCGTCCTGCGCGGCGACCCGGCCGCCGTGGCCCGCATCCGCCCGCTGGTGGACGATCTGGACCGTCGCGCCGAGTCCGCCGACGACGTGCGTGTGGTGTTCCTGGAGCACGCCGACGCCGAGCAGCTTCTGCCGGTCCTGCAGCAGATGACCGGCCAGATTTCGCGTCCTCTGGACGGCGTTCAGAGCGCTTCGGCGGAGGGTGATCCGTCCGCCACGTCCGCCGCCACGCCCGGCGCCCGCGCCAACATCGCCCGCTTCCCCGGCGCCAACGCCCTGGTCATCGCCGCCGCGCCGGAGACCCAGCGCATGCTGTCCGAAGTGATCCGCCAACTGGACACCCGTCGTCAGCAGGTGCTGGTCGAGGCCATCGTGGTGGAGGTCTCCGATGACGCCGCCCGGGCCCTGGGCGTGCAGTGGGCGCTGGCGGGCCGCGACGGCAATCCCCTGTTCGCCACCAACTACTCCAACACCGCGCCTCGCATCCTGCCCGTCCTCGGCGCGATCGCCGGCGAGCGCGAGCTGGACGAGGATGATCCGCTGTTGGAGGACCTGCGCGGCGCGGCCCTGAATTCCCTGCTGGGCGCCAACGGGGTTCTGGGCATGGGCGGCGGCCGCATCGGTTCGGACGGCCTGTTCGGCGCGATCATCAACGCCGTGCGCAGCGACGAGGGCTCGAACCTGCTGTCGACCCCGTCCCTGATGACCCTGGATAATGAGGAAGCCACCATTCTCGTCGGTCAGGAAGTGCCGGTGGTGGTGGGCGAGGTGCTCGGCTCCAACAACACCAACCCGTTCCGCACCACCCAGCGCCAGGACATCGGCGTCAAGCTGGAGGTGCGGCCCCAGATCAACGCCGGGGGCGCCATCACCCTGTTCCTGCGGCAGGAAGTGTCCAGCATCAACGGCGTGCTGACCGCAGGGGCCAGCGATCTGGTTCTGAACAAACGCGAGATCCAGACCACCGTGCTGGTGGACGACGGCCAGATTGCGGTGCTGGGCGGTCTGCTGGACCAGAACGAGCGGCTGTCGGTGGAGAGCGTGCCGGGTCTGGGCGACATTCCGGTGATCGGAAACCTGTTCCGGTCCACCGCGCGGCAGCGGGGCCAGACCAATCTGATGATCTTCATCCGCCCCACCATCATCCGCAGCCCCGGCGATGCGGCCCGCGTGGGGGCCGAGCGCTGGGACTACATGCGGGGTCGCCAGATCGATCGCGACCCGACGGTGGAACCGTCGCTGGACATGCTGATCCGCGACTACATGGGCGGCTACCGTCCCGCCGCGCCGGTTCCTGGCGGCGACGTGATCTCGCCCGTGGGCATGACGCCCGGCCCGGTCGAGGGCGCGCCCCTGCCGCCTCCCGGGGGCTGACCCATGATCACCCTGGTCAATCCGACCCTTCCCTACGCCTTCGCCAAGCGGCACGGCGTGGTGCTGCTGGACGCGGGCGAGACGGCGCTGGTCGGGGTGAGGGACGGCGCCGACCCGCTGGCGCTGGTGGAGGCGCGCCGGGCGCTGGGCCGACCCTTGCGCATCGAGCGGCTGACGGCCTCGGGCTTCGATCGTCGCCTG
>NZ_PNLV01000068.1 GCF_013823285.1 Brevundimonas sp. | reverse complement strand
TCCAGGGCGAAGCGCACCGGCAGCGACTGGATCGCCACATCGTGGACCACCTGGTCGTAGCCGCGCTGAAGGAACGTGGAGTAGATGGCGCAGAACGGCTTCATGCCGTCCGCCGCCAGACCGGCCGCAAAGGTCACCGCGTGCTGTTCGGCGATGCCCACGTCGAAGGTGCGGTCCGGAAACGCCTGGCCGAACAGGTCGATGCCGGTGCCGCCCGGCATGGCGGCGGTGATGGCGACGATGGACGGGTCGCGCTCGGCCCGCTTGATCAGCTCTGTCCCGAACACCTTGGTGTAGCTGGGCGCGTTTGAGATGGACTTGGACTGCTTGCCGGACACCACGTCGAACTTGACCACCCCGTGGTACTTGTCGGCGCTGTTCTCGGCGGGGGCGTAGCCCTTGCCCTTCTGGGTCACCACGTGGACCAGAACGGGGCGGTCCTTGATGGCTGCGGCGTTCTTCAGCACCGGCACCAGCACGTCCATGTCGTGCCCGTCGATGGGGCCGACGTAATAGAAGCCCAGTTCCTCAAAGAAGGTGCCGCCCGTGACCATGCCCCGGGTGTATTCCTCGGCCTTGCGTGCCGCGTCGCGGAAAGGACGCGGCAGATGTTCGGCCATCTTCTTTCCGAAGCGGCGCATGTTCTGATAGGCGCCGCCGGAGACCAGCTTGGCCAGATAGGCGCTCATCCCGCCCACGGGAGGGGCGATGGACATGTCGTTGTCGTTCAGGATCACCGTCAGCTGACCGGTGGTCTCGGCCGCATTGTTCATGGCCTCATAGGCCATGCCGGCGGACATGGAGCCGTCGCCGATGACCGCCACCACCTTGTTGCCGGACTTCTTCTGGTCCCGCGCCGCCGCGAAGCCGAGAGCCGCCGAAATGGAGGTGGAGGCGTGCGCCGCGCCGAAGGGGTCGTATTCGCTCTCGGCCCGCTTGGTGAAGCCCGACAGGCCGCCGCCCTGGCGCAGGGTGCGGATGCGGGCGCGCCGCCCGGTCAAGATCTTGTGCGGATAGCACTGATGCCCGACGTCCCAGATCAGGATGTCCTTCGGCGTCTCGAACACATGGTGCAGGGCCACGGTCAGCTCGACCACGCCCAGGCCTGCGCCCAGGTGCCCGCCGGTCACGGACACGGCGTCGATGGTTTCGGTTCGCACCTCATCGGCCAGCTGTCGCAACTGGGCGACGCTGAAACCACGGGTGTCTGCGGGAAAGGCGACGGTGTCGAGAAGCGGAGTGTCCGGCATAGGCCCTTCTAGTCCGTGATCGGCAAAGAGGCGATAGCCCCTGTCGCCGCATGGACATCAACGCCCGGCGGCCGGTTCGGATCAGCCCTTCAGCCGCGCCGCGTGAAAGGCCACGTGATCGTCGATGAAACTGGCCATGAAGAAGTAGGAGTGATCATAACCCGGCTGCATCCGGATCGTGACCTTCTGGCCCGCCTTGTCGGCTGCGGCCTTGAGCAGTTCGGGCTTGAGCTGATCGGTCAGGAACTGGTCCCCGTCGCCCTGATCCACCAGAATGTCGTCATAGACCCCCGCCGCCGCGCCAGACTCCAGCAGCAGGGCCGCGTCGTGCTTCGCCCACGCGCTGCGGTCGTCGCCCAGATAGGCGGTGAACGCCTTCTCGCCCCAGCCGCATCGGGTCGGCGAGGCGATGGGGGCGAAGGCCGAGACGCTCTGGAACAGTTCGGGGTGGCGCAGCGCCAGGGTCAGGGCCCCGTGCCCGCCCATGGAGTGACCGAAGATGGACCGGGTCCTGGTGGTCGGAAACCCCGCGTCAATCAGGGCGATCAGCTCATCCGTCACGTAAGATTCCATGCGGAAGTGTGGCGCCCATGGCGCCTGTGTCGCATCCACATAGAACCCGGCCCCCTGCCCCAGATCATAGGCGTCATCGTCCGCCACGCCCTTCCCCCTCGGCGAGGTGTCGGGCGCCACGATGATCACCCCGTGTTCCGCCGCCGCCCGGTAGGCCCCGGCCTTTGAGGTGAAATTGTCCTCGGTGCAGGTGAGGCCCGACAGCCAGGTCAGCACCGGAAAGGGCCCCTCCCCCGGCGGCGTGAACACCGACAGGGTCATGGGCGTGCCGGTGATCGCGCTGTCATGGCGGCAGTAACGCAGCGTGCCGCCGTGGACGATGTGGGTCTTGGTGGTTTGCATGTTTATCCCGGTCTGTGCACGGCGCAGATCTTGTTGCCCGCCGGGTCGCGCAGATAGGCCAGATACAGCTTTCCGAACCCACCCTGGCGCTCGCCCGGCGGGTCCTCGATGGAGACGCCTCCGTTCTCTACCCCCGCCTTGTGAAACGCATCCACCGCCTCGGGCGTGCGTGCCGCGAAACCGATGGTGCCGCCGTTGGCGTGGCAGGCGGGCTGTCCGTCGATAGGGTTCAGGACCCCGAACATGCCGCGCGACGTGCGCCACCAGGCGCTCGGCCGATCATCGACGAAGCCCGGCTCGACCCCCAGCGCGCCCAGCACCGCGTCATAGAACTTTTTCGACGCGTCCAGATCGTTCGCCCCGACAGTGATGTGCGTGAACATCATGCTCTCCCTTCATATTCGAGACAGACGCTAGACCAGTCCGTTTCTTTCAGCAACGGACTAGAACACCACCACGGACCGGATGCTCTTGCCCTCGTGCATCAGGTCAAACGCCTTGTTGATGTCTTCCAGCGGCAGGGTGTGGGTGATCATCGGGTCGATTTCAATCTTGCCGTCCATGTACCAGTCCACGATCTTCGGCGTGTCGGTGCGGCCGCGCGCGCCGCCGAAGGCCGACCCGCGCCAGACGCGGCCGGTGACCAGCTGGAACGGGCGGGTCGCGATCTCCTTGCCCGCCTCGGCCACGCCGATGACGATGCTCTCGCCCCAACCCCGGTGGCAAGCCTCCAGCGCCTGACGCATCACCGTGGTGTTGCCGGTGCAGTCAAAGGTGTAGTCGGCCCCGCCGCCGGTCATCTCCACCAGATGGGCGACCACGTCGCTGACGTCCTTCGGATTGACGAAATGGGTCATGCCGAACTTGCGGCCCCAGTCTTCCTTGTCCGGGTTCAGGTCAACGCCCACGATCATGTCGGCGCCGACCATCTTCAGGCCCTGGATGACGTTCAGCCCGATGCCGCCGAGGCCGAACACCACGCAGTTGGCGCCCGGCTCCACCTTGGCCGTGTTGACCACCGCGCCGACGCCCGTGGTCACGCCGCAGCCCACGTAGCAGGCCTTGTCGAACGGCGCGTCCTTGCGGATCTTCGCCAGGGCGATCTCGGGCAGCACGGTGTAGTTGGAGAAGGTCGAGCAGCCCATGTAGTGGGCGATGGCCTGGCCCTTGTAGCTGAACCGGCTGGTGCCGTCGGGCATCAGGCCCTTGCCCTGGGTGCCGCGAATGGCGGTGCACAGGTTGGTCTTGCGGCTGAGGCACGACTTACACTGGCGGCATTCGGGCGTGTACAGCGGGATGACGTGGTCGCCCACCGCCACCGAGGTCACGCCCGGCCCGACTTCCACCACCACCCCGGCGCCCTCGTGGCCCAGGATCGAGGGGAAAATGCCCTCGCTGTCCAGCCCGTCCAGCGTATAGGCGTCGGTATGGCAGATGCCCGTCGCCTTGATCTCCACCAACACCTCGCCCGCGCGGGGGCCTTCCAGATCGACCTCGACGATCTCGAGGGGACGCTTGGCTTCGAATGCGACGGCGGCGCGGGTCTTCATGGGCAGGCTCCAGAGTGATGGCCCCCTTCTAGGCCATGCCGGGGATGCTATGAAACCGCATGAGGAAACGAAATCTCGTCATCCTGACCGGCGCCGGCATCTCGGCGGAGTCGGGCGTGCCCACCTTCCGGGCGGCGGACGGGCTGTGGCTGGGGCACCGGGTCGAGGACGTGGCGACGCCCGAGGCGTTCGAGCGGGATCCGGCGCTGGTGCAGGACTTCTACAACAAGCGGCGGCGGCAGCTGACGACGGTCCACCCCAACGCCGCCCACCGGGCCCTGGCCGAACTGGCGGCGCGGTGGGAGGGTGACTTCCTGCTGGTCACCCAGAACGTGGACGACCTGCACGACCGCGCCCATGCGGAGACGCCGGCGGCGGCCGGATTCGAGCTGATCCACATGCACGGCGACCTCCGCAAGGCGCGCTGCACGGCCTCGGGCGTGGTCTGCGACTGGCCGGGCGATCTGGAGCCGGCTCACGCCTCGCCGCACCATCCGGCCGGGCGGTTACGCCCGCACATCGTCTGGTTCGGCGAGATCCCCTTGGAGATGGACCGCATCGAGCAGGCCCTGAGCCGGTGTGACCTGTTCCTGTCCATCGGCACCTCCGGCGCGGTGTGGCCGGCGGCGGGCTTTGTGCAGACGGCGCGCATGGCGGGGGCGCGGGCGGTCGAGATCAACCTGGAGCCCACGGCGGAGCGGCGCCTGTTCGATGAAGGCGTCTATGGTCCCGCGTCGGAGATCCTGCCGAAGTTTCTCAGCGCGCTATAGCGTCAGCTTCAGTCAGCTTCCTGCGCCCTTTTCGTTCGCACACTCGCAGGCCAGTGTGCCCTCATGGCGGATACTGTGATCACGGACATGGGGCGGAGGCTGGGCGGGGCGCGGCTTCTGCTGATCATCCTGCTGAACCTGATTCCGGTGGCCGGGGTGCTGTGGCTGGGCTGGGACGCCGGGCAGATCCTGATGCTCTACTGGGTGGAGAACATCATCGTCGGGGTGCTGAGCCTGGTCCGCATCCTGACCGCCCGGCAGCCGGACACCCTGGCGCCGGGCTCGGCGCAGATGGGCACGATCGGCGTCGGTTGTTTCTTCATCGTCCACTACGGGCTGTTCACCCTGGTCCACGGCGTCTTCACGATGATACTGGCCAGCAGGATCATCGATGACGAGGACGGGCTGTGGGGTCGGGTGTTCACCAATCCCACATTCTATTGGGCCGTGCTGGCGGCGGCGGCGCTGCAGATCGTGATCGTGATCCGCGAGTGGTGGTCCAGCGGCCTGTGGCGGCGGTCCTCGCCCGGGGTCGAGATGGTCCGTCCCTATGGCCGGATCGTGGTGCTGCACGTGACGGTGCTGGCCGCCGCCTGGTGGCTGAGCGAGACCTCCGCGCCCATGGCGGCCGTGCTGATCCTGTGCCTGATGAAGGCGGTGGTGGAGCTGGTCATGACCGCCCTCGTCTCCCCCGCCGATCGCGCGCCCCGAAGGCCGTGACCGGGGCCGGACGACACACCGTCCAGCCCCGCATCACGCCAGGCCGTCAGCTCAGGACGACGATGGCCACGCGCCGGTTCTGGGCCCGGCCTTCGGCGGTGTCGTTGGGGGCCACCGGCTCGCTCTCGCCGTAGGAGATGGTGGCCATGCGGTTCAGGGCCACGCCCTGACGGTTCAGATAGCGGCGCACGGCCTCGGCCCGGGCCTGCCCTAGTTCGTCATTGTAGGATTCCGGACCGGTGGAGTCGGTGTAGCCCTGGATCTCCAGATAGACGTTGGCGTTCTCGGCGCGCAGGCGCTGGGCCAGTTCGTTCAGGCGCTGCTCGGCTTCGGGCGACAGGCTGTCCACGTCGGTGGGGAACTTCACCGAATCGTCCGACAGCACCACCTCATAGAGGAACTTGCCCTCGGCGAGCACATGGGCGTCGTTGGCGCGCTGGAGGGCCTGGCCGGCGGTGCCTTCCACGCCGGTGAGGCGGGTGTCGGTGGCGGTGACGCGGTCATCGACCGCCTGTACATTGTCGCGAACGAACTGGTGACTGGCGCAGGCGCCGGCCATCAGGCCCAGGGCGGCGACGGCGGCGCCCACCTTCAGCGTGCGGCGTGTGGAAGTGTTCAAGTGAGGTCTCCATCCCATTGGGGGCGCCAGTCCCATCGTCGCGCCGCCCCAAGCTTTTCGGCACGGAAGGCCGCTTGATGACGTTGTTTTGACCAGAAAATGTCAGCTTGGCCGTAGTATTACGGCCTCCGACGCAATAATCGTGTTCGATCAGGAACCTGTCTCAGAATACAGACGTTGGGCCGCTCAGAGGCCGAAGGCCGGACGCGGTCCCTGTTTCACCGATCGCTGATCTCATTTTCATGGCCGTCCATCCCCGGTGCGCCACGATGCTGACGCGAGCGAACTTTTTTCTGGGGTCGTGAGCGTTTTTTCCCCCTCCGGCGCGCGGCGCCCTCGCTGGCGCCGACTGGCCGTCCGGTCCGGCGTCCTGCTGATCGTCGCGGGGAGCGAGGCGGCGCTGTTTCTCGGCCTGTCCCGCGCGGGGCCGGACGCCCCGCCGATCGATCCGCCGCCGATGGTGGTGACCCTGGTCCGCCCGCCGCCGCCGCCGCCGACCCCGGAACCGGCTCCGGAGGAGTCGCCCGCGCCCGCCGACGCCGCCCCGCCCGACACCGCGCCCCGGGTCGCCCCGCCCTCACCCCCGCCACCGCCCGTGCGGCCGCTGCACCAGCCGCCGCCGCCGGACGTCCAGACCGTTCCCATCGCCCCGGCCCCGCCCGCCCTGCCCGTCCTGACCTCGTCGCAGACGGCGGGCGCGCGAACGGCCGGGTCCGGCACGGGCGGCGGGGCCGGAGGAACAGGGTCGGGCGCCGGTTCGGGCGGTTCAGGCGGCGGCTGCGACATGGTCCGCCGTCTCCAGGAGGCGTTGCGGGGCGACGCCGAGGTGCGCGCCGCCATCGACGCCGCCGCCCGCCAGTTGAACGCCTCGGGCAGGGCCATCCAGGTCTGGAACGGCGACTGGCTGCAGAGCGGGGCCGAGACGGGCAAGGGTCTGGCGGGGGTGCGACAGGCCATCGCCATGGAGGTCGCCTTCGCTCCAGCCGACTGCCGCACTGAGCCCATGCGGGGTCTGGTTTTGCTGACCTTGGGCGACGGCGCCGCCGCCTCCCGCATCGCCCTGGGCGCCCCGGCCTGGCGGTGGTCCGATCTGCTGGAGATCGACTGACGGAGTCTGGGGCTGTGAGACTCTGGAGGCGAAAAAGAGTGCAATGAGAGTCTCACTTTGTGGGCCCCCGCTTGTCTCCGGCCTGACCCGGTGCGCGCCATCTGGACCCCAGCCTTCTGGGGTGAGCGGAGGGGTGGGGGGCGGGATGGTGAGACTCCGGGCGCGAAAAACAGTGCAATGAGAGTCTCACTTTGCACTGCAAGGGGGCGCGTTTCGGGGTCATGGCGACATGATAGGCGGCCTGACAGGGGCGGGATGAAATAGACCGCGATCAGTGGCCAATCCCTTGTGGGCAAGAGCATTGGGCGGCGGAAATGCGGGATTATCCCGGCCTGCCGCTACTCCTCCCGCGCCCTCTTCTCCGCCAGCTTGGCCAGCACCCGGCCGCGCCCCTTCGACAGGGCGTGGATCACGCCGCGGAAGGTGGCCACCTCCTGCTCGGTGAAGGCGGCGCGGCCCAGCATGACGCGCAGGTTCTGGCTCATGGAGCGCTTCTTCTCGGGCGGGTGGAAGAAGCCCCCGGCGTCCAGCTCGGTCTCGAGATGCTCGTACATGCCCAGCAGCAGGTCGTTGGATGCGGGCGGCTCGCCCTGGCGGAACTTCGGCGGCGGGGCGTCCAGCACGAGCGTGCGCCATTCATAGGCGTTGATGGCTACGGCCTGGGCCAGATTCAGGGAGTGGTGGCGCGGGTCGATGGGGATGGTGACGATGCCCGAGGTCAGGGCGATGTCGGTGGTCTCCAAGCCGGCTCGCTCCCCCCCGAACAGCAGGCCCGCCATCAGGCCGGAGGCGGTGTCGTCATAAAGCACGCGGGAGGCCTCGCGCGGGGTGCGCACCGGCTGGCGGGTCTCGCGAGGGCGGGCGGTGGTGGCGAAGACGGTGTTCAGGTCCGCGATGGCCTCGGCCACGGTGTCGAACACGCGCGCGCCCTCCAGCACCCAGTCGGCGCCCGAGGCGGTGGCCCACGCCCGGTCCTGGGGCCAGCCGTCCCGGGGGGCGACCAGCCGCAGGTCCGTCAGGCCGAAATTGGCCATCACCCGCGCGACGGAGCCGATGTTATCGGCCATCTGCGGCTTGTCGAGGATGACGGCGGGCGGGGTCAGGTCGGTCATGCCGCTCCCCTACAGCGCCGGGCGCGTCGGCGAAAGTCAGGCCCGGCCCAGCGCCGCCTTCAGCGATCCCAGATGGAGCTTGTAGTTGCGCCATCGGCCCGACGCCCGGCGATAGAGCGGCTCGCGCACCTGCCACACGCTGGCGGTCCGCACAGCGTTGTCGAGGGCGTGGAACGACAGGCAGCCATCCTCCCAGTCCAGACCGCAGAAATCCAGCAGGCCGCGCACCTTCTCCTCCGGGTCGGCCACCAGGGCGTCGTAGTCCAGGGTGTGGATGTCGTCGGGCCACAGGGATTTCCAGTGGTCCATCAGCCGTTCCTGCTGGATCAGCCAGTGGGCCGTGTCCTCCAGGTCCAGCGCCCACGGCATGGCGTGGCTCAGATGCAGGAACCAGCACGACAGGCAGTTGTCGAGCGGATCGCGGCGGGTGTGGATGATGCGCGCCTGCGGGAACAGGGTCTTGATCAGGCCCACGTGCAGGAAGTTGTCCGGCCGCTTGTCGGTGATCACATCGGCGCCCGGCAGGCGGGCATGCAGGCCGTCCAGATAGGCCCCGCGCAGGGACTCGATGCGGCCCTCGTCCAGCGTCTTCAGGCTGGCGGGCCAAGGCTGAAGCTCGCGCCGGACCAGGGCGGGCAGAAGCTCCAGTTCGCCCCCCGGCGTGACCCGGCTGTGCGCGGCCAGAATCTGTTCGGCCAAGGTCGAGCCCGAGCGGAACATGCCGCAGATGAACAGGGGCGCGTCCTCGCCGCCCTCGCCGTTCCGGGCGTCGGGGAAGGCAGCGATGAGCTGATCGACCACCGCCTCCTGCGCCGTGCGGTCATAGCGCGCGCCGGGCGGCCCCGGGATCAGGCGGCTGTCGCGGTTGGCCTGTGCGTACGCCGCGAAGGCCTCGTCATAGGCCCTCGCCTCGTCCAGCATCCGGCCGAGGGCGAAGCCCAGATCGGCCCGCGCCATGCGTTCGTCCGGCGATCCCGTGCCGATGACCTTCAGGGCGGCGCGCAGCCGGCCGATTAGCGGATCGTCCGGCCCGGACGCCCGGGCCACACCCGCCAGCCGCGCCAGGGCCAGCACATTGCCCGGCTCCAGCGCCAGCGCCTGCTCATAAGCCGCGCGCGCCGGATCCCGCCGCCCCCGGTCCTCATGCAGATTGCCCAGATTCAGCCAGGCGGGGGCGAACCGCGGGTTCAGGGTCAGGGCCGCGTTGAGCTCGGCCTCGGCGTCGTCGGGTCGGTGCAGATCCTCCGACAGGATAACGGCCCGGTTCAGCCGCACCTCCTCCGGCCCGCGCACGCCCAGACTGAGCGCCCGGTCATAGGCGTCCAGCGCCGCCTCGTGCCGCCCGATCCGTCGTCGCAACCGGCCCAGATCGAACCAGACGTCCGCCAGCTCGGGCCGCAGGGCCAGCAGAGCCTCGAACGCCGCGACCGCCTCCTCGAGCCGCCCCGCGTTCTGGTGATCGAGCGCCTGTTTCAGCCAGTCTTCGGGCGATTGCGCCAAGGGTTCAGTCCGTCCCGATCATGGCGTCCCAGGGATCGGCGGTTCCCGCCTCCACCTCGGCCACGGCCACGGCGGGCCAGCCCACGCGGGCGTTCGCGCTTTCCCGCCACGCCAGCACGATGAGGTCGCGCAGTTCGCCCGCCCCGGCGCCCAGCCGCTCGATGGCGAAGGCGCCGCCGCGCGGATCCCCCTCGGCGAAGGCGCCGTCGCGCTCCAGCCGGTAGAAGGGCGTCACCCGGGCCAGGCTGGCGCCCAGGTAGACGGCCGTGCGGCGCTCGATGGCGGCTTCACGAAGGTCAGCGGCGGGCATGGCTGTCTCCACCAGATCGAGCCGCGCAACGCCGCGCACATAGGCGCCCTCGAACAGGCCATGGGTGCGGCGCGAGCGGGTGAAGCCCTCCGGGTTCGGAGTGTCTCCGTCCCAGCCGTTGTAATGGATCGAGGTGTGCAGCGGCTGGCTGGCGTCGCCCACATAGTGGGACCAGACGCCCAGATCGCGGATCAGCAGGGCCTCGCGCCGGCGACGGTCCTCGGCGTACCAGGCGCGCTTGCCCGGATCGGGCTCGCGGGCCTCGGCGGCGTTCAGCACGCGCCAGTAGGCGAAGTCGCGCACCAGTTGCTGCCAGCCGTCGATCAGGGCGTAGTAGAGGTGCCCGGCCGTATCGACGCTGAGTCCCGCCCGGGTCAGGGCGGCTTCGTATTCGCTGCGCAGCTCGGGCATGGCGTCGATGTGCGGCCCCTGGGGCGTCAGCACATGACCGTTGTCGTCGAAATCGATGAAATGGGCCGTGTCGCGCTCGCGGGCGTGGGTGCGGGGCCCGCCCTTCCAGCGGTCCGGTTCTCGCGCCAGTTCGCCGACCTCGACAGCCGCCTGGGTGGTGCGAAGGAAGGCGGGAATCTCGTCGGGCAGGTTGCGCATGGCCGCCACCCCGATCAGCCGGTGGCCGGTGGCGCCCCAGGCCCCCACGTCGGCGGCGGGCGCGGCGATCACGGCCACGGCGGCGAGGGCGAGGAACGCTCGTTTCAGGGGGGCGCGCGGCATGGGACAATCCAGTGGGGTTTGGAGTTATGAGGGGACTTAGCCGATCCCGGGTTTCGCCTCCAGCCGGACCTGCATGGTCCCGGCGCGGCTGTTCCGGTAAGGATTTGAGTTCACCCGCCGTCGGTCTTCACGAGGGAGCCACGAATTCAGTTCGCCGACCCGGAAAAACCACAGGGCCGCGTCGCCCCGTCCAGTCTGCACGAGGGCCGCATCCAGGCCGTGGTCGACGCCCTGGTCCGGTGCGGCGCGCGCCGGGTGGCCGACCTGGGTTGCGGCCCCGGGGCGTTGTTTGAACGGCTGATCCGGGAGGACCGGTTCGAGGTTCTCACCGGGGTGGAGCTGCGCCTCGGTGATCTGGACAGCCTGAGGGCGCGGGTCGAGCCCATGAAAACCGGGGCGGACCTGCGATTCATCCACGGGTCGTTCCTGGATCCCGCCCTTGATCTCAAGGGGCACGATGCATTCGTCATGCTGGAGACGCTGGAGCACATCGATCCGGACTCCCTGTCACAAGTGGAGCGCGCCTTCTTCGTGCTCAGACAGCCGCGCACGGTGATCATCACCACGCCCAACGCCGACTACAATCCGATGCTGGGGCTGAAACCGGGGCGCAAGCGGCACTGGGACCACCGGTTCGAATGGGGCCGCGAGCGGTTCCGGCATTGGGCGAACGGGGTTGCGGACCGCAACGGCTGTGCGGTGCGCTTCGACGACGTGGGACCCTGCGCGTCCGGGCTGGGCGCGCCGACGCAGATGGCGACGTTCGAACGTCCCGAACCCCGGCCCTGATCTCAGCGCCTGCGTCCCAGATACAGGGTGCACTGCGACGGCTCGCCCGTCAGCGGGTTCTCGAAGCGGACATCCTCGGCGTGCACGTCGGCGAAAACCCCTCTCAGGGCGTGGATGAAATCGTCCTCCGCCGGATCGTCCGACCACATGGCGAACACCCCGTCCGGGCGCATGCCCAGCGCCAGATCAGCCAGCCCCCTGGCGGTGTAGAAGGCGGCATGGTCCGGGGCCAGCAGGCGCGTCGGCGAGTGGTCGATGTCCAGCAGCACCAGATCATAGGTCTCGTCGCTGTGCCGGGGACTGCCCGGCGAGAACCAGGTGAAGAAGTCCGCCAGGCGCAGGGCGCAACGGGGATCATCGCGCAGGGGCGGCGTCAGGGGCACCAGCCCCTCCTCGTGCCATTCGATCACCGGTTGCAGGGCGTCCAGCACCGTCAGGCGCGTGACCCGCTGATCCTCCAGCGCGGCGCGGGCGGTGTAACCGAGGCCCAGCCCGCCCACCAAAACCGACAGCGGCCGATCCGGCGCCAGGGCCAGAGCCCGCCGCGCCAGCTCGGACTCGCCCTCGATGAACAGATCCGACATCAGGTGCTCGTCGCCCAGCAGGATTTCCACCACGTGCCGGTCCACCGCCGGAACCCACCGCCGACGCAGGATGGCGGGCCCCTTGGCGGTGGGGCGATAGTCGATCTCTTCGAAGCGTTTCATGTGGGCCATCTCAGGTGATCGTCGACGGCGTGGTGCGGTCCAGCCGTTCGGTGATGCGCGCCGCCGCCACCGCCGCCGCCGAGAGCGCCGACAGGGCCTCCGCTACCGGGGCGTCGATCGCGCCCGACGGCGGTTCAAATCGCTCCACATAGACTCGCAGGGTCGCGCCGCGCGCGCCGGTGCCCGACAGGCGCCAGGTGATGCGGGCGTCCGGCGTCAGCCACAGCCGCACGCCCTGCAGCTCGGCCACCGCGCCGTCGACAGGGTCCACATAGCGGAACTCCTCAGCCTTGCTCACGGTGAAGCCGCCCACCGCGCGGCCCGCCATCCGGTCCAGATCGGCCCGCAGGTCGCGCATGAACTCCGCCGCCCGGGCCGCGTCCAGATCCTCGAAATCCAGCCGCTGGTAATAGTCGCGGCCGTAGAGGCGCCAGTGATCCCGTACGATTTCGGGCAGGGGCCGGCCCTCGACCGCCAGCAGGTTCAGCCACATCAACACCGCCCACAGGCCGTCCTTCTCGCGCACATGGTCCGCGCCGGTGCCGAAGCTCTCCTCGCCGCAGAAGGTGATGCGGCCGTCGTCCAGCAGATTGGTGAAATACTTCCAGCCGGTGGGGGTCTCGTAGAGCGGCAGGCCCAGCCGCTCGGCGACCCGGTCCACGGCGCGGCTGGTGGGGGCCGAGCGGGCCACGCCCTTCAGCGGCCGGGTGCGATAGGCGCCGATGCGCGCGGCGTTGGCCGTCAGGATCGCCAGACTGTCGCCGGGCGAGACGATCATGCCGGGGCCCAGGATCATGTTGCGGTCCCCGTCCCCGTCCGAGGCGGCGCCGAAGGACGGCGGCTGATCGCCGAACAGGCCCGCGGCCAGCTCGGGCGCGTGGTCGGGATGGGGATCGGGATGCCCGCCGCCGAAGTCGGGCGACGGGGCGCCGTTCATCACCACGCCCCGTGCGCCCAGCCGGTTCTCGAAGATCTCGCGGGCGTAGGGCCCGGTCACCGCGTGCATGGCGTCGAACATCATGGAGAAGTCGGGCCGGGCGATCAGGGCGCGGATCTGGTCGAAATCCACCAGGGTCTCCATCAGGTCCGCATAGGCCGTCACCGGGTCGATGACCTCCACCGCCATGCCGTCCAGATCAAAGGCGCCCGGCTGGTCCAGCGAGGGCGCCGGCTGATCCGACAGGCTGTAGCGCCGCAGGGCCGAGGCCCGGGCCTGGACCGCATCGGTCAGAGAGGCGGGCGCCGGACCGCCCGAGGCGCCGTTGAACTTCACGCCGAAATCGCCGTCCGGTCCGCCCGGATTGTGGCTGGCCGACAGGATCACGGCGCCGAAGGCCTCATGCCGCCGCACCAGATGCGAAGCCGCCGGGGTGGACAGCAGCCCGCCCTGCCCCACCAGCACCCGGCCGAACCCGTGGGCCGCGGCCATGCGGATCACCGTCGCCGCCGCCTGATCCGAAAAGAACCGCCCGTCGCCGCCGACGATCAGGGTCGCGCCCTTGGGCGGCGCGGCCACCTCGAACAGGGCCTGGATGAAGGTCTCAAGATAGTGCGGCTCCATGAACCGGCGGGTCGGGCGGCGCAGGCCGGAGGTCCCCGGGGCCTGGTCGTCGAAGCCGGGTGTGGCGCGGTGTTCGGTGGTCATGGAAGGTCCTGGTTCGGCGGATTCAGTTCTGGTCGTCGTCGGCCTCGACCCTCCGGCGCCGGTGCGGATCGTGGATTGAGACGTCGGACGCTCCTGTCCCATGTAAGGCATCTGGCGTCAGGGTGGTTCATATCCAGTTCGCGATGCCGCTCAGGGGCTTCTTGTCCAGCGCCGCGACGGGCACGGTGGCGTCCGGCGCCGGAT
>NZ_PNLV01000067.1 GCF_013823285.1 Brevundimonas sp. | reverse complement strand
GCATAGATGCTGACCTCGTCGCCCACGGACACCGGCTGGTGAAACACCATGGAGTCCACCGCCACGGTGGCGCAGCGGCCCCGCGCCAGATTGAAGGCGGGCGAGGACCCGGCCAGGTCCATCTGGGCCAGCAGCCAGCCGCCGAAGATGTCGCCCTCGGGATTGGCGTCGGCGGGCATGGCGATCATGCGGCCCACGGGCTGGTCGTCGGGCGGGCAGGGGGACAGGGCGTCGGTCATGGGCGCCGATTAGCCGCCGATGCGGCGCAAGTCTATTGCGCCTTGTCGCCGTCCGGCGCGCTGTCGATCAGTTCAGGACGGCTCAGGGTGCGCGTGGATTGCTCCACCGGCGCCAGTTCGGGCAGATCCTTGCCCTCGTGATCCACCTGCAGGTCCTCGAACCGGCGGGCCTGCACCATCACCTGGCTCTCCAGCGAGCCCACGAACTGGTTGTAGCGCTTCACCGCCCGGTCCAGATCGGCCCCCAGCGAGGACGCGTATCCGCCCATGGTGGCCAGGCGCTTGTAGAGCTCCTTGCCCAGCCGGGCCACGTGTTCGGCGTTGGCGCTCTGCTCCTCGGCGCGCCAGCCGTAGGCCACGGCCTTGCACAGGGCGAACAGGGTGGTGGGGGTGACGATGACCACCCGGCAATCCATGGCCTGGGTCATGATGTCCGGCGCATGATCCAGCGCAGAGGACAGGAAGGCGTCGCCGGGCACGAACAGGGCCACGAAATCGGGGCTGGGCTTGAACTGGTCCTGATAGGCCTTGGACGCCAGCTGGCGCACATGGGTCTTCAGGCTGGCGGCGATGCGCAGCGAGCGGGCCTGGGCGCGGCTGTCCTCGTCGCCCTCCTCGTCGGCGTCGAAGGCCAGCGGCACCTTGGCGTCGATCACGAACATGCCGCCGCCGGGCAGGCGCACGATGAAGTCCGGCCGCGACTGGCGGCCCTCGTCGTCGGCCTGGGACGTCTGCTCCTGAAAATCGAAGCGCCCCGCCATGCCGGCGGCCTCCAGAACGTTGCGGCAGGTCTGCTCGCCCCAGCGGCCGCGCCGCCCGGTGTTGCCGCGCAGGGCCTCGGTCAGCTTGCGGGTCTCGTCCCGGGTGGCGGTGTGGGCGGTCATCAGCAGGGCCAGTTGCTCCTTGAGCCCGCCGGTCTCCTCGGACCGCACCTTCTCCAGCGCCTGCACGTGCTCCTGAAACCTGGCCAGGGTCTCGCTGACCGGCTTCAGCTGGGCCTCCATGCGCTCGCGGGCCACCCGGTCCTGGGCCTGAAAGGTCTCGGTGGCGCGGGCCACCATCTGGTTGGCCACGGACTGGGCTGACTCCGCCGCCTGGGCCCGCAGATAGTCGGCCATGGAGGCGCGGGCGTCCTCGATCACCTCGATCTTGTGGTGGGCCGCATCGGCGGCGGATTTCGCCCTCTGCCAGCCCATGAAGGCCCAGACGAAGGCGGCCGAGGCCGCCACGAAAAGCCCGGCGAAAACGAGGATCAGGGTGTTCATGCTCCGTTCCTAGCCGGAGTCGCCCAAGGTGGCAAAAGGCGTGTGGCGGGAGATTGATCGGCTGAGGCCGCGAGGGCTTCGCGAACCCGCGACGGCGCTTGCGATCAGCAAGCCAGTGTGTGCTCACGTCCCATTGCGGGCCTTGGCCTACGCACGGCTCCAGTCGAAGCAGCCGACGGGCAATCCCGAACCGCTGACCAGCATCGCCCCATGTCGATACAGGGACCACCTGCGAGAGGGCTCGACGCTGAGAACCACGACCGACATCTGGGGATCTGACCAGACCAGTCGGGCGCCCGTAGCCGCCATGGCCCTGATGGCGCCCTCTGGTCCTGCCCCGGGCTTGAACACCACAGTCGTGAACTCGGGCTGATCGGGCGGCGGCTGCAGTGCCCAGACGCCTGCACCGGCGCTGATCGTGCCGAGGAGAAGCACCGTCAGAGCTGCCGGAATCCCGCGCCGCGTTCCCGGCCCGCGCTTCGCCAGCCATGTCCCGACGAGGACCGGAATCACGCCGAAGGCGAAAAACCAGATGAGGTCCCACATCAGTGGATTGGGACTGTCGAGCTTGATCCGGTGAATGCCGAGCACCCAGTGAGAGAGCACACTATCGACGACGTGCCAGATGCCAAATCCGATCAGAATGGCTCCGAGGGTCTGAAGGCCCGAATGCTCCGGCAACGCGCCGCGTGCCCGCCAAAGCCCCAGGAGACCCACCGCCCCGACCACATACATCAGCGCATGAAAGTAGCCGTCCCAGAGAACCTGAAAGCGCAGGCTCGAGACCTCCGGCACGAGGCTGAGCAGATGGTGCCACTGGAGGATCTGGTGAAGCAGAATCCCGTCGAAGAACCCGCCCAGGGCAAAGCCCAGGACGATCGCCCAGAATATCCACCGGCTCAGCGTCATCGGAACAGCCTCCGGCGGACTAACGGGAAGGCATCGGCCGGGTTCCCGCGCCGCTACCCACCCGTCCCGGCGGTTCGGGACGTCCGCTGTTCGGCAGGCCGCCCCGCGTCACTGTGAGTCCGCCCTACTCCTTCAGCCGCCAGGTAGCCCCCATTGGCCCGTCCATGACCACCACCTTCAGTTCGGTCAGGCGGTCGCGGATGCGGTCGGCCTCGGGCCAGTTCTTCTCGGCGCGGGCCTGCAGACGCTGCTCCAGCAGGGCCTCCACCTCGGCCTTCAGGGCGTCGTCGGCCCCGCCCTCGAACCAGGCGTCGGGATCGGCCTGCAGCACGCCCAGAAGGGCCCCGCCGGCCAGCAAACGCCCCTTGGCGGCGGCCACGGCGCCCTCGTCGCCCGCGGTCATGGCCCGCTCGATCTCGCTGGACAGGGCGAACAGGGCGGCGGCGGCGCCGGGGGTGTTCAGGTCATCCTCGATGGCGGTCAGGAAGTCCTCCGACGGTTCATCGTCCGCCGCCGGAATGGCCGAGGCCCGGCGCAGGGCCTGATACAGCCGGTCCAGATTTTTGCGCGACTGGTCCAGCAGCGCCTGATTCCAGTCCAGCGGCTGGCGGTAGTGGGCGCTCAGCAGGGCCCAGCGCACCACCTCGCCCGGCACATGCTGCACCAGATCGTGCAGCAGCAGCACATTGCCGATGGACTTGGACATCTTCTCCGCGTCCACGGTCAGGAAGCCGTTGTGCATCCAGTAGCGGGCGTATTCCTCATGGGCGTCCGCGCCATGGGCGTGGCCGTGGGCGCAGACCCCCTGGGCGATCTCGTTCTCGTGGTGCGGGAACACCAGGTCGATGCCGCCCCCGTGGATGTCGATGGGCAGGCCCAGATTGGCCTCGATCATGGCCGAGCACTCGATGTGCCAGCCGGGACGCCCCGCGCCCCAGGGCGATTCCCAGGACGGCTCGCCCGCCTTGGACGGCTTCCATAGCACGAAGTCGTGGGGATTGCGCTTGTAGGGCGCCACCTCGACCCGCGCCCCGGCCACCATCTCGTCCAGATCCCGGCCGGACAGGCGGCCATAGTTCTCGTAGGCCGACACGTCGAACAGCACATGGCCCTCGGCCGCATAGGCGCAGCCCTTGTCCATGATGGCGCCGATCTGGGCGATGATGGCGTCCATGTGGGCGGTGACGTGGGGCGCCAGGGTCGGCGCCAGCACGTTCAGGGCCGCCATGTCCTCCAGATAGGCGGCCTCGTAGCGGGCCGTGACCTCGCCGATGGGGGCGCCTTCCTTCGTGGCCTTCGCATTGATCTTGTCGTCCACGTCGGTGACGTTGCGCGCATAGATCACCGCCCCTTCGCCGTACTGGCGGCGCAGCAGGCGGAAAAGCACGTCGAACACCACCGGCGGGCGCGCATTGCCGATATGGGCGAAATCATAGACCGTCGGCCCGCACACATAGAGCGTCACCCGGTTCGGATCGCGGGGCTCGAAGGGCCGCTTCTTGCGGGCCAGGGTGTCGTGCAGGTGGAGCGTCATGGGGTCGCGTGGTATCCGTTTTCTTGCGGGACGCACCGGTCGTCCCATATAGGCGTGACGCGGTGCAATAAACCGTCGGCGTCACGATTGGGAGCGTCTTGGGCTCCCGCCCTTTAGAAAGCGTGTCATGGACCTCCAAGCCAAGCCCGTCCTGGTCAGCAACGACGGCGACATCAAGCGCCCCAGCCGCGAGCAGGCCATGGAGGCCGTGCGCACCCTGATCGCCTGGGCCGGCGACAATCCCGGGCGCGAGGGCCTGATCGACACGCCGAAACGTGTGGTGGACGCTTATGGCGACTGGTTCCAGGGCTATGACGCCGACGCCGCGAAGGAGCTGAGCCGCACCTTCGAGGACGTGCAGGGCTATGACGACATGGTCCTGCTACGCGACATCGAGGTGGAGAGCCACTGCGAGCACCACATGGCCCCGTTCCTGGGCAAGGCCTATGTGGCCTATGTGCCGGCCGAAAAGGTGGTGGGCATCTCCAAGCTGGCGCGGGTGGTGGAGATCTTCTCCAAACGCCTGCAGACCCAGGAAACCCTGACCCAGCTGATCGCCCAGGCCATCGAGGACAACCTCCTGCCCGCCGGGACAGCGGTGCTGATCGACGCCGAGCACCAGTGCATGACCACCCGCGGCGTGCACCACCGCCACGTCTCCACCATCACCACCCGCTTCACCGGCGTGTTCAAGACCGACCCGGCCCTGCAGGACCGTTTCCTGAAACTGGCCCGCGGCTGATGCCCTTCCTTCTCCCATTGGGAGAAGGGGGAACTCGCGCACGAAGGCGCGTCAGCGGCTTCGTTCTGGCGCGGGGGATGAGGGTCGAACGGGCCAAACATCAAACTTACGCCCACCCCTTCTGACCGCCCGTATACTCTGTCCTCCCTCACCAGACGGCGGAGGCGCGATTTCGGACAATTCGCACTATTCAGACCCTGTTTTTTCCGGCCTCGAGTCCGGATTTCGGACTATTCGCACTATTCGCACCCTGTTTTTTCGGGTCCAGAGTCCGAAACCGGGGCCTCAGTAGCCCCCCGCCCGGGCCACCCGGTCGGCGTGGAAGCCGTGGTCGCCCATGAGCTCGTTCAGGACGCGGACCCGCTTCATGTACAGGCCCACGTCGTACTCGTCGGTCATGCCGACGCCGCCGTGCATCTGCACCGCTTCCTGAACGCACAGCTCGGCCACGCGCCCGGCCTTGGCCTTGGCCACCGAGACCGCAAAGGCGGCGTCATCGTCGCCCGCGTCCAGCTTCTGAAGGGCGGCCAGGGTCACGGCGCGCACGATCTCCAGCTCGGTGAAGACGTGGGCGGCGCGGTGCTGAAGGGCCTGGAACTCGCCGATCAGCTTGCCGAACTGCTTGCGGGTCTTCAGGTACTCGGCGGTGAGGCGGAACGCCTGATCCCCGGCTCCCAGCAGGGATGAGGCGGCGCAGGCCCGGCCCAGGTTCAGGACGCGCTCGAGGATCTCGCCGCCCCCGTCCACCGGCCCCAGCACGGCGTCGGCGGTGACCTCCACATCGGTCAGGGTCACCCGGGCGGCGTTGTGGGCGTCCACCATGGCGGTGCGCTCGATCTCCAGCCCCGCCGCCTTCGGGTCGATCAGGAACAGGGTCAGGCCGTCCATGCCCTCGCCTGAGGTGCGCGCCGCCACGATCAGGGCGTCGGCCACATGGCCGTCCAGAACGAAGCCCTTGTTTCCATTGAGCTTGAAACCGTTCCCCGACCGCTCGGCGGTGGTCCGGATGCGGTGCGGGGCGTGCTTGCCGGCCTCGTCCACGGCCAGAGAAACCATGGCCTCGCCCGCCGCGATCTTCGGCAGCCAGGCCGCCTGCTGCTCCCCCGACCCGGCCTTCAGGGCCGCAGCCGAGAGCACGCCCGACGACAGGAAGGGCGAGGGCGTCAGGGTGCGCCCCAGCGCCTCGGCCACCACGCCCGCCTCCACCGCGCCAAGACCCGAGCCGCCCTGGTCCTCGGGGATCAGCACCCCGGAGAAGCCCATCTCCCCGAAGGATCGCCACAGGTCCCGCGAGACCCCGTCGGGGTCACGGCTGTCGCGCAGCTTGCGCAGGTGGGCGATGGGCGCGTGCTCGTTCAGAAAGCCGTCGGCGGCCTCGGCCAGCATCTGCTGTTCGTCGGAAAGGATCAGGGGCATGGTTCAGGCTCCCGGCAGTTGCAGCAGATGCTTGGCGATGATGTTGAGCTGGATCTCGGAGGTCCCGCCCTCGATGGAGTTGGCCTTGGTGCGCAGCCAGTCGCGGGCCGCGGCGCCGTCGCGGGACCGCTCGCCTTCCCACTCCAGCGCATCGGCCCCGCCCGCCGCCATCAGCAGCTCGTGGCGGCGCTTGTTCAGCTCCGAGCCGTAATACTTGAGCACCGACGACAGGGCCGGATGGGCCCGGCCCGCCTTGGCCAGATCCCCGGTCCGCTCCAGCGCCAGCCGAAAGGCGGCGCCGTCCACGTCCAGTTCGGCGATGCGGGCGCGCAGCATGGGGTCGTCCAGCCGCCCGGCCTCGTCCAGACCCACGGCCTTCGCCGCCGTCCGGCCCAGGGCCGCCCCGCCCATGACCTCGCCCATGGCCCCGATCATGGTCCGCTCGTGGGCCAGCAGATATTTGGCCACGTCCCAGCCCCGGTTCAGCTCGCCTACCAGATTGGCCTTCTCCACCCGCACGTCGTCGAAGAAGGTCTCGCAGAAGGGCGACTTGCCGGAGATCAGGGTGATGGGCCGGGTCGAAACACCCGGCGTGGTCATGTCGAACAGCACGAAGGAGATGCCCTTGTGCTTGGGCGCCTCCGGGTCGGTGCGCACCAGGCAGAAGATCCAGTCCGCCTTGTCGGCGTAGGACGTCCACACCTTCTGGCCGTTGACGATCCAGTGGTCGCCGCGGTCCTCGGCCCGGGTCTGGATTCCGGCCAGATCCGACCCGGCGCCCGGCTCCGAATAGCCCTGGCACCAGCGGATCTCCCCGCGCACGATCTCGGGCAGGAAGCGTTTCTTCTGCTCCTCCGTGCCGAACGCCAGCAGGGCCGGGCCCAGCATCCAGACGCCGAAGCTGTTCAGGGCCGGCTGGGCCCTGATGCGGCGCAGTTCCGAGGCCAGCACCTTGGCCTGCTCCCTGGAAAGCCCGCCGCCGCCGTATTCCCGGGGCCATTCCGGCGCGGTCCAGCCCCGCTCGCCCATGGTCCGCATCCAGCGCTCGTGGGCCGGGGTGGCGAACACGGCGTTGCGTCCGCCCCAGATCATGTCGGCCTCGGACGGCATGGGTTCGCGCACCTCGGCCGGGCAATTGGCCTCCAGCCAGGCGCGGGTCTCGGCGCGGAATGTCTCCAGACCGGATGCGGCTTCGCTCATGGGGTCCTCCGTGACCGCTCGACCGGCGGCCTTCACCCGAAGCCTAGCCGGTCCGTGGTCAAAAGCTACCCTCTGCGATGATCGGCAAGAAACGCGGTGTGATCCATCTGCGCTTGACGCAACCGTTCAATCCGGCGACCTGATCCGGCCACAGAACAAGGAAACCGGTCCCATGCGTCACGATCGTCTGAGCGTCCTGCAACAGCTCGAGCGCCAGGGCGTAGTGCCGGTGTTCTATCATCCGGACGTGGAGACCTGCATCGCGGTCATCGACGCCTGCGCGAAGGGCGGCGCCCCGGCGGTGGAGTTCACCAACCGCGGAGACTTCGCGGCCCATGTGTTCCTCGAGGTCAGCCGCCACTTCGCCAAGGCCAACCCCGACGTGATCATGGGCGTGGGCTCCATCGTCGACGCCCCCACCGCCGGGCTCTACATCGCCGGCGGCGCGCGATTCGTGGTCGGCCCCATGCTGAATCCCGAGGTGGCCCGCCTGTGCAACCGCCGCATGATCGCCTATTCGCCCGGCTGCGGCTCGGCCACCGAGATCTCCGATGCCCAGGAGCTGGGCTGCGACATCGTCAAGGTGTTCCCCGGCTCGTCCGTGGGCGGCCCGGACTTCGTCAAGGCGGTGCGGGGGCCCATGCCCTGGACCAAGATCATGCCCACCGGCGGCGTGGACCCCGACCCGGCCTCCATCGAGAAGTGGTTCGGCGCCGGCATCGTGGCGGCGGGCATGGGCTCCAAACTGATCACCGACGCGGCCGTGAAGTCCGGCGACTGGGCCGGCATCGAGGCGAAGGTGCGCGAGACCGTCACCGCCATCGCCGACTTCCGGGCGAAGAAGGGCTGAGCGGGGGCGGTGACAGGTGGGGCCAGAGCCTCCATATTGCGGCCAGCCCCACCCGCGCCGGACACGCCATGACCGCCCAGCCGCTCCAAGCCGACCGTCAGCCGCTGCTGATCACCCGTTGCTGCCCCCTGTGCGGGCGCGACAACGAAGACCAGCCGACCTTGGACATCGCGCCTGACGAGTGGCGCATGAAGACCTGTCCGGACTGCGACATGACCTATCTGGAGGTCGCGCCGGACATTTCCGAGCTGTTCGAGACCTTCGCCTGGGAGAAGCAGCACCATATCGAGAACGCCCGCCGTCACGCGGGCATGGGTCCGGTCGCGCTCAAGACCCGCAGCGCCTGGCGCAAATTCCGGCCCCTGCCGCGCAAGAACGTGGCGGCCCTGCTGGACCACTATGCGGAGCCGGGCGCGGTGGTGGACGTGGGCTGCGGCGGCGGCAAGCAGCTGGCCGAGCTGGGCCCGCAGTTCTCGCCCGTCGGCATCGAGATCTCGCCCGCCATCTGCCGCGAGGCCGAGGAACGGCTGGCGGACCGCGATGTGCGCATCGTCAACGCCGACGCCCTCAACGGCCTGAAGCAGCTCGAGGCGCAGTCGCTGACCGGCGTGGTCATGCGCTCGTTCCTGGAACACGACGTCACCCCCGTGCCGGTGCTGGAACAGACCTTCCGGGTGCTGAAGCCCGGCGGCGTCGCCATCCTCAAGGTGCCCAATTTCGCCAGCTGGAACGCCCGGGTGCGCGGCGCTAAATGGTGCGGCCTGCGCTTCCCTGACCACGTCAACTACTTCACGCCGGAGACCCTGTCCCGGGCCGTGGAGCAGGCCGGCCTGACCATCCGCGCCTTCGGCCCCACCTACCGCCTGCCTACCAGCGACAACATGTGGATGGTGGCGGTCCGTCAGGCCTGATCGCATCCTTGGCGGGTTTGAACCGTTCAAGCGCCCCGCCTAGAAGAGACCATCACGACGCCCTCAAGGGCGCGCCGTTCAGGAAATCCCGCATGATCCGCCCCTCCGCCCTGGCCATCGCGGCCGCCCTGGCCCTCTCCGGCGGTCTGTCCGCCTGCGCCAACATGCCCATGACCGAGGTCGCCGGCCCGCAGATTCCCGCACAGGTGCAATATGTGGCCGACGCCCATTCCCACGCCCGGCCCGAGATCGCGCGCGTCCACCACGTGGATCTGAACCTGACGGCGGACTTCGACCGGCGCATGCTGGCGGGCACGGCCAGTCTGGACATCACGGCCGAACCGGGCGCGGACGAGATCATCCTGGACATCCGGGACCTGGACATCCACGGCGTGCGCTCGGACGACGGTCCGCTGGACTACACCATCGGCGACGAAAGCCCCTTCATGGGCAGGCCGCTGGTCATCGCCATTCCCTTCACCGAGGGGCGCATCCACATCGACTATTCCACCCGGCCCGAGGCGGCGGCCCTGCAGTGGCTGACGCCCGAGCAGACTGCGGGCGGTCAGTTGCCCTATCTGTTCAGCCAGGGCCAGGCGATCCTGACCCGCACCTGGATCCCGACCCAGGACAGCCCCGGCATCCGTCAGACCTATTCCGCGCGCATCACCGTGCCGGCGGGCATGAAGGCGGTGATGAGCGCCGAAATGCTGACTCCCGAAGGCGAGATGACGCCGGACGGCCGCCGCGCTTTCCGCTTCCGTCTCGATAATCCCGTGCCGCCCTATCTGATCGCCATCGGTGTTGGCGATATCGCCTTCCAGCCGCTGGGCGCGCGCACCGGAGTCTATACCGAGCCGTCCATGCTGGCGCGCTCCGCCGCCGAGTTTCCCGAGGTCGAGGCCATGGTCGAGGCGGCCGAAGCGCTCTACGGCCCCTACATCTGGGGCCGCTATGACCTGCTGGTGCTGCCGCCCAGCTTCCCGTTCGGCGGCATGGAGAACCCCCGCCTGACCTTCGCCACCCCGACCATCATCGCGGGCGATCGCTCGCTGGTGTCGCTGGTGGCCCACGAACTGGCCCACAGCTGGTCCGGCAATCTGGTCACCAACGCCACCTGGGACGATTTCTGGCTCAACGAGGGCTTCACCGTCTATTTCGAGAACCGGATCATGGAGGCCATCTATGGCCCCGAACGGGCTGAAATGCTGCGCGCCCTGGAATGGACCTCGCTGCAGGCCGAGATGGCCGAATTGCCGCCCGAGGACCAGAGCCTGCACCTGAACCTGGCCGGGCGCGATCCGGACGAGGGCATGACCGCCATCGCCTATGACAAGGGCGCCTTCTTCCTGCGCACCATCGAGCGGACTGTGGGTCGTGACCGGTTCGACCGCTGGCTGCGCGGCTATTTCGACCGCAACGCCTACCGCCCCATGACTACGGCCATGTTCCTGGCCGACATCCGCGAGCATCTGATCGGGGGCGACGCGGCGCTGGAGGCCGCGTTGCAGATGGACGCCTGGATCTATGGCCCCGGCCTGCCGTCCAATGCTGTCCAGCCCGCCTCGAACGCCTTCGCCGCGGTTGAGGCCCAGGTTCAGGCGTTCGTGACCGGCACGCCGGCGGCGCGGCTGAACCCTGGCGACTGGGT
This sequence comes from Brevundimonas sp., assembly GCF_013823285.1. Lineage (GTDB taxonomy): Bacteria > Pseudomonadota > Alphaproteobacteria > Caulobacterales > Caulobacteraceae > Brevundimonas. The sequence goes on along the minus strand of NZ_PNLV01000067.1, from coordinate 3,230 downwards.
GACGCAGGAGTGGCAGCACTTCCTCGGCTCCCTGCCCGAGACCATGACCGACGCCCAATTGGCGGACCTGGACAACACCTTCGGCCTGTCCCGGGCGGGGAACAGCGAGATTTTGTTCGGCTGGCTGATGATCGCGGTGCGCCATCAGTACGACCCGGCCGTCCCGGCGCTGGAGCAGTTCCTCACCGGCATGGGCCGCCGCAAGTTCACCCAGCCCCTGTATGTGGCCTTGATGGCTCAAGGCGACTGGGGCCGGCCTCTGGCCCGGCGCATCTATGAAGAGGCCCGCCCCGGCTATCACCCCATCACCACTGGCTCGGCCGATCCGGTGGTTCGCGGCCAGTAAGCTAGAGGTTCACCACCTCGAACCCGTCCTCGCGCGCCAGCCGCTCGGCCAGAACCGAGCGGTGGCAGCCCGCGTGGTCAGCCTCGAAGCAGAGCAGGGCGGCGGGCCGCGCGCGCGCCAGATCGCGCAGCTGCTCGAACGCCAGCTGACTTTCGGGCTCGGCCATGTGCTCGGCGAAGATGGTGCGCATCTCGTCGATCCGCCCCTTGCGGGCGGCGTCGCGGCCCGACTTGGGCGTGCCCAGGGCGCGCAGGTGGACATAGTCGATGCCCGCCCCCTTGAGGCTCTCGCCCAGCACGGTCTTGGAGAACCCGGCCCGGCGCGAGGCGGCCACGGCCCGCACATCGATCAGACGCTGGACCCCGGCCGCCTTCAGCCGCGCGATCACGGCGCTCTGGGGCTCGCCCTCATATCCGATGGTGAACAGTTGCATGCCGTCAATATGGAGGGTCCGGCGCTTGACGCCAGCGGCGCCGAAGGCTCCCCTGCGCCGAAAGGGAGGCTCTTCATGAAACCCATCATCCTCGCCGGCGCGCTGGCGCTGATGGCGCAGGCCGCCGCCGCCCAGGACATGATGATCCACGGCGGGCCGATCCACACCGGGGTGGAGAACGCACCTGCCGCCGAGGCGGTTATCGTGCAGGGCGGCCGCATCGCCTGGGTTGGCCGCCGCGCCGACGCGCCCCAGACCCCCGCGGACATGACAGTGATCGACCTGAAGGGCGCCAGCCTCTATCCGGGCTTCACCGACGGTCACGGCCATCTGGCGGGCATCGGGGCGCGCGAATTGACCCTGAACCTGGAGGGCGCCGCCTCCATCGCCGAGGCCATGGCGCGTCTGGCGGCCTGGGCCGAAGCCAATCCGGAGGGCTCCATCACCGGCCGCGGCTGGATCGAGACCCACTGGCCCGAGGGCCGGATGCTCGAACGGACTGATCTGGACGCCGCCGCCCCGGGCCGCATGGTGCTTCTGGGCCGGTCCGATGGTCACGCCCTGGTCGCCTCCACCGCAGCGCTCGAGGCCGCCGGGATCACGGCCGCCACCGAGGCGTCCTTCGGCGGGGACATCCTGACCGACGAGACCGGGACGCCCAACGGCCTGCTCATCGACGCCGCCATGGCGCTGGTGGCCGACCTGCGCCCCGCCGACAGCGAGGCGTTCCGTCGCCAGACCTACGAGGCCGGTTTCGAGGTCTACGCACGCTATGGCTGGACGGGCATCCATTCCATGAGCGTGCCCATCGCGGACGTCCCCTTGATGGAGGCCATGGCCGAGGCGGGCGAGGCCACCTTGCGGGTCTACAACTCGATCACGCCGGAGGGCGCCGAGGCCCTGTTCGTCTCGGGTCCGCGCGCCGTCGCCGACGGACGGATCATAACCCGCGCCATCAAGCTCTACGCCGACGGGGCTCTGGGGTCTCGCGGGGCGGCCCTGTTCCAGCCCTATGCGGACGCGGCGCACACGTCCGGCCTGATGCAGATGACCGATGAGGACGCCCTGCCGCTTTACCGCGCCGCGCTCCGGAACGGCGTCCAGATCACCACCCACGCCATCGGCGACCGGGGCAACGCCCGGGTGCTGGACTGGTACGCTCAGGTGTTGGGCGAGGCGGAGGCCGGGGCCGATCCGCGCTGGCGCATCGAGCATGCCCAGGTGCTGCGTCCCGCCGACTTCGCTCGCTTCCACGATATCCCCGTCATCGCCTCCATGCAGCCCAGCCACGCTATCGGCGACCTGCACTTCGCGCCGGACCGGCTGGGCGACGCCCGGCTGGACGGCGCCTACGCCTGGCGTTCGCTGATGGACGCCGGCGTGACGGTGGTGGGCGGCACCGACGCGCCGGTGGAGCGGGGCGATCCGCTGATCGAGTTCTATGCCGCCGTGGCCCGCCGCGACCTGAACGGCTTCCAGGGCCCAAACTGGCGGCCCGACGAGGCCGTGGACCGCGCCGACGCCCTGCGCATGTTCACCCTCGGCCCGGCCTATGCCTCGTTCCGCGAGGACGAACTGGGGACCATCGAGGTGGGCAAACGCGCCGATTTCACCGTCTTCGACATCAATCTCATGACCGTCCCGGCCGAGGACATCCCCGGGGGCCGGGCCCTGATGACCGTGCTGGACGGCGAAATCGCCTGGCGCGCCGACGGCTGGTGAGGATTCGGCCCTTTCACCCACCCTGCGCGCTCGCCATATAGGGCGCATGGCGATGCGTGGTGAGCGCTCGGGCCGTCGACGCGCCGACCCTGAGGTCCGCGCGCAGCTGGCCGGGGTCGAGATGAGGACAGAGGGACCGGGGACGCTGGGCGCGCTCATGGACCTGGCGCGGCTGGTGGGCCGCTCGCGGGCGCCGCTTCTGAGAACCCGTCTGACCGGGGCCATCCTGCTGACCCTGACAGGCAAGGTGCTGGGCGTGCTGGCGCCGCTGGCGCTCGGCGCGGCGGTCAACCGTCTGGCGGCCGATCAGGGCGCGGCCGTCGGCGTGGCGGCGGGCTTCGTGGCCTTCGCGGTGGGCTGGGCGGTGATCCGGTTCCTGTCTTCCGCCGCGCCGCAGCTGTCGGACATGGTGTTCGCGCCGGTTCGTCAGGCAGCCCAGCGGACCACCGCGGCCGAGACCTTCGCCCACGCCCTGAACCTGTCGCTGGATTTCCACCAGACCAAGCGGTCGGGGACCCTGTCGCGTACGGTGGAGCGGGGCTCGCGCGCGGTGGACTTCCTGCTGCGCATCCTGGCCTTCAACCTGATCCCCACGGGGCTGGAGCTGATCCTCGCGGCGGGGGTTCTGGCGGGCGCCTATGACTGGCGTTTCGGCGCCGTGGCCGTGGCGGTGGTGGTGATCTATGCGGTCATCACCTTCGCCATCTCCAACTGGCGTCTCGAGCATCG
>NZ_PNLV01000066.1 GCF_013823285.1 Brevundimonas sp. | reverse complement strand
GACCGGTCCGGCGAGTTCGAGCAGCGGCTGGGCGGCGCCACCTATGAGGAGATCGCCCGGGCGGGCGGGGGCATCGTCTCCAGCGTGCGCATGACGCGCGAAGCGTCAGAGGACGATCTTGTCGCCTCGGCGCTGAAGCGGCTGGCCGGGCTGAAGGCTTCGGGTGTCACCACGGTTGAGATCAAGTCCGGCTATGGCCTGGACCGGGACAGCGAGCTGAAGATGCTGCGCGCCGCCCGGCGGGTGGGCGTCGAGGGCGGGGTGGGTGTGGCGACCAGCTATCTGGGCCTGCACGCCGTGCCGCCGGAGTTCCGCGAGGACCGCGCCGCCTATGTGGATCTGGCGGTGGACGAGATCCTGCCCGCCGCCCATGCCGAGGGGCTGGTGGACGCGGTTGACGCCTATTGCGAGCCCATCGCCTTCTCCATTGATGAGGTGGGGCGGCTGTTCGACAGGGCGAAGGCCTTGGGGCTGCCGGTCAAGCTGCACGCGGACCAGTTGTCGAACGGCGGGGGGGCGGCGCTGGCGGCGCGATACGGCGCCCTGTCGGCGGATCACATCGAATATGCGGACGAGGCCGGGATCGCGGCCATGGCGAAGGCGGGCGTCGTGGCCGTGTTGCTGCCCGGCGCCTTCCTGATGCTGCAGGAGGAGACGCTTCCGCCCATTGAGGCGCTGCGCGGCCATGGGGTGGCCATGGCTGTGGCCACGGACTGCAACCCCGGCACCTCGCCGGTGGCCTCAATGCTGGCGGCCGTGACCCTGGCCTGCGTGCAGTTCCGCCTGACGCCGGAAGAAGCGCTGGCGGGCGCCACGCGCCATGCGGCGAAGGCGCTGGGCATTGCGGACCGCATCGGAACGCTGGAGGCCGGCAAGGCGGCTGACCTGGCGGTGTGGGACATCAATCGACCGGCGGAGCTTTGCTACTGGCTTGGGGCGCCGCTACTGTATCGGCGATACAGGAACGGACAGCCGGACTGAGAGTCCGAGCCTTCGGGAGGAGACACGATGATCGCCCTGATCGCCGCCGTGTTGCTGGCGAGTCCTTCGCCCGGTCCTCAATCCGCCATCGACCTGCGGTGGATGGAAGGCGTGTGGCGCGCCTGTGATGCCGGCAGTGAGACCGTCGAGACCTGGACCCACGCCAGCGAGGGCCTGCTTTTCGGACACTCGACCACTCGGCGCGGCGGTCGGCTGACGGAATGGGAGCAGCTGCGGATCATCGCGCGCGGCGGCGTCACCCTGTACCAGGCCATGCCCAACGGCCGCGATGCCGTGGACTTCATGCTGGTCGACCAGAGCCCGCAAGGGGCGATCTTCCAGAACCGCGACAACGACTGGCCCAATGTCATCGTCTATGAGCGGGAAGGCGACGTGATGACGGCCACGATCCGCGGTCTGGACGGAGCGCGCGGGCCGGTCATGAGCTGGTCTTTCCAACCAGGCGACCGAACGTCCTGCGATTGAAGCCGGTGCGGGGTCAGGATCAGGCAGACGTCGTCATCCTGGGCGGCGGGCACAACGGGCTGACATGCGCCTTCTATCTGGCGCGGGCCGGGCTGAAGGTGACGGTGCTGGAGCGGCGCGGCGTGGTCGGCGGCGCGGCGGTGACAGAGGAATTTCATCCGGGGTTCCGCAACTCCACGGCCAGCTACACGGTCAGCCTGCTGAACCCGAAGATCATCGCCGATATGGACCTGGCGGGGCGCGGCCTGCGGGTGGTCGAGCGCAAGGTGGGCAATTTCCTGCCGCTGGATGACAGTTCGTATCTGCTGGCGGGGGAGGGGCGGACCCAGGCCGAGGTGGCGAAATTCTCGGCGCGCGACGCGGAGCGGCTGCCGGCCTACGAGCGGCGGCTGGAGGCGGTGGCCGATGTGCTCCGCGCCCTGATCCTGACCACCCCGCCCAATGTGGTGGAGGGCGGCTGGGCGGCCGTCATCCCGGAAATGCTGAAGGCCGCGTCGGTGGGGCGGCGCATGGCGGGGCTGGACACCACAGCGCGGCGCGATCTGCTGGACCTGTTCACCAAGTCGGCGGGGGATTGGCTGGACGGCTGGTTCGAAAGCGATCCGGTCAAGGCGCTGTTCGGCTTCGACAGCGTGGTGGGAAACTACGCCAGTCCCTACACGCCGGGCTCGGCCTATGTGCTGCTCCACCATGTGTTCGGCGATCTGCAGGGCAAACGGGCGTCTGGGGTCACGCCATCGGCGGCATGGGGGCGATCACCCAGGCCATGGCGGCGGCGTGCGCCGAACAGGGCGTGGACATTCGCCTGGACTGTCCGGTGGCGGAGGTGCTGACCGACAAGGGCCGGGCCGTGGGGGCGGTGACGGAAGCAGGAGAGACCGTGCGGGCCCGGGCCGTGGTCTCGAACCTGCACCCGCGCCTGCTGTTCGAGCGGCTGGTGGACCCGGCGGTGGTTCCGGCGGACTTCAGCGAGCGGATCGGCGCCTATGCGTCGGGCTCAGGCACTTTCCGCATGAACGTGGCCCTGTCGGAACTGCCCCGCTTTACCTGCCTGCCGCAGCCGGGCGACCACCTGACTGCGGGGATCATCATCGCGCCGAGCCTAGCCTACATGGATCGGGCCTTCATGGATGCACGCCGCGAGGGCTGGTCGAAGGCGCCGATCGTGGAGATGCTGATTCCGTCAACACTGGACGACAGCCTGGCGCCCCGGGGCGCACACGTGGCCAGCCTGTTCTGCCAGCATGTGGCGCCGGTGCTGTCCGAGGGGCGGTCGTGGGATGACCACCGCGACGAGGTGGCGGACCTGATGATCGATACGGTGGATCGTCTGGCGCCGGGATTCCGGGCGGCGGTGGTGGGGCGGCTGGCGCTGACGCCGCTGGATCTGGAGCGGCGCTTCGGCCTGGTCGGCGGGGACATCTTCCACGGGCGGCTGAGCCTGGACCAGCTCTTCAGCGCGCGGCCGGTGCTGGGGCACGGGGATCACCGGATGCCGGTTCCCGGGCTCTACCTGTGCGGATCGGGCGCGCACCCCGGGGGCGGCGTCACCGGGGCGCCGGGGCACAATGCGGCGCGGGAAGTCCTGAAGGACCTCAGGCGCGGGCGACGTTGAGGGCGCCCAGCATGGCGTCGCGCACCGCGGCCTCGCTGAAGGGCTTCTGGATGGCCGGCACGCCGCGCCACTCTGGCGGCAGTCCAGCCTCGCCGTAGCCTGTCGAGAACACCATGGGGATGCCGCGGCGGGCGAGGGCCTCGGCGACCGGGAAGACCTGCCGTCCGGCCACGTTCACATCCAGCAGGGCCAGATCGAGATCGGGCTCGTTCTCTGCCTTCTGGACACCTTCATCCACGGTGGAGACGGGACCGACGGGGATGCATCCCATGTCCTCAAGGATGGTCTCAAGCAGCATGGCGACGAGGGACTCGTCCTCCACAACCAGGACCTTGCGGCCCGTCAACGCGTTACTCATGCCCATCGCCTCGATCCAGCGGAAGGGATATTTCCGCATTAAAGCCGTCACTTGCGTAGACGAGTTTCGCCTCTCCCGCCAGATCGTGACGGACATTCCTTTCGATCAGACGACTGCCGAATCCGCGTCGGCTGGGCTCGCTCACAGCCGGCCCCCCCTGTTCACGCCAGAAGATCACCAATTTGCGGTCAGTGAGATCCTGTACGCTCCAGTCCACGAACACCCGGCCGTCGCCTGTGCTGAGGGCGCCGTATTTGGCGGCGTTGGTGGCCAGTTCGTGGAAGATCATACCCAGGGACACGGCCATGGCGGGCGACAGGGCGACGGCCGGTCCATTCAGGATCACCCGGTGTACGCCGTGGGCCAGGGTTTCGTGCTGGAGCACGTCACGCAGGTCGGCGCCTTCCCAGTGGCTGCGGGTCAGAAGGTTGTGGGTGTGCGACAGCGCCATCAGCCGTGACTGGAAGGTCTCGGCGAAGCTGGCGGGATCCTCGTGGGTGCGGGCTGTCTGCATGGCGATGGACTGGACCGTGGCCAGGGTGTTCTTCACCCGGTGATTCAGCTCGTCGATCATCAGGCGCTGGCGCTGGTCCGCCTTGACGGTTTCGGTGACCTCATAGCCCTGAACGAAGACGCCGACGATGCGGCCTTCTTCGCCGCGGATCGGCTGATAGATGAAGTTCAGATAGACGTCTTCCAGGTCGCCGCCTTTGCGGCGCTGCAACTGGAGCAGGCTCTCGCGGCCTTCATAGGTTTCGCCGGTGGCGTAGACGTGATCAAGGAGATCGATGAACCCCTGATCCACCACCTCGGGCATGGCCTCGCGCACGGATTTGCCCAGCACCTCCCGGTGGCCGATCAGCTGACCGTAGGCGGAGTTCGCCAGCTCAAAGACATGGTCCGGGCCGCCCAGCACAGCGACAAAGCCGGGCGCCTGCATGAAGAGGTCGTTCAACTTTCGCCGTTCGATCTCCAGCTTGCGGTTGCTCTGCTGAACCTGCTGGGCGCGGGCGAGGACGCCGCCTCCGAGCGCCGCATCCAGCGCGGTGGATGTTTCGCCAGTGACGGCGCCGACCTGATGCCGCAAACTCTCGATTTCTGTGATGTCGGTGGTGTGCTGGAGCACAAGGGCGACCTTGCCCGTCTCGTCCCGGATGGGTGTGTGGGTGGCGCTCCAGAAGCGATCCTCGTAGATCACCGCACCCGTGGGATCCTCGAAGGGGATCGAGAAGCGGACAATGGCCAGATGGTCGCGTTGGCCGGTCTTGATCGCGTGGAGGATGGAGTCGCGGACCTGGCGGACGTTTTCGGGCGCCTCGTCGCTCGGACCGGAGTCGAAGGCCTCGAACATGGGGCGGCCGATAATCTGCTCTCGCTTTGCGTTCACCAGCTCGAGATAGGCCGTGTTGGCGCCGGCGATCACCAGGTCGGTGTTCAGCAGCACATAGGCGTTGGGAGAGGCATCGAAGGCGGCGCCCAGATCCATCGTGTTCGCCAGTTGGCGCAAATCATACCTCCATGGCGCGGGCGCTGACCCCCGCCTTTTAGCAAGTCATGCGAGCGATTCTATGCGGTTCGCGCAGAATGAGCGTCGAGCGCCCGGATCAGCGCCGGCTCGAACCCCTTGGCGGCCGGGCCGGGCAAGCCCGCCAGACCCCCGGATTCATGAAGGTCGAACACCGCCGGATGCACGTAGGCAGAGCGGCACACGGCCGGGGTGTTGCCCAGAAGGCCGGCCACGGCCTTGAGGCACTGATTGCACTGACGCTTCAATTCCGCCTTCGAGGCGGGAGCGTCGCATTCGCGCAGGGCGCGGGCGGCGGAAACGGTGGCGGCCCAGGTGCGGAAGTCCTTGGCCGAGAAATGCTCGCCCATGATGTCGCGGATGTAGGCGTTGACGTCGTCGGAGCTGACGGGGACCAGATCGCCGTCGGCGTCCCGGTATTTGAACAGGTGCTGGCCCGGCAGATCGCGCAGGGCCTTCAGGATACGCGCCAGGCGGCGGTCACGAACGGTGACGCTGTGCTCGACGCCGGACTTGCCGCGAAAGGCGAAGATCAGGGCCGAGCCGTCGACCTCCAGATGGCGCTTGTGCAGGGTGGTCAGGCCGAAGCTGCGGTTCTGGCGCGCGTACTCCCGATTGCCGATACGGATCAGGGTGATCTCCAGAAGGCGCACGGTGGTGGCGACGGCCTTCTCGCGGCTCGGGCCCCGGCGAGACAGATCCTCCTCAACCCTGCGGCGCAGGCGGGGCAAAGCGCGGGCGAAGTCGGTCAGGCGGTGGAACTTGGCCTCGGACCGGCCCTCGGACCAGTCGGCGTGATAGCGATACTGCTTGCGGCCCTTGACGTCGCGGCCGGTGGCCTGGATGTGGCCCCGGGCGCGCGGGCAGATCCAGACGTCTGTCCAGGCCGGCGGGATGGCAAGGGCCTTGATGCGGGCGAGGATGCGGGCGTCGGTCACCGGCTCGCCGTCGGCGTGATGATAGGAGAATCCCCTGCCACGTCTGGCCCGGGTAAGCCCTGGCTGGTCGTCGGCGCACCAGCTCAATCCCTGGGGCATCTGGTCCGGGTCGATGAAGGCGGAGCCGTCGGGCATGCGGTGATCTCGGTGAAGGCCAAGCGCGAACACGCGGACGGCGCCAAGAGTTCCCCTTGACGCGGAGGGTCGTGAAGGCGAAGCCGCCGCCATGAACTATCGCCACGCCTATCACGCCGGAAATTTCGCCGATCTGGTCAAGCACGGCCTGCTGCTTTGGCTGTTGGGCCGCATGGCGCGCGAGGAGCGGCGCCTGCTGGTGGTGGACACCCATGCGGGCTCGGGCCTGTACGATCTGGGCGAGGGCGCCGTGCGGTCGAAGGAGGCGCAGGCGGGGATCGCCCGGCTGATGGGCGCGGCGCGACTGCCGAACGAGCTGGCGGAGCTGAAGGCCGCCGTGGCGGCGCGCAACGGGGGCGGCGAGACCGTGCGCTGGTATCCCGGCTCGCCCGTCCTGATCGCCGACAGCCTGCGCAAGGGCGACCGCTATGTGGCGTGCGAACTGCGCCCCGAGGAGCATGACCTGCTGGTCGAGCGGCTCAAGGGGCGCGAAGGCGTGGAGACACGGCAGGCGGACGGCTATGAGGTGGTGCGCGCGGTCGCGCCCGGAGACCGGCGGCGGCTGGTGCTGATCGATCCGCCGTTCGAGCGGCCGGACGACTATGTGCGCTGCGCCGAGACCGCGGGGGCCCTGATGCGGCGGGACCCGGACACGGTGATCGCCATCTGGCTGCCCATCAAGGACATGGAGACCCTCGACGGATTCCTGCGACGGCTGGCCGATGCGGGGGTGAAGCGGGCGCTGGTGGCCGAGGCGCGGCTGAGGCCGCTGACCAATCCCATGCAGATGAACGGCTGCGCCGTGGTGATGATCAATCCGCCCGAGGGCGCGCAGGCGGCGGCGCATGGCATCTGCGAATGGACCGCCATTGCGCTGGGCGAGTCCGGCGGGCGCGGCGAGGCGTGGTGGACCTAGGTCTCCGGACGGGTCAGGTCGACGATGACCGGGCGGTGGTCCGAGCCGGTGGGCGCGCCGAGGCTGCGCTTCGCCACCGCGATGTCGGGGGTGTGATAGACCTGATCGATGGTCATGCGCAGCGGGCCAGGCAGGGGGGCGGGCCAGGTGCCGGGCCAGCCGGGAGCGTGGACCAGACCGCCGTCTGACCGCAGCATGCGGCCGATGCGCCCCGTCGCCACGCTGTTGAAATCGCCGGCCAGAACGACGGGCTCGGGCGCGCCGTCGATGTGATCCAGCAGGTTCTGCGTCTGGATGATCTGTCCCCACTGGTATTGAAACGGCCAGGGACGGGTCAGGTGCACGCCGACCACGCGGACGGGCCCCAGCGGGGTGTCGGCCACCGCCGAGATCATCTGGCGCTCATTGCCTTCGGTGGAGCGGCGCGACAGGGGGTAGCGGGAGGCGATGACGGAGCGGACCGAGTCCTCGCTGCGGACGACGCGCTCGGTGATTTCACGGTGGGGATAGCCGGCGAGGAGCGTATTGACGGCCGCGTTGGGCGCTTCCCCGAACTCCACAAGGACAACGATGTCGGCATCGGCGGCCTCGATGGAGGCGCGTATGGCGGCGACGTCCTCGTTCATGGCGTAGAGGTTGGCCGCGTAGAGGCGCACGCGCGGGCTGTCGGCGGCGGGGGACGGCCCGCCGGGCGCGATCTGAGGCCAGACGGCCAGCGCCAGAAGCAGGCAGGCCAGCGTCCCGGTCGCCGCCGGGACCCAGAACCGCAGCAGCAGCACGATCACCGTCGCCGCCAGGGTCACCGGCAGAAGGGGGGCGGGGAACTGGGCGAGGATGTCGACCCAGCGATGGCCGATCCCCGACAGGGACGCCAGGGCGACGACCAGCGGGCCGAGGGCCGCGGCCGTCAGGACCGTCTGGACCGGCAAATTCACGGAGCTTTGCAACTGAAGGCGTTTGAGGGACATTCAAGCGGGGCTTGTGAGGGACGGTCGAAGACCGCACAGGCGAATGAGGGGCGCTCATGGCGAAACGGACCATCCACGATATCGAGAAGGTGTGGTCCCGTGTCGAGGGGGTGCGCAAGCTTTCCGACCGGGTCATCAAGATCGGGCCGTGGGGCGTGGGCATGGACGGCCTGCTGACCTGGATCCCTCTGGTGGGGGGCGCCTACAGTCTCGGGGCCGCGGCCCTGCTGTTCGCCAGCGGCCTTCAGGCCAGGGCCTCGCCCCGGACTCTGGCCAAGATGGCGGCCTATCTGGTGTTCGACGTGGCGGTCACCGAGATTCCTGTGGCCGGCTCGGTGGTGGACTTCTTCTTCATCGGGCACCATTTCGCGGGGCGCGCCCTGCAGAAGGAAATCGAGGCCACCCACTGGGTCGAGGCCAACGGGCGCGCGGCGAAGGCCAGCGGCGATCATGAGCGGCATCTGGCTGACATGCGCGCGGCGGGACGCCGCAGGGTCGTCTATCTGCATGACTGATCTTGACCGGACGTAGACCCCCGTCACAATCCCCCAAAAGCTGAGGACATGCATGGAAGCGGTGATGACGCGCGAGGCTCTGGCCATAGAGCTTGGCAAGACGGGGCAGGGCGACCGCGCCGCGTTCCAGAGAGTTTATGAGGCGACCTCCTCGAAACTATTGGGAGTCTGCCTGCGTATCTTGGGCGACAGGGGGCTCGCCGAGGATGTTTTGCAGGACACCTATCTGACCGTCTGGCGCAGGGCCGAGACCTTTGACGCCACCCGCGCCAGCCCCATCACATGGCTGGTGACCATCGCGCGCAACCGCGCGATCGATCGGCTGCGCTCGGCCGGCGCCCGCATCCAGACCCGCCCGGTGGACGACGCCTTCGAGGTCGCGGACGACGCGCCGCTGGCCTCGGATGCCGTGGAGCAGGCTGACGAGGCGCAGCGGCTGAACGGTTGCCTGGAGGAGCTGGATGACAAGGTGGGCGGGGCGATCCGCACGGCCTTCTTCGAGGGCGTGACCTACGACGAACTGTCCAGGCGGGAGGAAGTGCCCCTGGGCACCATGAAGAGCTGGATACGGAGAGGGCTTCTCAAGCTGAGGGCGTGTCTGGAACAATGACCGACACCATCGACAAGGATGCCGACGACGTGCTGGCCGGGGAACTGGCCCTGCGGATCCTGCCCCAGGCGGAGGAAGCCGCCGCGCGCGGGCGTGAGCAGACGGACGCCGAGTTCGCCGGGCGCGTGGCGCGCTGGAACGAGGATCTGGCGCGGTTGGCGGATGAGATCGCCCCCGTGCGGCCGTCGGACGCCCTGTGGGTCCGCATCGCGGCGGGCGCCTTCGGCGTCGTGGCGGCGAACGACAACGGCAGGCTGACGTTCTGGCGGCGGTGGGCCATCGGCTCCACCGGTCTGCTGGCGGCCAGCGTGGCCGCGCTGGCGGTGATGGTGGCCCAGCCCGCCTCCGTTCCCGAACCGGCCGCGCCCCAGGGCGGGGTGACCCGGGTGGCGACCCTGACGCTGGAGAATGGCGCGGCGGCGGTGACCCTGGCCTATGACGCGGCCACCGGGCACCTGTTCCTGGCCCCCACCGACGTGATGGAAGGCGATCCGCGCGTGCCCCACCTGTGGCTGGTCAAGCCGGACGGCGGCGTGCAGCTGGTGGGCGCATTCCACCCGACCCAGCCCGCGACCCACAATCTGGACCCCGCCCTGGCGTCGGTGGCCGGGCAGGCGATCTCGGTCGCCGTGTCCATGGAGGAGCCGGGCCACACCCCGTCCGCCCAGCCGGATGGACCGGTGGTGGCCCAGGGCGAAATCAGCCAGCTCTGATCCCTGCATCCAATCTCCCGGCGCCGTCGTAGCTGAGATTATCGACGGCGCCGGAGGCTGGTTCGTCTCCGTTGCTCCATCTCCGACCCGTCGATGCGCGGGGAGACCTTTCCTGCCCTTCCGCCGGTCTCCCCGCGCCCTTTTCAAGATCATCTTATGTTGATCATAGAAATAATCATTGTCAGATTTGATGATGGTCGAGCATCCATGAGATGATATGCTCCGTAACTGAATGTGATTGACAGCAAGTCGGTCGCACTCAGGAGACGAAATCATGAAACATCTGATCACCAAGGTCGCCGCCGCCGCCATTCTCGCCAGCGCCGCGGCGCCTGCGGTCGCTTTCGACCATCACGGCGGCGGTCACGGCCAGATGCAGTCCAGCCAGACCATCGTTGACGTGGCTGTGAGCTCTCCGGATCACACCACCCTGGTCGCCGCGGTCCAGGCCGCCGGCCTGGGCGAAACCCTGTCGGGCGAAGGTCCCTTCACCGTTTTCGCGCCCACCAATGACGCCTTCGCCAAGCTGCCTGCCGGGACCGTTGAGACCCTGGTCCAGCCGGCCAACCGCGCCACCCTGACGGCCGTGCTGACCTATCATGTGGTCGCCGGTGAGCTGAAAGCCGCCGACGTTCTGGCGGCCATCGAGGCCGGGGGCGGCAGCGCCACCCTGACCACCGTGCAGGGCGCCGAACTGACCGCGTCGCTGCAAGGCGGTTCGGTGATCCTGACCGATGCGGCGGGCGGCACGGCGACCGTGACGGCCACCGATCTGGACGCCTCCAACGGCGTGATCCATGTGATCGATACGGTGGTGATGCCGCAGTAAATCCCTGAAAGTCCAGCTTTTCTTATCGGGCGGTCAGGTTTTTGCCTGGCCGCCCGCATGAGACGCCGGACGCGAAAAACAGTGCAATTGCAGTGCAAGATTCGGAAAAAACAGGGTCTGAATTGTCCGAATAGTCTGAAATCCGGTTTCGGGCGTGCGGTTGGGTGGCTTGAGACTCTCGAGCGAAAAAACAGTGCAATGGAGTCTCACAGTCCAGCGCTGATCCCTCTCGCTGGACAGGAGTATATCGGCGGCTTGGCGGGGTGGGCGCAAACAGGGGGCGTGGCGCGACGAACCCTTTAAGAACACACAGATTGAGCGCCGGGAATGCGGCGGCGCATGCCGCGGCTCCCTTGCCCTGACCGTGCGTATGGATCGCCGGGACAAGCCCGGCGATGACGGTAGTCTAGCTCTTCCCGGCGGGGGGCTGGGCGTAGCCGAGGCGGGCGTTGAGCTTGTCCAGCAGGTCCACGGCGCACTCGGCGATGACCGTGCCGGGGGGATAGACCGCCGCGGCGCCGCTTTCCAGCAGGGCGGGCACGTCGCCGGGCGGAATGACGCCGCCGACCACGATCATGATGTCGGGACGGCCCAGCTTCTCCAGTTCGGCCTTCAGTTCGGGCACCAGCGTGAGGTGCCCCGCCGCCAGCGATGACGCGCCGACCACATGGACATTGTTGTCGACAGCCTGTTGCGCGGCCTCGGCGGGGGTCTGGAACAGGGGGCCGGCGTCCACGTCGAAGCCGATGTCGCCATAGGCCGAGGCGATGACCTTCTGGCCCCGGTCGTGGCCGTCCTGGCCCAGCTTGGCCACCAGAATGCGGGGCGGGCCGCCGTCGTTCTCCACGAAGGCGGCGACCATGCCGCGCGCCCGGGCCAGTTTCGCGTCGGCCCCGGCCTCGGCGGCGTAGACGCCCCTGACGGTCTTCACCTCGGCCACGTGGCGGCCGAAGGCGGCCTCCATGGCGTCGGACATCTCGCCCACGGTGGCGCGGGCGCGGGCGGCGTCGACGCACAGCTCCAGCAGGTTGGCGTTGCCGGCGGCGCCGGTCTTCAGGGCGCCCAGCGCAGCCTGGCAGGCGGCTTCGTCCCGCTCGGCGCGCAGGCGCTTGAGCTTGTCTATCTGGCGGGCGCGGACGTCGGCGTTGTCCACCTTCAGTACAGGAATGTCGTCGGCCAGGTCGGAGAGATATTTGTTCACGCCCACGACGGTCTGCTGGCCGGTGTCGATGCGGGCCTGGGTGCGGGCGGCGGCTTCCTCGATGCGCAGCTTGGGGATGCCGGCCTCGATGGCTTTGGCCATGCCGCCGAGGGTTTCCACTTCCTCGATGTGGGCCAGGGCGCGGGCGGCCAGGTCGTGGGTCAGGCGCTCCACATAGTAGGAGCCGCCCCACAGGTCGGCGCTGTCGGTCATGCCGGTTTCGCGCTGCAGGAAGATCTGGGTGTTGCGGGCGATGCGGGCCGAGAAGTCGGTGGGCAGGGCCAGGGCTTCGTCGAGGCTGTTGGTGTGCAGGCTCTGGGTTCCGCCGTGGGCGGCGGCCATGGCCTCGACCGCCGTGCGGGCCACATTGTTGAAGACGTCCTGGGCCGCGAGGCTCCAGCCCGAGGTCTGACAGTGGGCGCGCAGGGCCAGGGACTTGGCCGACTTCGGCGCGAACTCGCGCTGGATCAGCGAGGCCCACAGCAGGCGCCCGGCGCGCATCTTGGCCACCTCCATGAAGTGGTTCATGCCGATGGCCCAGAAGAAGGAAAGGCGTGGGGCGAAGGCGTCGATGTCCATGCCGGCGGCCACGCCCGCGCGGGCGTATTCGACCCCGTCGGCCAGGGTGTAGGCCAGCTCCAGGTCCGCCGTCGCTCCGGCTTCCTGCATGTGATAGCCGGAAATGGAGATGGAGTTGAACTTCGGCATCTCGCGCGCCGTGTAGGCGAAGATGTCCGAGATGATCCGCATGGAGGGGGCGGGGGGATAGACGTAGGTGTTGCGGACCATGAACTCCTTGAGGATGTCGTTCTGGATGGTCCCGGTCAGCTTGTCCCGGCTGACGCCCTGCTCTTCGGCGGCGATGATGTAGAGGGCCATGATCGGCAGGACGGCGCCGTTCATGGTCATGGACACCGACATCTGATCCAGCGGAATGCCGTCGAAGAGGGTCTGCATGTCGAGGATGGAGTCGATGGCGACCCCGGCCATGCCCACGTCGCCCGCCACGCGCGGATGGTCGGAATCATAGCCCCGGTGGGTGGCCAGATCGAAGGCGATGGACAGGCCCTTCTGACCGGCCGCCAGATTGCGGCGATAGAAGGCGTTGGACGCCTCGGCCGTGGAGAAGCCCGCGTACTGGCGGATGGTCCACGGATTGGTGGCGTACATGGACGGGTAGGGGCCGCGCAGATAGGGCGCGACGCCGGGCAGGCCGCTGACGAAATCGAGCCCTTCGACCGCGTCGGGGCCGTAGGCCGGATCGACAGTGATCTTCTCGGGCGTGGTCCATCCGTCGGCCTTTGCAGGGCCGGGGCCGTGGGCGGAGGTCCCGGCCTGGTCGAAGGTCAGGGTGGTGAAGTCGGGCAGGCTCATCGGGCCGCCTCCACATGGTCGGACAGGCGGATGGGGGTGATCGCCTTGCCGGCGCCGTCGGGGCCGGCCTGACGCACATCGGGCGCGGGGACCGCATGGGCCGGGCGCGGGTCGATGGTCACGGGGTCTTCGTCGGCGGGGTAGAGGCTGACGCCGAGGATGGGGGCGGAGCCGTCGCGGGTCGCGCCGATCAGGGCCTCGCGGGCCTCGGCCACCTCATCGGACAAGGACCCGGACAGGAGGGCGGCGGCCAGACCACCCTGCGCCTCGATGGACTGGAACGCGGTCCAGCCCGCGCGGGCCAGGTCGTCGGTCAGTTGCTCGAAGAAGAAGGCGCCGCCCGCCGGGTCGGCGACGCGGCCCAGATGGCTCTCTTCCATCAGGATCAGCTGGGTGTTGCGGGCCTGACGGCGGGACAGGGGATTGTCGCCACCCAGGGGCGCGGTGAAGGGATCGAGCACCACGGCCTGGGCGCCGCCCACGGCCCCGGCGAAGGCGGCGGCGGTCAGGCGCAACAGATTGTTGTGCACGCCCCGGTCCGCCAGCATGCGGGCCGAGGAGCGAAGCTCGATCACGGCGGGGGCGTCCGAGCCGCAGGCCCCGGCGATGCGGGCCCAGATGGCGCGGGCGGCGCGCAGCTTGGCGATCTGGACTGGATAGCGGGCGTCGGCGGACAGGCCCAGGACGATGCGCTTCAAGCCGGCGGCGGGCGCGATGCCGGCGCCCTCCAGGGCGCGCAGATAGGCGACGACGGCGGCGGCCATGACGCCCAGCTCCTGGGCCTCGGTCCCGCCGGCCTCGTGCACG
>NZ_PNLV01000065.1 GCF_013823285.1 Brevundimonas sp. | reverse complement strand
TGCGTTCGTCTGTGACCCCCTCCCCGTCGTCAGGAGCTTCACCATGTCCGACCCCAAGGCCGCCGGCCGCGCGTTGATCCGCGAACACGCCCTGATCGCGGGCGAGGCGATCCCGGTGAAGGGTGAAGGCATCGCCGTGGACGATCCGGCCACCGGCGAGATCATCGGCCATGTGCCGGACCTCGGCGCGGCCGAGACCGAACGCGCCGTCAAGGCCGCGCACGACGCCTTCGCAGACTGGTCCCGATCGGACCCCCACGCGCGCGCCGCCTTCCTGCGCCGCTGGGCCGCCCTGATCGATGATAACGCCGAGGGCATTGCGGGCCTGATGGCGCTGGAGAACGGCAAGACCCTGACCGAGGCCAGGGGCGAGATCGCCTATGCCAACGGCTTCATCAAATGGTCGGCTGGCGAAGCCGAGCGCATCCTGGGCGAGACCCAGGACACGCCGCTGGGGCATCTGATCGTGACCTTCAAGGAGGCGGTGGGTCCCTGCGCCCTGATCACGCCCTGGAACTTCCCCGCCGCCATGCTGACCCGGAAGCTGGGGCCGGCCTTCGCGGCGGGCTGCACGGCGGTGGTCAAGCCCGCCAGCCAGACCCCCTTCACCGCCATCGCCCTGGTCGAGCTGGCTTATGAAGCCGGCCTGCCCAAGGGCGCGCTCAGCATCGTCACCGGCGACGCGGCCGCCATCGGCGGCGTGCTGACGGCCTCGCCGCTGATCCGCAAGCTGTCCTTCACGGGGTCGACCCCGGTGGGCCGCAAGCTGGCCGAGCAGTGCGCCCCGACGCTGAAGCGGGTGTCCATGGAGTTGGGCGGCGCAGCGCCCCTGATCGTGTTCGAGGACGCCGATCTGGACCTGGCCGTGGCCGAGACCATCAAGGGCAAGTTCCGCAACTCCGGCCAGACCTGCGTCTGCCCCAACCGGGTCTATGTGCACGCCTCCATCGCCGGGGCCTATGCGGAGCGGCTGGCCGCCGAGGTGGCGAAGCTCAAGGTCGGAAACGCCTTCGAGGCAGACGTGAAGGTCGGCCCGCTGATCGAGGACAAGGCCCTGGACAAGGTCGAGGACCACCTGACGAAGGTTCAGGCGGCGGGCGGCAAGGTGCTGACCGGCGGATCACGTCACGAACTGGGCGGCCGCTTCTTCCAGCCGACGGTGACCCTGGGCGGCGACGACGCCCTGTTCCGCGAGGAAGAGACCTTCGGGCCCTTGGTCCCGGTCTTCGCCTTCGATGATGAGGCGGAAGTGCTGCACAAGGCCAACGCCACGCCTTACGGCCTGGCGTCCTTCGTCTTCACCCGCGATCTGGACCGCGCCATGCGCGTGGCGCGAGGGCTGGAGAACGGCATCGTCGGCGTCAACGCCGCCATGGTCTCCACGCCGGTGGCGCCCTTCGGCGGGGTCAAGCAGTCCGGCTACGGCCGGGAGGGATCGGTGCACGGCATCGAGGAGTATCTGGACATCAAGGCGGTGACGCTGAACCTGAGATAGGTCAAACCGGCAAGGCCCCGCGCTTGACCACCGTGCGCATGGACACCGACGAGGACACCCGCGTCACGCCGGGAATACGGGTCAATTCCTTGGAATGGATCCGCTCAAGGTCGTCCACATCCCTGACCACCAGACGCAGCAGATAGTCCGAACCGCCGGTCATCAGATGGCACTCCACCACCTCGGGCACGGTGGCGATGGCGGTCTCGAAGGCGGTCAGGGCGCTTTCGGACTGGGATGACAGGGTCACGGTGACGAACACGCTGATGGGCAGGCCCACGGCGCGCTCGTTGATAATGGCGGTGTAGCGGCTGATGACCCCTGCGGCCTCCATGGCCCGCAGAC
This sequence comes from Brevundimonas sp., assembly GCF_013823285.1. Classification (GTDB taxonomy): domain Bacteria; phylum Pseudomonadota; class Alphaproteobacteria; order Caulobacterales; family Caulobacteraceae; genus Brevundimonas. The sequence continues at coordinate 13,018 of NZ_PNLV01000065.1, read as the reverse complement.
GGCGCAGGCAGGCGGACTCCGACAGGTTCACCGCCCGGGCCAGGTCCACATTGCTGATGCGACCGTCTTCCTGCAGGGTACGCAGCATCTTCCGGTCGGTGACGTCCAGTTCAACGGCGGAAACGGTCTTCATGGCGGCTCCTGACGCAATATCCTGCATGTTTACGCGGATCAGGCAATGAAAAGAAGCAGGAACCTGCCCGACCCCCGGGCGTAGATTGCGCCCGACCCGTACACCGGGACCAGCTCAGGGAGAGTTCATCATGCGCGTCGGCGTGCCCAAGGAAATCAAGCCCAACGAACACCGCATCGGTCTGACCCCCGCCGCCGTGCGGGAATACGCCGCCCGGGGCCACGAGGTTCTGATCGAGAAGGGCGCCGGTCTGGGCGCCGGTTTCGCCGACGACGCCTATGAGGCGTGCGGCGCGAAGATCGTCCCCGACGCCGCCGCCGTCTTTGATCAGGCCCAGATGATCGTGAAGGTGAAGGAGCCCCAGAAGACAGAGTGGCCGCGCCTGAAGCCGGACCAGATCCTGTTCACCTATCTGCACCTGGCGCCTGATCCTGATCAGACGAAGGGACTGCTTGAGTCCGGCTGCGCCGCCATCGCCTATGAGACGGTCACCGACTCCAAGGGCGGCCTGCCGCTGCTGGCGCCCATGTCCGAGGTGGCCGGCCGCATCGCCGTGTTCTCGGCGGCCGAGACCCTGCTGAAGCACAACGGCGGCATGGGTCTGCTGCTGTGCGGGGTCCCCGGCGTGGCGCCGGCCCGCGTGGTGGTGCTGGGCGGCGGCGTGGTCGGCATGAACTCGGCCCGCATGGCCCTGGGTCTGAACGCCGAGGTGGTGGTGATGGAGCGCTCCATCCCCCGCATGCGCGAGATCGACGAGGCCACCTCTGGCCGCGTCATCACCCGCTTCTCCTCCATCAACGCCATCGAGGAGGAGATCCTCAAGGCCGACGTGGTCATAGGCGCCGTGCTGGTGCCCGGCGCCTCGGCGCCCAAGCTGATCAAGCGCGAGCACCTGTCGCGCATGAAGCCTGGTTCTGTGCTGGTGGACGTGGCCATTGACCAGGGCGGCTGTTTCGAGACCAGCCGGCCGACCACCCACGAGGATCCCACCTATGAGGTGGACGGGGTGGTGCACTACTGTGTCGCCAACATGCCGGGCGCGGCGCCGCGCACCTCGTCGGAAGCCCTGAACAACGCCACCCTGCCTTTCGGCCTGGCCTTGGCCGATCACGGCCTGGACGCCCTGAAGAAGGATCCCCACCTGGCGCGCGGCCTGAACGTGCTGGGCGGCAAGATCACCTATCCCGCCGTGGCCGAAGCCCTGGGCATGGACTACGTGGACCCCTACGGGGTCTGGAAAGACTGACGCCCGGGTCGCCCTCTCCCGTCCCGGGAGGGGGCGACGGCTTCAGCCGATCGCCCGGACCGCGGCGATCAGCTCGTCCACCGCAGCCTCGGTCGTGGCCCACGAGCAGACGAAACGCACCGAACCGTCGTCGAAGCGATAGCAGGCCCAACCCGCCTCGTTGAGACGGCGGTGCGCGGTGGCGGGCATGCGCACGAACACCGCATTGGCCTCCACCGGATGGGCCAGGACGAAGCGGCTGCCGGCCACGATCCCCTCGGCCAGCCGCCCGGCCATCATATTCGCGTGGGCGGCGCCCGCTTCCCAGGCCCCGCTTTCCAGCAGGCCCAGGAACGGGGCGGCCTGGAACCGGCCCTTTGACGCCATCTGTCCGGCCTGTTTCAACCGGTTGTCGAGGCGCCGCGCCAGGCTCTTGTCGAACAAAACGATGGCCTCGCTGCACGGCGCGCCCGCCTTGGCTCCGCCGAACACCAGAACGTCGACCCCCAGCCGGGCGATCCGGGTCAGGTCGAACCCGCCCGCCGCCGCATTGGCCAGGCGGGCGCCGTCCATGTGCACGCCGTACCCCCTGGCCTTCACCGGCTCGATCAGATGGCGCAACTCATCGACCGTATAGACCGCGCCGTACTCCGTGGCCTGGGTCAGGGACAGGGCGGCCGGCGGCTGACGATGGCCCACCTCCGGTTCGTCCAGGATGGCGGTCATGGCCTTGAGATCGATCTTGCCGGAGAAACCCGGCAGGCCGATCAGACCCACCCCCTGGCCGAAGAAGCCGGGCGCGCCGGTCTCGTCGGTGCACACATGGGCGGCATGATGGGCCAGCACCGCCTCGAAGGGGAAAGTCAGCATGGACAGGGCGATGGCGTTTGCCGCGGTGCCGGAAAAGACGAACCGCACCTCGGCGTCGGCGTCCAGACGCTGACGGATCAGGTCCGCCGCCCGCGCCGTGACGTCGTCCGTCCCGTAGGCGCGCGCGAAGCCCGGATTGGCGTCCTGAAGCGCGGCCATGGCCTGGGGCGCCATGCCGGCGGTGTTGTCCGAGCCAAAATCATAACGCACGGCTCAGGCCTCCTTGCCGCGAGATGTCTTGTGCGGCGGCGGCTCGGCGGCCTTGCCCACATTGCCGCCGAAATACTCGACCGCCTGCGGGAACGGAATCTCGATCCCGGCCTGGTCCAGCGCTTCCTTGACCGTCTGGAAGAGGTCCGCCCGGGTCTGCCACCAGTCGCCCGACCGCACATGGGCGTGCAGGGTGATCTGGACCGCGCTGTCGAGCAGGCCGGTGACACCTGTCCACACGGCAGGATCGCCCAGCACCTTGCCGTGCGCGGCGGCGGTGGAGCGGATCACCTCGCGCGCCTCGTTCAGGTCCGCGCTGTAGGACACGGTGAAATCGATCTCGATGCGGCGCGTGATCTGGCCGGAGATGTTCTGGATCACCCCGCCCAGCACCTGACTGTTGGGGACCACGATCTTGACGTTGTTGGCGTTGGTCATCTGGGTGGTGAACAGGTCCAGCTTCTGCACCACGCCGGCCATGCCGCCGATGTCCACCACCTCGCCGACCCGGTAGGGCCGCAGAATCAGAAGCAGCACGCCCGCCGCCACATTGGACAGGGTGCCCTGCATGGCCAGGCCGACAGCCAGGGATGCGGCGCCCAGCACGGCGATGATGGAGGTGGTCTGGACGCCCAGGCGTTGCAGCACCGCGATCAGGCCCACGGAGATGACGACCACGCGCACCACCTGGACGATGAAGCCCTCGACGGTCTTGTCTTCCCTCAGGCCCCGGACCCTGCCCAGGGCCCGGCGCGCGGCGCCGGCGGCCCATTTGGAGCCGAACCAGGTGACGACCACGATCAGCGCCGCGATGGCGAGGTTCACCGCCAGATCACCCGCCATATGGGTGGCGCGAGCCAGCAGGGCGGCGTCCAGCGCCAGGGCCTGGTCAGAGGAGGCCGCGACGGCGGCCACGGTCGTGGGGAGGTCGGTCATGAGCCCCGTTTAACGCGATGGGGCTGTTTTTGAACCCGCCCGGGCCAGATTCCCGCAATCAGGCGGCGGCGGCCTCGCCCTGGACGAAGCTCTGGATTTCCCGCACGGCGTCGCGGCCGTCCCGCGCCTTGGCCATGACGCCGGCCAGTGCTTTGAAATCAATGGGTTTGTTCAGATAGGCGTCGGCGCCTGCCGCCATTCCCGCTTCGTGATCCTCGGTCCGCGCCGAGGCGGACAGCACCACCACAGGCGTGTGCTGGTTCGGACCCGTGTTCTCACGCAGGGCCCGGGTGGCGGTCAGGCCGTCCATGACCGGCATGTTCACATCCATCACGATCAGGTCGAAATGGTCCGCCGATGCCACGTCCAGCGCCATCTGGCCGTGCTCGGCCGTGGCGGTGACGTGTCCGGACGAGGCCATCCAGGCCTCCAGGATCATGCGGTTGACCGGATGATCCTCGACCACCAGAACCTTCAGCGACTGGCCGTCCTCCACTTCAGCGCCGATGGCCTCGACCGCTTCGGACCTGGACCACTGGGCCACTTCGGCCTCCACCACGAAGGCGAAGGTGGAGCCCTCGCCGACCTCGGAGGCCACCTCGATGTCGCCCCCCATGATGTTGGCCAGACGCCGGCAGATGGTCAGGCCCAGCCCCGTGCCGCCGAAGCGGCGCGTGGACGAGCCGTCCAGCTGGGTGAAAGGCTGGAACAGCCGGCCCAGATCCTCCTCGGAAATGCCCGGGCCGCTGTCCTTGACGGCAAAGCGGAAACGGACGCGGTCGTGGGCCACCCGCTGGCTGTGCACGGTGTAGCGGACCTCGCCCGTATCGGTGAACTTCACCGCGTTGGACAACAGGTTCTGAATTACCTGACAGACCCGCAAGGGGTCGCCGCGGACCACGGCGGGAGTCTCGCCGGTGAATTCAGAGACGAAGGTCAGGCCCTTGGCCTGGGCCTGGGCCGTGAAGGGACCGGTGACCCGTTCGTGCAGATCCTGCAGCGAGACGTCGACCACCTCGAAGGTCATCTTGCCCGCCTCGATCTTGGTCATGTCGAGGATGTCGTTGAGCAGGGACAGGAGATTGTCGCCCGAGTTTCGGATGATCGACAGATATTCCTTCTGGGTCTGGTCCAGTCGGGTGGCGCCCATCAGCTGGGCGGCGCCCAGGACCCCGTTCATGGGGGTGCGCAGTTCGTGGGAGATGACCCCCAGGAAGTTGGATTTCGCCTCATTGGCGGCGTTGGCCTTGTCGCGGGCGGCCTCCAGTTCGCCGATCAGGTGTGCCTGATGCTCCTGGAACGCCTCGATCTTGCGCTCCTTCATCATGGTGATGATGACAAGAACCAGGATGGCCGATCCCAGAACCGGGAGCACGGCCAGAAGCGTCAGAAAGCCGGGATCGCCCCAGAGGCTGACCAGGATGCCCGCGGTGAGAAAGCTGTAGGGCGCCGAGATCACCAGGGCCTGTCGCGGGGCTGTGCGCATCTGGGTGAAGACCATCACATAGCCGGCGCACAGGAGCGCGACGCCCAGGGCCGGCCCGTGAGCCCCGCCCAGGAACCATGCCAGTCCCGGCGCCAGGGACCAGGCGAAGGTGGTCAGGAAGGCGACGGTGGTGAAGGTGGCGCTGTAGTCCCGGCGGCCGGTGGCGGCGACCTTCTTCTCCACGCGCCCACGAATCCAGCCGGCGGTCATGGTGATGACGAACCAGGCCAGGGCCAAAACGGGTCCCACCGCCGTGGCCAGGGCCAAGGCCCAGCTGGCGATGATCCAGTACCGCAGATTGCCGGTCTCCAGGATGCTCTGCAGCACGCTGGCGGCTTCACGAGAGCGCCCAGGCGTCTGCGGCGTCCTCGTCGTCGCGCTGTCAGCGCCCTGGGCCGGTCCCACCATATTCAGTCCCCATCTGAACAGTCCGGCGCGAACGCTAAGCCGGAAGCGCTAAGAGGGGGTGAACGGAGAATTTTCTATTTCCCCGCGTCCTCCGAAGGTGTTCGTGCACGGATCGACAGGGCGTGGACCGGCCCGGCCAGCTCCTCGGCGAGAAGCGCGTTGACCATGCGCTGCCGCTCGACGCGGCCCTTGCCCTCGAAGGCGCCGGAAATCACCTCGAGGTTGAGGTGGCTCTCGCCGCCGGGGCGGGCGTCGACCCCCCCCTCGTGGTGGTGGCCGGCATGCCGGGCGCTGTCATCCTCGATCTCCAGGCGGGCCGGGGACAGGGCCGAAGTCAGTTTTTCGCGAATAATCGTCGCAACAGGGCCTTCTTTCATCGGTTTTCCGCCGTGCTTCCTTGATGACGTCCAATTCGGACCTACACTTCGGATGATGTCAGCCTCGTTTCAATACAAGCCTCGCTTCAAGGATATGCGGATCAAGCCGCCGCGCCCCGAAGAGGAGGAGGCCGCGGCCGACGTGCTGCGCCTGAAGCCCGGCGAGAAGCAGTGCCAGCATCCCGACTGCCTGAAGGTGGCCACCGCTCGTGCGCCCCGGTCGCGCGAGCAGTTGAACGAGTTCTATGAATTCTGTCAGGCCCACGCCGCCCAATACAACAAGAGCTGGAATTTCTACGCCGGCATGAGCGAGGGCGAAATCCGCTCCCGCTACGAGAACGAGCAGATGACCGGCGGGCGGCCCACCTGGGAGATGAAGGCCGGGCGCATGTCGCGCGAAGCCGCCGCCTTCGCCGCCAGATTCGGCACGGGAAACAAGACCGGGGCCGGCCGCTGGTCGGATCCCTTCGCCATGTTCGGCCAGGATCACCAGGGCCGCGCGGCCGAGGGTCCTGAAACCGCCCCCATCGGTCGGCTGGAACGTCAGGCCCTGGCCGATCTGGATCTGGATCCCGGCGTGGCGCGGGAGGCCATCCGGGCCCGGTATTACGAACTGCTCAAGCGCTGCCACCCCGACCACAACGGCGGGGACCGTTCGGCCGAGGACAAGCTGCAGCGGGTCATCAGGGCCTGGAAGACCCTGACCAAGGCGAAGATGGCCTGACGGCTACCGGGTCGAAGAGTCCAGGCGCGTGATCAGATCCACATAGACCCCCGCCGCCAGGGCGACGGTGGCGGGATCGACCGCCTCGATCACGTCGCCTTCGGAATGGATCAGCTGGAACACCTCGGGCACGAAGCCTTCGGCGAGGCCGTTGGCCTCGCCGCCGTTGAAGGCCAGCCACATCTGATGGGCGCCGATGCGATTCTGGAAGCCGATGGAGACCACCGGGACCCCGGCGGCGATGAAGGCGCGGTCGTCGCTGGGAGGATAGACCGGAAAGCCGACGCAGGTCAGGGCCCGCTCCGTGCATTCCTCACGCAGCGCGGTCAGGACAAAGGCCGATCGCGCGCCGTTGTTCTCGCCGTACATGAGGGTGTCGCCGAAGGCCGCCACGTCGGAATTGACCACCGCCGCCACGCGGGCCGTTCCGTTGGCCGCGATCCAGCGTTGGGCGCCGATCAGGCCCAGCTCCTCCTGGTCGAAGAAGATCACCTGGACGCGGTGGTTCAGGTCGCGGCCGCGCAGAACCCTGGCCGCCTCGATCAGGGCGACGGTTGAGGCGGCGTTGTCCACCAGTCCGTCGGCCAGTTCGCCGGACGGCAGGACGACGGAGTCGTAGTGCGCGGTCAGCAGCAGGTCCCGCTCGCCCTCGCCCAGGGTCACGATGACGTTGGAGCCGGTCATGGGCCCCGCGCGTCCTCCGCCTTCGAAGGTCTGGATTTCATAGTCCAGCCCCGCAGCCTCCAGCTGGCGCGTCAGGACCGCAAGCCGGTCCGCATTGGACGGCTGGTGATAGGCGGCCACCGCCTCCCGAAGGGCGGCCTCGTCCTGGCCCATGGCGGGCGTGGCGAAAACCAGAAGGACGCAGGCGGCGGTCAGGGTGCGAAGCATGGCGGTATCCTTGTTCCCGCCACGCTTAGCCGATCAGCTCTTGAGCCGCCACCCGCTGCGGAACACCAGATAGCAGACGACCGCCAGCGAGGCGGTGATGAGCAGACTGGCGACGACGCCCGCCATCAGGCTCCCCTCGGAATGGCCGATGAAGCCGTAGCGGAACCCGTCGATCAGATAGAACATCGGGTTGAAGTGGCTGAGGGTGGCGAACGGCTCGGGCAGGCGCTCTACCAGATAGAAGGCGCCCGACAGGAAGGTCATGGGCATGACCACGAAATTTTGCACAGCGGCCAGATGGTCGAACTTCTCGGACCACAGGCCCGCCAGCACGCCCAGCATGCCCATCAGCATGGAGGCCATGACGCCGAAGAACAGGATGGCCGCCAGATTGGCGACGCCCAGGCGCGCGAACGGCAGCACGCAGACGGCGGTCACCAGTCCCACCAGCACTCCCCGCGTCGCCGCGCCCAGCGAGAAACCGATCATGAGTTCAAGGGGACTCAACGGCGGGGTCAGGAAATCCGTGGCCGTGCCCATGATCTTGGCCTGGATCAGGCTGGAGGAGGCGTTGGCGAAGGCGTTGTTCAGGATCGCCATCATGATCAGGCCCGGCGCCACGAATTCGGCGAAGGCGATGCCCAGCAGCGGCGGTCGTCCGCCCTGCAGCGCCACCACGAACACCATCATGTAGAGCAGGGTCGTGACCACCGGCGCCGCCACGGTCTGGGCGCCGACCTTCATGAAGCGCCGCACCTCCCGCAGATACAGGGTCTGCACCCCGATCCAGTTGATCCCCGGATAGGCGCGCGGGGCAGGGGGCGTGGCGGGCAGGCGGCTCAACTCGGTCATGGCCGCCAGATGCGCTTTCAGGCCGGGGTTCGCAAGGCGGCCCCCGTCGATCGGCGCCAGATTCGCGGAACAATGATTCAAGATGTGGTTTCTGTGGATACGACAGGCGCCAGATGTTGCGTCCCTTAAGGAGTAGTTTACGATCAGTTGTGGTTGAGGGACGTGCAGGACGCCCTTCGCACAAGATATTGAATCAGCGACCTTGGAGGGTGGCATGTCTCAGGGCTGGACCGAAGACCGCGTTGGCGCGCTGAAGAAGCTCTGGCTGGAGGGCCAGTCGGCGAGTCAGATCGCCAAGCAGTTGGGCGGCGGCGTCACCCGGAACGCCGTGATCGGCAAGGTGCACCGCCTTGGCCTGTCGGGCCGCGCCGCACCCTCGCAACCCGCACGCACCACTTTCCGCGCGCCCCGTCCGCGCCCGGCGCAGCCCTCGGCCCCGCGTCGCATCGAGGCGGCCCAGCCGCGCACCGCGCCCGTGCCGCCGACCCCGCCCGCGCCCCGCATACCGGACATGCCGGGCACCGCCACGGTGCTGACCCTCGGCGCTCACATGTGCAAATGGCCCATCGGCGACCCGACCTCGTCGGACTTCAGCTTCTGCGGACGCCGCTCCGACGAAGGCGCCACCTACTGCGTGGAGCACGCCAAGCTGGCCTACCAGCCGCAGATCCGGCGCGGTTCGCGCGACGGCGCCACCGAACTGGCCCGCTCCCTGCGCCGCTACATCTGACCCGGATCAGCCACAGGGCTGTCACGAACGCCCCTTAAGGGGCTGCCGTCCGCCCCGCCGGTTTCGCCGGCGGGCCTGGGGCGGGGCCGCGATTCTCCGGGTTGGCGCGGCCCCTCACCCGTCTGGCTAGTTCAGGACGCGCCGCGCGTCCGGCACGTCCAGAGAGAACGGCGGGATCGTCACGTCGAAACTGACGCCCGTTTCGTCCACCATGCGGTAGGCGCCCTGCATGGCGCCCGAGGAAGTGGCCAGGGGACAGCCCGAGGCATAGGCGTAGGTGTCTCCGGGCCCGATCATCGGCTGTTCGCCCACCACGCCCGATCCGTGCACCTCCTCCACATGACCCATGGCGTCGGTGATGATCCAGTGCCGGGCCAGAAGCTGCACCTCCGCCTCGCCCCGGTTCTCGATCTCGATATGGTAGGCCCAGATCCAGCGGCCCTCGTCCGGATCGGATTCGCCGTCCAGATACATGGGCGTGACCCGGACCCGGATGCCCCGTGTTTCGGCTTCGTAGGAACCCTTGCGTTTCATGCCGCCACCCTTACGGACACCTGCACAGGGTGCAACCACGACCGTGCGCCTTTCCCTCTTGTCCCTCCGGAATCTGTGTAAGGTTCGGCCATGACCTTCGACTTCTCCCGCCCCGGAATCCTGCCCTGCCAGGCCATCGAGGCCCTGATCGCCGCCGGTGCGGTGACCTCGGCCACCCCCTTTGACGCCGACCAGGTGCAGCCCGCCAGCCTTGATCTCCGGCTGGGCGCGCGCGTCTGGCGGGTGCGGGCCTCGTTCCTGCCGGGCGACCGGCGGGTGGCGGAGCGTCTCAAGGATGTGGCCATGCACCAGATCGACCTGGAGGGCGGGGCTGTACTGGAGAAGGGCTGCGTCTACATCGCCGAGCTTCAGGAGCGTTTGAAGCTGCCCGCGGGGCTGCTGGCGCGGGCCAATCCCAAGAGTTCGTCGGGCCGCGTGGATGTGTTCGTGCGGCTGCTGACCGACCGGGGCCTGGCCTTCGACGACGTGGCCGAGGGCTATGACGGGCCCCTGTATCTGGAGATCGCGCCCCAGACCTTCTCGGTTCTGGTGCGTCCCGGCACGCGGCTGAACCAGCTGCGCCTGAAGGCTGGCGAGCCGCCGCGGCTGGAGACCCGCAGCGTGGGGGTCGAGCTGAGCGAGGGGATCATCGGCTTCCGGGGCCGTCGCCATGCCGGCATCATCGACCTGGATCGGGAGGACGGCCACGACCCGCGCGATTTCTGGGAGCCGCTTGAGGCGCGCAGGTGGAACGACCGTCCGGGCGAACTGCTGCTGGATCCGGGCGAGTTCTATATCCTCGCTTCGATGGAGGCGGTGGAGATCCCTGTCGACCAGGCCGCCGAGATGACGCCCATCGACCCCTCGGTGGGCGAGTTCCGGGTGCATTACGCGGGCTTCTTCGATCCCGGCTTCGGCACCGACGAGGCGCACGGGGCCGGATCGCGAGGGGTGCTGGAGGTGCGCACCCATGACACGCCCTTCCTGTTGGAGCACGGCCAGACGGTGGCGCGGCTGGTCTATGAGCCCCTGACCGAACGACCGTCACGGCTCTACGGCGAGGGCGGCTCGCACTATCAACGTCAGGGGCTGAAATTATCCAAGCATTTCAGGCCCTGGCCCGACGCCTGACGGCTTGGACAAGGTCGTTTGATTTTTTGTCAATGACGCTTGACAGGATCGCGGGTGGGTAGGTAAAGGTAGCTTGTCACATTGACAAGGACCATTGCCATGACGCCTTCGAAAGCCCCTCGACGAAAACTGAGCAGCGCCGCCCGCTTCTGGGTGCTCATGGGTGCGGCCCTGATCGCAGGCCTCGCCATTGGCTTCAGCCAGGCGTTCTTCTTCCAGGATGGCGCATCGCCCTCCCCGGCCTTCGTCGGCGCGGCGCTTCTGATCGGCTTCGCCCTGCTGCTTCTGGGAACCTGGTGGTGGTGGGTCCGTGCGGACGAGGCGGCCCGGGAGGCTCACAAGTGGGCCTGGTACTGGGGAGGCTCCATCGGCATGACCCTCGGCCTGATCGGCCTGGTGATGCTCAGCCTCTACGCGCCCGACGCGCCGCTGCCCGCAGGGGCCAGCTATGCCGACGCCCTGCTCACCGGCGCGTTCGGCCTGCTGTTCCTCATGCTGCTGGGCTACGGCGTCGCCTGGGCGGCCTGGTGGATCTCCAGGAGACGCTGATCATGAACAACCGCCTCAAGGTGCTGCGCGCCGAACGGAGCTGGAGCCAGGCGGACCTGGCCGACCACCTCGGCGTCTCGCGTCAGACCGTCAATGCGCTGGAGACCGGCCGCTACGACCCGTCCCTGCCCCTCGCCTTCAAGATCGCCAGGACGTTCGACCTGGCCATCGAAGACATCTTTTCCGAATAAAGGAGCAAGCCATGACGGCTCTTCAGAAACCCGCCGACACCCGCCTCAAACTGCTCAAGCTGGCTGGCCTCGCCGTCGCAGGCGGCCTTTTCGGCTACGGCTCCGCCTGGCTGGTGATCGAGTATGTCGGTCTGCCGTCGCCCGATGGCGTGCGGTGGAGCGACGCCGTGGCCATGATCGTGGCCCTGATGCTGGCAGCGGGCGGCCTGTCTGTCCTCGCGGCCTCGCGCAACGGCCGCGCCCTGGCCGCCGCCACATCCGCCGATGGGCCGGCCGCTCCTGCGGAAGTCCGCGACATGCGCCTTCAGGGTGCGGTGCTGGTTCTGTCGGGCCTGCTGCTTGCGGCGCCCATGGCGGCGGTGCTGGCGGGCAATCCCGCCCCTGTGCTGACCCTGGCCGCCATCGCGGTGGTGTTCGCCCTGCACACGGCCATGAACCTGAGCCTGTGGCGGCGCGGCGATGAGATGATCCGGCGGGTCATCCTGGAGTCCGGCGCCCTGGCCTTCTGGATCGGCCAGGCCGCCGTGTTCGGCTGGGCCGTGGCCGAGCGGCTGGGCGTCGCCCCCACCCTGACGGCCTGGGACATCCTGGTCGTCGTCATGGGCCTGTATCTGGTCTGCTCCGCCACGGTGGGGCTGCGCCGGGGCCTCAGCTGACACCCTTTTCACGACCCTGAGTATCCATCAATCTGACTGTTCAAGAAGGAAACCGACCATGACCATCATCAACCGCATCAAGCGCGCCGGAAGCCTGGCCGGGCGCCTCGCCGCCGGAACCGCCCTGGGCGTCGGCCTGTTCGCCGCCGTGGCGGTAACGCCCGACTTCGCCCTGGCCCAGGAAGTCCGCCAGCCTGGACCGGCCATGTGGGTCGTCAGCGATGAGGACTCCACCATCTATCTGTTCGGCACGGTCCACCTGCTGAAGCCGGAAACCCAATGGCGCACGCCCGAGCTGGACGCCGCCCTGGCCGAAGCGGCCGAACTGTGGCTGGAAGTGCCCAATGTGGACGATCAGGCCGCCGCCATGCCCCTGATCCAGCAGTACGGCCTGAACATCGGCGGCGCGCCCATCTCCAGCCTGCTGACCGACGAGGAGAACGCGCAGCTTCAGGCCGCCGCCGCCGCCATCGGCGTGCCGCCCCAGGCCCTGGAGGTGATGCAGCCCTGGCTTGTCGGTCTGCAGGTCTCCGTCGCAGCCATGATCCGCGCCGGCTACGATCCGGCCTCGGGCGTCGACACCCGGCTCAAGGCCTCCGCCGACGAGGCCGGAACCCCCGTCCGAGGCTTCGAGACCATCGAGCAGCAGTTCCGCTTCTTCCACGATCTGCCGCAGGAGATTCAGCTGCAGTTCCTGCGCCAGTCGCTGGCCACCTGGGAAGAGGCCGACGAGATGCTGGACGCCATGGTCGAGCTGTGGGCCGCCGGCGACGTGGAGGGCTTCGAGGCCCTGGTGGTCGACGAGATGAAAAACGAGTGGGGCGAGCTCTACGACGTTCTCCTGACCCGTCGCAACGCCGACTGGGCCGGGCAGATCCAGACCCTGCTGGAAGGGTCGGGCACCACCTTCATCGCCGTGGGCGCCGCCCACTTGGCCGGTGACGACAGCGTCCAGTCGATGCTTGAGGATCGCGGCGTGACCGTCACCCGTCGCTGACGCCATGCACCCAGGGAAAGGCCCGGCGCTCCGCGCGTCGGGCCTTTTCTTGTCCGGTCATTCGTCGGATAAGGCGGACGAGCCCCGGGCGGGCGTAGTTCAGAGGTAGAACGTCAGC
>NZ_PNLV01000064.1 GCF_013823285.1 Brevundimonas sp. | reverse complement strand
GAGATAACGCTCCAGATACAGCGCCGTCATGTCCGGGTTCGCAGGGTTGTCGAACCACAGACGGGAGCGGAGAGGCTTGGTCATTCGGGCCTGTCGGTCAGGGCCGCCGGCGAGCCGGGGGCGAAGGAAACACGCCGGGCAGATGGCGACCCGTGGTCTCCGAACAGCGCCCGTATTAGTCGGACAAATAGACGTGTCTCAAAAGTCGGACAAGAGCCAAAAAAGAACGCCGATCAGGCGCGGGGGCGTTGCTGCAGGGCGCGGGCCGTGTCGTGCAGGGCCATCTCCACCAGTTCGGTCATGGCCGCGCGCGCCGCCTCCGGCCCGCCCGAGGCGATGGCGTCGAACACCTTCCAGTGGTCGGGCATGGGATCGCGCGGCAGCTCCTTCTTCCGCTCCTTGTAGACTGTGGTCCAGCGGACGCCCGCGCCGATGGTGCTGGCCAGGCTGAGCAGGGGCGGATTGTCCGTGGCCTCCAGGATGGTGGCGTGGAACTCCCGGTCCGCGCCCTTGCCCTCCTCGGTGTTCAGGCCGTGGCGCTCCATGGCCATCAGGGCCTCGCGCATGCGGGTCACCTGTTCGGGGCTGCGGCGCTGGGCGGCCAGGGCGGCGGCGGCGGGCTCGATGATCAGGCGCAATTCGAACAGACCCTTGACCAGGGCGGGGCTGGGCTCTGTCTCGAACGACCAGGCCAGCACGTCGGGATCCAGCAGGTTCCAGCGCGCCTCGGGGTTCACCCGGGTGCCGGTCTTGGGCCGGCTCTCCACCAGCCCCTTGGCCGCCAGGATGCGGATAGCCTCGCGATAGGCGCTGCGGGACACCTCCAGACGCTCGGAGAAATCGATCTCGTTCTGGAGAATCTCACCGGGCTTGTACTGCCCGGAGACGATGGCCACGCCCAGGTCATGGGCGATGACGCCATGGATGCGGGCCGGGCTGCGTACGGGCTTGCCGATGCGCCGGTCCCCTCCGGTTCTGGGTTTCTTTTCGGGCGCCATGGGCGAGGATTCTGCTCCGTGCGGCATTCAGGGCGGGCGTGGTCGCAGGCCCGCGTGTTGTGCGAGAAATGGCTATGCGACGTTCTGAAGCGCCATGCAATCGTCAGACCATTGGTTGACCGGCGCGGCCGGATGCCGTCTAAATGATGATAGCGCTACCAAGCCGGTCGCTGACGAACTGGCGGGAGCGAGGGAGGACGCACATGACCAAATGGGACCGGCCGGAGCGATTCCGGCGAGGACGGGCGATCACCGCCTTCGGGGCCGCCCTGGCCATCACGCTGGCGCCGATGCAGCCGGCCTTCGCTTTTCAGCAGGAACAGACGCCCGTCTATCGCGACGCCGCGCGTCCGGTGGCCGACCGGGTCGAGGACCTGCTCTCGCGGATGACGCTGGAGGAGAAGGTCGGCCAGATGCAGGGCCTGTGGGAGAACAAGGGCGACGTGCAGACGCCGGAGGGCGATTTCTCGCCCGAGCGCGCGTCGGCCGCCTTCCCCCATGGTCTGGGCCAGATCTCCCGGCCGTCCGACATGCGCGGCGTCGATCCCACCACCAACGGCGCGGCGGGCGTCACCGAGGGCGCCGTCAACCGCGACGGCCGCCAGACGGTGGAGTACATCAACGCCGCCCAGCGCTGGGCCACCGAACAGACCCGTCTGGGCATCCCGCTGATCTTCCACGAGGAGTCGCTGCACGGCTACACCGCCCGCGGCGCCACCAGCTTTCCCCAGTCCATCGCCCTGGCCAGCACCTGGGACCCCGAACTGCTCACCCGGGTGTTCAATGTGGCCTCCCGCGAGATGCGCGCCCGCGGCGTGCACCTGACCCTGGCGCCCGTGGTGGATGTGGCCCGCGACCCCCGCTGGGGACGCATAGAGGAGACCTATGGCGAGGATCCCCACTTGGTGTCCGAAATGGGTCTGGCGGTCATCCGCGGCTATCAGGGCGACACCCTGCCGCTGGCCGAGGACCGGGTCTTCGTCACCCTCAAGCACATGACCGGCCACGGGGAGCCCGAGAACGGAATCAACGTCGGCCCCGCCCAGATCTCCGAGCGGGTGCTGCGCGAGGTGTTCTTCCCGCCGTTCGAGCGGGCGGTGCGCGAGCTGCCGGTGCGCTCGATCATGGCCTCCTACAACGAGATCGACGGCTTGCCGTCCCACGCCAACCGCTGGCTGCTGCACGACGTGCTGCGCGAGGAGTGGGGCTATGACGGCCTGATCGTCTCGGACTATTTCGCCATCCGCGAGATGGTCACCCGCCACCAGATGTTCGCGGACATCCAGGACGCCACCGTGCGGGCCATGGACGCCGGGATCGACATCGAGCTGCCCGACGGCGAGGGCTTCGTGCATCTGCCCGAACTGGTCGCCCAAGGCCGCGTGTCCGAGGCCCAGATCGACGCCGCCGTGCGCCGCATCCTGACCATGAAGTTCGAGGCGGGCCTGTTCGAGAACCCCTATGCGGACCCCGAAACCGCCGACGCCCTGACCGCCACGCCGGACGCCATCGCCCTGGCCCGTCAGGTGGCCGGCCGCGCCATCACCCTGCTGAAGAACGACAACCAGACCCTGCCCCTGCGCGCCCAGGGCCTGGGCCGTCTGGCGGTGCTGGGGACCCATGCGGTGGACACCCCCATCGGCGGATACAGCGACATCCCGCGCCATGTGGTCAGCGTGCTGGAAGGGCTCGAGGCCGAGGCCGAAAGCGGCGGCTTCGAGGTGGTTTATTCCGAGGGCGTGCGCCTGACCGAGAGCCGTGAGTGGGCCGCCGACGAGGTCAATCTGGTCGATCCGGCCGTCAACGCCCGCCTGATCGAGGAGGCCGTCGCGGTTGCCCGCCAGTCCGACGTCATCGTCATGGTGCTGGGCGAGAACGAACAGCTCAGCCGCGAGGCCTGGGCCGAGAACCATCTGGGCGACCGCGCCGACCTTCAGCTGGTGGGCCAGCAGATGGATCTGGCCCGCGCCATCTTCGCCCTGAACAAGCCCACCATCGTGCTGCTGCTCAACGGCCGCCCGCTGGCCGTCGGCGAACTGGTGGAGCGGGCCGACGCCCTCATCCAGGGCTGGTACCTGGGGCAGGAGACGGGCAACGCCGTCGCCGACGTCCTGTTCGGCCGGGTCAATCCCGCCGGCCGGCTGCCGGTCACCATCCCACGCTCGGTGGGCCAGTTGCCGGTGTTCTACAACCACAAACCGACCGCGCGCCGGGGCTATCTGTTCGATGAGACCAGCCCGCTGTTCCCGTTCGGCTACGGCCTCAGCTACACCAGCTTCCAGATGTCGGCGCCGCGCCTGACCAACCCGACCATCCGCGTCGGCGAGGCGGCCCAGGTGCAGGTGGACGTCACCAACACCGGCCGTGTGGCCGGCGACGAGGTGGTGCAGATCTATGTCCGCGACGACCACGCCTCGATCACCCGCCCCGTGCTGGAGCTCAAGGCTTTCGAGCGGGTCACCCTGCAGCCGGGCGAGACCCGCACGGTGACCCTGGACCTGTCGCCCGACGCCCTGTCCCTGTGGGATCTGAACATGCAGCGGGTGGTGGAGCCGGGAACCTTCACCATCCACGCCGGACCCAACTCGGTCGATCTGCAGTCCACCACCCTGACCGTACGCTGATCCTCCCCGACCGCCCGTCGTTCCTTCGGGAGCGGCGGGCGGCGCCTTTTCGCGACAGGAGGCGTGCATGCCGCGTTTCGTGACGGGCCTTCTGGCCCTTTGTCTTCTGTGGCTCGGCGCGGCCCTGCCGGCGGCGGCCTGCGAGGGTCCGGGCGCGGTCTGCCCCGGCGCCGCGTCCGGCGAGGCCTTCGCCCTGATCGCCTCGGGCCGTCCCGCCGTGGTGCGCACCGATCCCGGTGATCAGGCGGGCCTGCTGCGCGCCGTCGCCGACCTGCGCGGCGACCTGGAGCGGGTGTCCGGTTCGCCCTCGCCGCTGGGTCATGACGCCGGCGAAGGGCTGGCGGTCATCGTCGGAACCCTGGGCCGCAGCGCCGTCATCGACGCCCTGGTCGCCGAAGGCCGTCTGGACGTCTCGGACGTGGCCGGCCAGTGGGAGGCCTTTGTCCAGCAGGTGATCGACAACCCGGCTCCGGGCGTGGACCGGGCCCTGATCATCGCCGGGTCGGACATGCGCGGCGCCATCTATGGCGTCTATGATCTGTCAGAGCGCATGGGCGTCTCGCCCTGGGTCTGGTGGGCCGACGTTCCCGTGGCCCGTCAGGGCGACCTGCACGTCCTGCCCGGCCGCCGCGCCGACCGCCCCCGCGTGCGTTATCGCGGCATTTTTCTGAACGACGAGAATCCGGCCCTGTACGGCTGGGTCAACGAGACCTTCGGCGGCTTCAACCACCATTTCTACACCCGCGTGTTCGAACTGACCCTGCGGCTCAAGGGCAACTATCTGTGGCCCGCAATGTGGGGCAAGGCGTTCTCCGACGACGACCCGCTCAACGCCGTGATGGCGAATGAGTACGGCGTGGTCATCGGAACCTCCCATCACGAACCCATGATGCGCGCCCATGTGGAGTGGGAGCGCTACGGCGTGGGCGCCTGGGACTACACCACCAACCCCGACGCCCTGCGCCGGTTCTGGCGCGAGGGCGTGGCGCGCATGGGCGGGCACGAGAGTCTGGTCACCGTCGGCATGCGCGGCGATGGCGATGAGGCCATGACCGAGGACACCGCCACCGCCCTGCTGGAGACCATCGTGGCGGACCAGCGGGCCATCATCGCCGAGGTCACCGGCCGCGACCCCGCCGAAACGCCCCAGGTCTGGGCCCTCTACAAGGAGGTTCAGGACTATTACGACGACGGCATGCGGGTTCCGGACGACGTCACCCTGCTGTTCGCTGACGACAACTGGGGCAACATCCGCCGCCTGCCCGCCCCGGGGTCCGAGCGGCCCGGCGGCTACGGCGTCTATTTCCACTTCGACTATGTGGGCGGCCCCCGGAACTACAAATGGCTCAACACCACCCAGGTCGAGCGCACCTGGGAGCAGATGAACCTGGCCTGGGAATACGGCGCGGACCGGCTGTGGATCGTCAATGTGGGGGACCTCAAGCCCATGGAGCTGCCCATCAGCGCCTTCCTGGCCCAGGCCTGGAATCCCGAAGCCATGACGCTGGAGGCCATGAACGGCTTCACCCGCGGCTGGGCCGCGCAGCAGTTCGGTGAGAGCCACGCCGACGAGATCGCCGACCTGCTGCGGCACTACACCCGCTACAATTCCCGGCGGAAGCCGGAGCTGATCGGGCCGGACACCTTCAGCCTGATCCATCACGACGAGGCCGGGCGGGTGACGGCGGACTGGGCGGATCTGGCCCGCCGCGCCGACGCCGTGCGCGCGGTCCTGCCGCCCGAATACGACGACGCCTTCGTCCAGCTGGTGTGGTTCCCGATCCACGCCAGCGGCAATCTGACGGCCCTGCATGTGGAGACGGGACGCAACCGCCTCTACGCCGCCCAGGGCCGCGCCGGAGCGGCCGAGGCGGCGGCCGGGCGGGTGCGTGAGCTGTTCGCCCGGGATGGGGAGCTGACCCGCATCTATCATGAGGATGTGGCCGACGGAAAATGGCCCCACATGATGTCCCAGACCCACATCAGCTACACGTACTGGCAGCAGCCGGACGAGGACGTCCTGCCCGATCTGGCCGAGGCGGCGCCGGTCGCCGGCGCGGCTCTGGGCCTGGCCATCGAGGGTCAGGTGTGGGCCTGGCCCCGCACCCCGGAGCCCCCGCGCCTGCTTGCCCTGCATCGTCATGGGGTCGAGAGCCGCTGGATCGACCTGTTCGACCGGGGCGACCAGCCCGTCGCCTGGACGCTTGAAGCCAGTGAGCCGTGGATGCGGCTGTCAGCGACCGAAGGCCGGGGCGACACGCGCGTGCGCATCTCGATCGACTGGTCGGCGGCGCCCGAGGGGCAGGCCGAAGGCGCGGTGCGGGTGCGCGGCGCCGATGGCGCCGACATCACCGTCATTGCGCCCATCCTCAATCCCGTCGCCTCGGTCGAGCCCGGCCGTTTCATCGAGGCCGACGGCCATGTGACCATGGAGGCCGGACACTACGCGCGCGCCGTCGCGGCCCATGGCGTGGAGTGGCGGGTCATCCCGGGTCTGGGCCGCACCCTGTCGGGCGTGACCACCACGCCCTCCACGGCCCCGGCGTCGGAACCGGGGGAGGGCGCCCGTCTCGAATACGACGTCCACCTGTTCACACCGGGGGAGGTCGAGGTGCGGCTGGTGCTGTCGCCGACGCTGGACTTCACCGGCGGCGAGGGCCTGCGCTACGGCGTCTCCATCGGCGATGGACCGGTCCAGATCGTGACCATGAACCCCACCGACACCGACGCGGCGTGGGAAGGCGATGTGGCCAACGCCGTGGCCGTCCACGTCACCCGGCACCGGATCGAGACGGCCGGTCCGCACACGGTCAGGGTCTGGCGCATTGATCCGGGGGTCGTCATCCAGCGGGTGATGATCGTCCGCGACGGCGCGCCGGACAGCTATCTGGGACCGCTGGAGAGCGCCCGAGCCGAGTGACTATTCCGCGGCGCGCAGGCGCTCGCTGATCTGGCCCGCCAGACGGCAGGCCTCGCCGCCGTCGGGACGGCCTTCGCGGCCGGACACCCGCACATCGGTGCGGCCCGGCCGGATGCGCAGCACCGCGTCGTGGCTGAATCCGAACCAGAAGCCTTGGCGCGTGCCCTCGATGCGGAACGGCGAGGTGCCCACCACGGTGAAGCCCGCCGCCTCCAGCGCCGCCTCGCCCACCTCGGGCGCCACCTGGGTGCGGGCCGACACGGCCTGATCGCAGTCGGCGGCGAAACGGACGGCCAGGGGCGCGGCGCCGGCCCGGTCGCGCTGCGCGCCGATCACCCCGGAAAAGCTCAGGGGCTCGCCCCAGTCGCTGGCGGCTTCATGCACCTGCGGGTGGGCGGCCAGGGCCTGGCGGTGCGCGATGTGCAGATACAGGGTCACGCCCGCCGCCAGCACGGCCACAAGCGCGTACAGCCCGCGCCGCTTCACATCGCCCATGGCCAGCAGCACGGTGGTCAGGGCCGCGCCCGCGCTGACCCAGGCCAGCCGCCAGCCCCAGACCAGGGTCAGCTGCTCATAGCCCAAACGCCAGTCGATCAGCCCGACCCGCGTGCCGAAGGCCGCCGCGAACCCCAGCACCGGCGCCGCCAGGGCGATCAGAAACGCCGCCGTCAGCCAGACGCCGCCCTGTCGTGATCCGCCCATGCCGAAACCTCCCGCCGTTGTGGCCGAGACCCTGCCCCCAAATCCCGCTTTCCGAAAGTCCAATGCCCGTATTTTCAGGGGGCGGAGCCTCGGCAGGGCTTTTTTACGCCCACGCCCTCGGTGGTCCCTTATCATCGCCGGGCGGAGCGAGTGGCCCTCCATGCTCGAACGGCCAGGCGTGCAGGTGGATTTCGGACAGTCTGAAATCGCGCGGGATCAGGGAGCTGAGAAAATATTTATGTAAAACAATGACAGTCGGATCGCGTCCAAGGGATTTCGGACAATTCGGACTGTCTTTTTTTCGGCCCGCTGAGTCTGAAATCAGACCAGCCCGGCTCCGCCCCCGTTGTCATCCCGGAAGCGCCGCAGGCGCTATCCGGGACGGGATGCCGAGGTGTGTCCAATCACACCGTCGGCAAGGTGTAGTCCTTGAACTCCTCGCGCAGGATTTTCTTGTCGATCTTGCCGGTGGCGCCCAGCGGGATGTCGTCCACGAAGACCACATCGTCGGGCATCCACCATTTGGCGATCTTGCCTTCGAGGAAGTCGAGGAACTCCTGCTTGTCGGCGGTCTCGCCGTCCTTCAGCTTGACCAGCAGAAGGGGCCGCTCGTCCCATTTGGGATGGGCGATGCCGATGACGGCGGCCAGCGACGCCTTGGGGTGGCCCACGGCCACGTTCTCGATGTCTATGGAGCTGATCCACTCGCCGCCGGACTTGATCACGTCCTTGGCCCGGTCGGTGATCTGCATGAAGCCGTTGGGGTCGATGTTGGCCACGTCGCCGGTGTCGAAATAGCCCTCGTCGTCCAGGATGTTCCCGCCTACGTCCTTGAAATAGCTGGACGCCACGGTGGGGCCGCGCACCATCAGCCGGCCCACCGCCTCGCCGTCGTGGGGCAGCTTCTCGCCCTCGTCGCTGACCAGCTTCAGTTCGATGCCCACCGGCGGGCGGCCCTGTTTCAGGCGGAACGGCATCTGCTCGTCATAGGACAGGTGCGCGATCTCCGGCGTCGGGGTCGAGACGGTGCCCACCGGCGAGGTCTCGGTCATGCCCCAGCCCTGGCGCACGTCCACGCCCAGGTCGTGGAAGCCGCGCACCAGCGCCTCGGGCAGGGCCGAGCCGCCGATCAGCACGTTCTTGAGGGTGGAGAATTTCAGGTCGTTGGCGGCCACATGCTGCAGCAGCATCTGCCACACGGTGGGCACGGCGGCCGAGAAGGTCACGCCCTCGGCCTCGATCAGCTCATAGATGGCCTCGCCGTCCATCCGCGCGCCGGGCATCACCAGCTTGGCCCCCACGGCGGGGGCCGAGAACGCCACGCCCCAGGCGTTGGCGTGGAACATGGGCACCACCGGCAGGATCACGTCCGAGCCGGTCACGCCCATGATGTCCGAGCTCATGGTGATCAGGGTGTGCAGGAAGTTGGACCGGTGCGAGTACAACACCCCCTTGGGGTCGCCCGTGGTGCCCGAGGTGTAGCAGAGCCCGCAGGCGGTCAGCTCGTCGAAGCCGCCCCAGGTGAAGTCCTCGGACTGCTCGGAAATGATGTACTCGTAGCACTCCGCGTTGGGCAGCCTGGTCTCGGGCATCGAGACCTCGTCGGTCATGATGACCACCCGCTCCACCGTCGGGCAGTGGGCGATGATGGCGTCGAGGATCGGCACGAAGGTCAGGTCGACGAAGATGACCTTGTCCTCGGCGTGATTGATGATGAAGGCGATCTGCGAGGGGTGCAGGCGCGGGTTCAGGGTGTGGCACACCGCGCCCATGCCCATGATGCCGTACCAGGCCTCCATGTGGCGCGCGGTGTTCCAACCCAGGGTGGCGACCCGGTCGCCCACCTTGACGCCCCATCCGGCCAGGGCGTTCGACACCCGCTTGGCCCGGCGGTGCACGTCCGCATAGGTGGTGCGGACGATGGGGCCTTCCACCGTGCGGGTGACGATCTCGCGGTGGCCGTGCCAGACGGCGGCGCGATCGATGATCCGGTCGACCGTCAGCGGCCAGTCCTGCATTCGTCCCAGCATGCATCCCTCCATATGCGCCTTGTTGAGTGCGGCGCTTTTCAATCTGAAGCTACGTTGGTGATCGACGTTAAGCAACGTGACGCTAGGGCAGGCAAGGCGCCTGGCCTTGGCTGCCCCGCCCAGAAAGCCCTAAAGGACGGCCTTCGTCTATCGCGGAGCGCACCCCTTGAGTCTTCTCATCGCCATCACCGGAGGATCCGGCTCGGGCAAGAGCACCCTGGCCCAGGCCCTGGCGCACGCGCTGGGGCCGGACCAGGCCGTCGTGGTGCTGGAGGACTGGTACTATGTGGACGCCGCCGCCCTGCCGGACTTCGACCCCGCGGCCTTCGACTTCGACCATGTTGCCGCGCGGGATCACCATCTATTGGCCGAGCACCTGTCCGAGCTGAAGGCCGGCCGGGCGGTGCAGGCGCCCATCTACTCCATGATCCATCATGGCCGCGAGCCGGGCGGAATCCCTGTGCCCGCCGTACCCGTGGTGATCGTGGAGGGCATCCACCTGCTGGCGACCTCGGCGTTGGCCCATCTGTTCGACCTGAAGGTCTTCGTCGACACCCCGGCCGACATCCGCTTCATCCGCCGCCTGCTGCGGGACCAGGCCGAGCGCGGCCGCACGGCCCGCTCGGTGATCGACCAGTACCTGAAGACCGTCCGCCCGGGCCACGAACGTTTCACCGAACCGGGCCGCGCCCTGGCCGACTTCGTGGTGGCGGACCAGACCGCGGCTGTGGTGCTGGAGGACGTCCAGGCGGTGGACCGCCTCGCCGCCCCGGTGCTGGCGCACCCCATCCTGAAGGCCTTCCGCGGCACCTGACGGAAACCGACGTTTCTGTGTCTTGCCTTGCCAGCCCGCCTCGCGGACCATTGTTATGGTTAAATCCGCAGATGCACCTGAGCAGGAGACGGCCGCTTTTCATGACAGGGAACGCCCACGGGGGCGATGACGCCGAAGGCCTCCGTCATAAGCGCAAGGATCTGCTGAACGTCGCCCGTCGCCACTTCATGGCCGAGGGCTACGCGGCCGCCCGCATGGAGGCCATCGCGCGGGACGCCTCGGTCTCCACGGCCACCCTCTACGCCTTCTTCCCGTCCAAGACCGACCTGTTCACCCGGGTCATCGACGACGCCTCGGATGATTTCTCCCGCCAGCTCCAGGGGGTCCAGGTGCGCGGCGGAACCGTGCGCGAGCAACTGACCGCTTTCTCGGAAACCTACGCCGCCTTCCTGGACGATCCCTTCGTGCGCGCGGTGTTCCGGCTGGTCATGGCCGAACGCAAGCGGTTCGAGCCGACAGCCGACCGCTTCTTCGAACGGGGCCGCGCCGAGATCGGCGGGGTCCTTATGCGGGTGATCGACGAGCATGTGGCGGCTGGCGCGCTGAACGTCGAGCGCCCCTCATGGGCGGCGGGCCAGCTCATGGGCATGATCGAGCATCCGGTCTTCTTCGTGCCCATGGTGACGGGCGAGAGGGTGCGGAGCCGCCGCGAGGTCCGGTGCATCGTCGGCCAGGCCGTGGACACCTTCCTGGCCCGCTACGGGACCGGTCAGGGATAGAGCCGGGTCCGGCGCCAATGCTCGCCTTCCCGGTCGAACCGCAGACGATCATGCAGACGAAAGGGCCGGTCGCGCCAGAACTCGATCTGCCGGGGGATCACGCGCCAGCCGGTCCAGTATTCGGGGCGCGGCGGCTCCGCGCCCTCGAACCGCGCCTCCGCGGCCCGCACGGCGGCTTCAAGCGTTTCCCGACTGTCCAGCGGACGGGACTGGGTCGAGGCCCAGGCGCCGATCCGGCTCTCTCGCGCCCGGCTGGCGAAATAGGCGTCCGCCTCGGCTTCGCTGACCGGCTCGATGGCGCCGCGCACCCGCACCTGGCGGCGCAGGGATTTCCAGTGGAACAGCAGGGCGGCTTTCGGCTGGTCCGTCAGCTGGCCGCCCTTGGCGCTGCTGCGGTTGGAATAGAAGGCGAAGCCCCGCTCATCCACGCCCTTCAACAGGACCATGCGGCAGTCCGGCAGGCCGTCGCTGTCCACCGTGGCCAGGGCCATGGCGTTGGAGTCGTTGGGCTCGGAGCGCCGGGCGTCCGCCATCCATTCCAGGAACAGCGGCAGCGGCGCCTCCCGCTCGAACTGGGCCTCATCGGCATTGGCGGCCAGCTGGGCGGCGTAGTCCTCGGCGGTCGGGGTCGGCGGAATCGGATGATCGCTCATGGCCTGTTCTTAGCCCCTCGACATCCTTTGGGGGAGGGGGAGCGTCACGGTTAACTTCGCCTTGACCATATTGTCCGCCAATCGGGGTCATGAGCGCCCAGACCCTGACCCTGCGCGACGCCTACGGCCTTCTGGGCTTGCACGGCCCCGTGGAGCCGCGTCGCCTGGCGGAGCTGTTCCGTGCGGCGGTGAAGGCCGCCCGCCCGGACCAGCCCGGCGGCGACGCCGACCGCTTTCGCCGCGTCATCGAGGCCTATCGGCTGATCCAGAAGCGCGGCGGCCTGGGCCCGGCGCTGGACGCGCCCCAGGCCCGCCCCATGCCGCTTCCGGTCGTGGTGCTAAGTCCACTGGAAGCCATTCACGGCGCCTGCGCGACGGTGGCCCTGCCCGGACGCGGCGCCCTGCGCATCATGGTCCCGGCGGGACTGCGCACCGGCGAGCATGTGCGCCTGAGACGCGCGGCCGCGGACGGAAGCGACCTTTATCTGCCCGTGCTCATTCGCGCCGCTGACGGCCTCACGGTCCTTGGCGACGATCTGTTCATGACCAGCCCTGTGGACCCGCGCCTGCTGGTCGACGGCGGGCGGTTGGAGATCGACACCCATGCCGGGCCGCGCCAGGCGTGGGTGGTCGGCGGCATGGCCGGGCCCGTGCGTCTGTGCCTGAAAGGGCTTGGCTTGCCCGCACGCGGGGTCCGTCCGGCCGGACGCCTGTTCGTGACCCTGGAGGCCATGGCCGGCGCGCCCTCGGCGGCCGAGCACCTGCTGGCCCGCTTCAGTTCGGTGTGGACGTCCGAGCGCCTCGCGGCCTAAGCGTTTCAGGCCATGTCTCACAACACCTTCGGCCATCTGTTCCGCGTCACCACCTGGGGTGAAAGCCATGGCCCGTCCATCGGCTGCGTCATCGACGGCTGCCCGCCGGGCATCTCCCTGACCGAGGCGGACATCCAGCCGTGGCTGGATCGGCGCAAGCCCGGCGGCTCGCGCTTCGTCACCCAGCGGCGCGAGGCGGACCAATGCCGCATCGTCTCGGGGACCTTCGACGACGGCGAGGGACCGGTCACCACCGGCGCGCCCATCGCGGTCCTGATCGAGAACACCGACCAGCGGTCGAAGGACTATGGCGAGATCGCCCGCGCCTTCCGGCCGGGCCATGCCGACTACACCTATCAGGCCAAATACGGGGTACGGGATCATCGCGGCGGCGGCCGGTCATCCGCGCGCGAGACGGCCTGCCGCGTTGCCGCGGGGGCTGTGGCGCGCAAGGTTCTGGGGGAGGGCGTGAGCATCCGCGCGGGCGTGATCCAGATCGGGCCGCACCGGATCGAGGAGCACCAGGTCGACTTCGCCGCCGTGGAGCACAACGCCCTGTTCGCCGCGAACGCCGAGGTGGTTCCGGCGTGGGAAGCGTATCTCGACGACATTCGCAAGGCCGGGTCCTCCATCGGCGCGGTGGTGGCGGTGGAGGCGATGGGCGTTCCCGCCGGATGGGGCGCACCGCTCTATGGCAAGCTGGATGGCGAACTGGCTGGTGCGCTGATGTCCATCAATGCGGCCAAGGGTGTGGAGATCGGCGCCGGTTTCGAGTCCGCCGCCCTGACCGGCGAACAAAACGCCGACGAGATGCGGCTGGGCGACGACGGCGCGCCGGTGTTCCTGTCCAACAAGGCGGGCGGGGTTCTCGGCGGCATCTCCACCGGCCAGACGGTGACAGCGCGTGTCGCTTTCAAGCCCACCTCCTCGATCCTGACGCTTAGGCGCACGATCACCCGGGACGGAACCGAGACGGACCTGCGCACCAGGGGCCGGCACGATCCCTGCGTCGGCTTGCGCGGCGTTCCCGTGGTTGAGGCCATGACGGCCTGCGTTCTGGCCGACGCCATGCTGCGTCACCGGGGGCAGACAGGATGGGCCTTCCCCTCCTCCAGCGAGACTCAAATATGACGCGCATACTGTCCGCCGCCGCCATGGTCGCCGCCGCCCTGATGCTTCAGGGGTGCCTTGTAGGAACGGCCGTGGGGGTCACCGGCGCCGTGGTCGGCACGGGCGTGAAGGCCACCGGCGCGGTGATCGGCGCGGGCGTCGACGCGGTCACAACCTCGGACGCCGAGACCCTGCGGGCCGAACGCCGCGCCTGCGAGCGCCGCGTGCGTCGCGGCTCCAACGAGGACTGCCGCCGCTACCGCACCGACGATTAGAACCGGGCGACTAGAGCAGGGCCGAGATCACTTCGCGCGCGGCCGCGCCCAGATCCTCGCGCTTTAGCGCAAGCGCCACATTTGCGCGCAGCAGGCCGATCTTGTCGCCGCAGTCATGGGTCACGCCTTCATACTCAACGGCGGTGAAGGCCTGATCTCTCATCAGGCGGGCCATGGCGTCGGTCAGCTGGATCTCCCCGCCCGCGCCCCGCTCCTGGGTCTCCAGCAGGTGGAAAATCTCCGGCTGCAGGATGTAGCGGCCCGAGATGGACAGGTTCGAGGGCGCGGTCCCCTTGGGCGGCTTCTCCACCATGCCTTTCATGCCGATGCGGTTGCCGCTGCGCTCCTTCGGATCGACGATGCCGTATTTGTGGGTCATGTCCCCGGGCACCGCCTCGACGCCGATGACATTGCCCCCGACCTCTTCATAGACCTGGACCAGCTGCTTCAGGGCGCCGGGCGCCGCGTCCACGATCACGTCGGGCAGGATCACGGCGAACGGTTCGTCCGCGATGATGTCCCGGGCGCACCAGACTGCGTGACCCAGGCCCAGCGGCTTCATCTGGCGGGTGAAGCTCATCTCCCCGGCCCGCGCCAGTTCGCCGTTCATCATCTCAAGGATGTCGGTCTTGCCCTTGGCCTCAAGCTGCGCCTCCAGCTCGATCTGGTGGTCGAAATAGTCCTCGATGGCCTGTTTCGCGCGGCCGGTTACGAACACGATGTGCTCGATGCCCGCCTCGCGCGCCTCCTCCACGATGTAGCTCAGGATCGGCCGGTCCACGACGTTCAGCAGTTCCTTGGGCGTGGTCTTGGTCCCCGGCAGGACCCGGGTGCCCAGGCCCGCGACGGGCAGGACAGCCTTGCGGACACGTCGAGGGGACTTGGCGTCGATCATGGGGGCTCCAGTCTGGATCAGGGTTCGGCGAGGCCGTTGATAGGCGCTTCGGGCGGCGCTGCAAACGTCCGCGCCGCGATGCAGGGCGGAACCGCCGGGCTGGCGGACGGTTCCGCGATGTGATGTCGTGGTCGTCCGACCGATCGCATCCGAAAGGCCCTGACATGATCCGACCGTTGGCCGTCCTCACCCTGTCGCTGTCCGCCCTGGCCCTCGTCGCGTGCGGAGAGCAGGAGCCTGACGCCCCTACCGTGCCGCCGACCACGGCCGGAACCCTCGAGGTTCACGAGGACCTGATCATGCCGCCGGAAGAGGCCGAGGTGCCGCCCGCGGTTGGCCAGGAAGCTGACGCCATCCCGGACACGCCCCCGGTTCTGCCGGATCAGGGTCCTGCAGAAAGTCCCGCGGCCAGCCCGCCGCCGGCCGAGGGCGGCGCGCCTATTCGACAGTAACAGACTTGGCCAGATTGCGCGGCTGATCCACGTCGGTGCCTTTCTGCACGGCCGTGTAATAGGCCAGAAGTTGCACCGGCACCGCATAGATCAGCGGGGCTATGAAGGGGTCGCAGGGCGGAATCTCGATCCGACGCACCGCCGCGCCGTGGGGCGAGGGCGCGCCGCGTGCCGTGATCATCACCACGGGACCGCCGCGCGCGGCCACTTCCTGCAGGTTGGAGGCGGTCTTTTCGAACACCTCGTCCATGGGGGCCAGGGCGATGATGGGGGTCTCTTCGTCCACCAGGGCGATGGGGCCGTGCTTCAGTTCGCCGGCGGCGTATCCCTCGGCGTGGATGTAGCTGATCTCCTTCAGCTTCAGCGCCCCTTCCATGGCCAGCGGGAACATGGCGCCCCGGCCCAGGAACAGCACATCCGACGCCTTGGCCAGATCCTGCGCCACAGCCTTGATGTCGTCGTCGGCCTGCAGGGTTTCGGCGATCAGGCGCGGCGCCTCGAACAGGGCCTTGACCAGCCGCGCCTCCTCGTCCGGCGCT
>NZ_PNLV01000063.1 GCF_013823285.1 Brevundimonas sp. | reverse complement strand
TACCTCGACCCGATGAGCATGGGCGCGGACTATAGCAGCGAGGCGACGGCGGCAACGGCGGCCCCGAAGACGGTTCAGCCGCGCGCCCTGACCGTGCTGGGGCTGGAGACCAGCTGCGACGAGACCGCGGCCTCGGTGGTGCGCCAGATGCCGGACGGGACGGTTCAGGTGCTGTCCTCGGTGGTGCACAGCCAGATCGCGGAGCACGCCCCCTTCGGCGGGGTGGTGCCGGAGATCGCGGCGCGCAGCCATGTGGAGGCCATCGCGGGCACGGCGCGTCGGGCGATGGAGGAGTCGGGCGTGGGCTTCGACGGGCTGGACGCGGTGGCGGCGACCGCCGGGCCGGGTCTGGTGGGCGGCGTCATGGTGGGCCTCAGTTTCGGCAAGGCGGTGGCCCTGGCGCGCGGCATTCCCCTGATCGCCGTGAACCATCTGCAGGGCCACGCGGTGTCGGCCCGCCTGGCGGCGCCCGCGCCCTATCCCTTCCTGCTGCTGCTGGTGTCCGGTGGGCACTGCCAGCTGATGGAGGTGCGCGGCATAGGCGACATGACCCGGCTGGGCGCCACCATTGACGACGCGGCAGGCGAAGCCTTCGACAAGATCGCCAAGACCCTGGGCCTGGGCTATCCGGGCGGCCCGGCGCTGGAAAAGCTGGCGGAGACCGGAGACGGGAGCCGATTAGCCCTGCCCCGCGCCCTGCTGGGGCGAAAGGGCTGTGATTTCTCGTTTTCGGGCCTGAAGACGGCCGCGGCGAAGCTGGCGGCGACCTGCGAGACGGATCAGGACCGGGCCGATCTGGCCGACGCGGTTCAGAAAGCCATCGCGCGCCAGCTGACCGAACGGTCGGCGCGGGCCATGGATGACTATGCGACACGGCATGAGCACCGTCTGCTGGTGGTGGCGGGGGGCGTCGCGGCCAACCGCACGGTACGGGCCGAGCTGGAGCGCGCGTCGACCGCGCGCGGCTTTGATTTTCTGGCCCCGCCGCTGGCCTATTGCACCGACAACGCCGCCATGATCGCCCTGGCCGGGGCGGAACGACTGGCGCTGGGTCTGGTTTCGGACATCGACGTGGCGGCGCGCCCGCGCTGGCCGCTGGACGAGGCGACGGCCCTGGCCGACCCGCTCTACAAGACAGGCCGCAAAGGCGCGAAGGCGTAAGGGAGAACGCATGGGAGAGTTCCGCACGGCGGGGGTGATCGGCGCAGGCGCCTGGGGCACCGCCCTGGCGCAGGTCTGCGCGAGGGCCGGGCTGAAGACCACGCTGCAGGCCCGCGAGCCCGAGGTGGTCGAGAGCATCCGTGAGCGGCGCAGCAACGACCTGTTCCTGCCCGGGGTGACGTTGGAGGACGGCATCGCCGCCACCACCGAGATGGCGGAGCTGAAGGGCTGCGACCTGATCCTGGCCGTGCCGCCGGCCCAGCACCTGCGGGGGACACTGGAGGCGTTTCGCGACCAGACCGGCGGCGGCGCGCCGGTGGTGCTGTGCTCCAAGGGCATCGAGCGCGGCTCGCTGAAGCTGATGACCGAGGTGCTGGCCGAGATCCTGCCCGACACGCCGTCGGCGGTCCTGTCCGGCCCCAGTTTCGCCGGCGAGGTCGCGCGCGGCCTGCCCACCGCCGTGACCCTGGCCTGCGAGGATGAGGCGCTGGGCAAGGCCATCGCTGCGGCCATCGCCACTCCCACCTTCCGCCCCTATCTGGCCGATGATCTGGTGGGCGCCGAGATCGGCGGGGCCATCAAGAACGTGCTGGCCATCGCCTGCGGCATCGTCGAGGGCCGCGAACTGGGCCGCAGCGCCCACGCCGCCCTGATCACCCGGGGCTTTGCCGAGATCACCCGCATCGCCGAGGCGCTGGGTGGGCGGCCCGAGACCGTGCGCGGCCTGTGCGGGCTGGGCGATCTGGTGCTGACCTGCTCCAGCCCCCAGTCGCGAAACATGAGCCTGGGCCTGGCGCTGGGCCGGGGCCGGACGGTGGAAGAGGCGCTGGCCGGCAAGCGGTCGGTGGCCGAGGGTTATGAGAGCGCCCCGGCCGTGCGCGACCTGATCGAGAAGCTGGCGGTGGAGGCCCCCATCTGCACCGCCACCGCCGAGGTGCTGGCCGGACGCTGGAGCGTGGACCAGGCCATCGAGGATCTTCTGACCCGGCCGATCCGCGTCGAGGCGGACTAGTGGCGGAAACCCGCCCGCCCGAGACCCCGCCCGAGCGCAAACGGGTCTGGAAGACGCCGCCGGGCGTGGCCCTGTGCGCGGAGACCGACATCGCCGACCCCGGCTCGCGGGCCTTCGTGCTGCAGATCGGCGAGGCGTTTTTCCACGGCTTCGTGGTGCGCAAGGATGACCAGGTGGCCGGCTGGGTGGACCGCTGCCCGCACCAGGGTTTTCCGCTGGCGGTCGAACTGGACCGCTATCTGACCCGGGACGGCGAGCTGATCCTGTGCGGCTGGCACGGGGCTGTGTTTCAGCCCCTGACCGGCGAATGCGTGGGCGGGCCCTGCGCCGGAGGACGGCTGACGCCCTGGCCGGTGGAGGCGTCGGGCGGGATCATCCGCACGGCCTGAGGCCCGGGCGCCTCAGCGCAGCCCGTCCTCGATAGCGTCGATGTCGTCGTCGGACAGGCCGAAGTGGTGGCCGATCTCGTGGATCAGGACATGGGCGATGATCTCCGACAGGCCCACATCGCCGCGCTCGCACCATTCGTCCAGGATCGGACGGCGATACAGATAGACCCGCGAGGGCGTCGGCGACGGATCGAAGCCGGTGCGCTGGGACAGATCGACCCCGTGATACAGGCCGGTCAGCTCGAACGGGTCCTGCATGCCCATTTCCGACAGGGTCTCGGGATCGGC
The DNA here is from genome assembly GCF_013823285.1 of Brevundimonas sp. Taxonomy (GTDB): domain Bacteria; phylum Pseudomonadota; class Alphaproteobacteria; order Caulobacterales; family Caulobacteraceae; genus Brevundimonas. Next base: position 12,719 of record NZ_PNLV01000063.1, on the reverse strand, counting down.
GAAATCGAGGATACGGAACTCCACATCGCCGGCGAAGGCGCGGAACCCCTCAGGCAGGCCGGCGAAGGCCGCCTCGGCCAAGCGGGCGAAGTCGTCCAGGGAGGGGGCGGTCTGGTCGGTCCAGGCGGGTTCGGCGTCGGTCATGGGGCTGATATCGGGCGTGCGGGCCGCCGAGGCAATGCAGCGGTCCGCACCGTGATGGATTTCGCCCGTTACGGGTTATGGTGAACGCCGAATCGGCGGGTGAGGACCATGGCTGAGGCCGACATCGCTTTTGTGGCCGCCGCCGGCGCGGCGGGGCTGGCCCTGTCGGTCAGCGCCTGGGCCTGGCGGCTGAGAAACCGCATGCTGACGCGCGCGTCGGCTGCGAACGCGCGCCAGACCGCCCTGGAATCGCGCCTGGCTGACCGCGACGCGGGTCTGGGCGCTTTCGGCGAAATCTACCTGGCGCTGACTCCGGACGGCGAAAGCGGCGTCATGGAGCCCCAGGGCGAGCCCGCCGACATCCAGCGGGTGCGGGCCGTGCTGCTGGGCGACCGGGAGGGCGATCTGCTGACAGCGCTGACCGCCAGCGCGCCGGAGAACGCCGACCGCCTGGAGCGCCTGCGGACCCAGGGCGCGCCCTGCGACTTCCTGGCCCGAACGCCGCGCGGCATTCTCCGGGTCCAGGGTCGGGCTGCGGCGGGCGCCGCCTGGCTGAAGCTGTCCAGCGAGGTGCTTCGCAGCCACGACGGCGCGGATGAGGCGGAGCCCCTGACGGAGCTTTCACCGGTTCCCTCGTGGCGCGTGGACGGGACGGGGCGGCTGGTGTGGGCCAACCGCGCCTGGCTGGAGGAGGTGAAGGCCGAGAGCGTGGCCGACGCCGTGGACCGGGGGCTGGGCTTTGACCGGGGCGCCGACGCCCTGATCGCCGAGGCCGCGCGGCTGGGCATGAGACAGGAAGGGTTCCGCTGGACCTCCGGCGGCGGACGGCGGCGGGCCTGGCGCATCATCGCCGAGCCGCTGGGCCGGACTGAGAGCGGGGAAGCCCTTGGCGCGGCGGCCTTCGCCCTGGATGTGACGGAGGCCGAGGAGACCCGAGACACCCTGCGCCGCCATGTGGAGGGGCACGACGAGACCCTGAACCATCTGGCCGACGCGGTCGCCATCTTTGGCCCGTCCAAACGGCTGGCCTATCACAACACCGCCTTCCAGCAGCTGTTCGGGATCGATCCGGCCTGGCTCGACGACCGGCCGACCCACGCCGAGCTGCTGGACCGCCTGCGCCAGCGCCGCCAGTTGCCGGAACGGGACGACTATCCGGCGTGGAAGACCCGCGAGCTGGAGTTCTACGGGGCCACCGAGGCCGCGCCGGACGACAGCTGGTCCCTGCCCGACGGGCGGACCCTGCGGGTGGTGCGCCAGCCGCACCCGCTGGGCGGGGTGCTGCTGCTGTTCTCCGACATCACCGGAGAGCTGGACCTGCGCAGCCGCTACAACGCCCAGATCCAGGTGCAGCGCGCCACCCTCGACAAGCTGAATGACGCGGTGGCGGTGTTCGGATCGGACGGGCGTCTGCGTCTGCACAACGAGGCCTTCGAGACCTTCTGGGGCGTGACCGCCGACCAGCTGGGCGAGGCCAGCGATTTCGATTCCCTGGCCGAGCTGTGCAAGCGCACCGCGCCCGATGCGGCCCTGTGGCTGGGGCTGAAGGCCCGGGTGGCCGATCCCGATCCGGAGAGCCGCGTGGCGGTGTCGGGCGAGACCCGCACCGAGGACGGAAGGCTGGCCGCCTGGCAGACCCGCCCCTTGCCCGACGGCGCGACCCTGGTGGCCTTCGCCGACGTGACCGCCCGGCGGGAGCTGGAGCAGGCCCTGACCGAACGCGAGGCGGCCCTGCGCGAGAGTCAGGAGCTGAAGCGCCAGTTCGTCGGCAGCGTCTCCTATGAGCTGCGCACCCCCCTGACCACCATCGTCGGCTATTCCGAACTGCTGGAGGCCCAGGGCCTTCTGGACGATCGGACGCGCCAGCACGCCGGGGCCATCCGGGTGGCGGCCAACCAGCTGGCCCGCTCCATCGACGACGTTCTGGACATGGCCCAGATCGACGCGGGCGAGATGGACCTGAGCCTGGGCGACGTGCAGGTCTGCGACGTGCTGGAGCAGTGCGCAGAGCGGGTGCGGGCGCGGATCGAGGGTCGCGGCGGCGTGGTCGAGGTGGTCTGCCCGGAGAAGATCGGCGCAGTGCGGGCGGATCAGAAGCGGCTGGTCCAGGCGCTGGATCATCTACTGGACAACGCCGCCCGCTCCATCGGCGAAGGCGGCCGCGTGACCCTGGAGGCCGCACGCGGCGTCGGGGAGACGCGGTTCCGCGTCACGGACACGGGCCACGGCATCCCCTATCACCTGCAGGCCCACGTCTTCGACCGCTACATCCAGCGCGAGAGGGGCGGGCCCGGCGTGGCCCTTGCCCTGGTCAAGGCGCTGATCGAACTGCACGGGGGCTGGGCCGAGCTGGAGAGCGAGCCGGGCAAGGGCGCCAGCTTCATCCTGCACCTGCCTCACGACGCCCAGCCCGCGGCCGCCCATCCCGAGCTGGGCCTCGAACTTCAGGAAGGCCGGGCATGACCAGACGGCTCAAGACCGCGCTGATCTACGATTTCGACGGCACCCTGGCGCGCGGCAACATGCAGGAGGTCAGCTTCATCCCCTCGGTGGGCATGGATATCGGCGACTTCTGGGCCGAGGCCCAGAGCCTGACCGAGCGGGCCGACGGCGACGGCATCCTGATGTACATGCAGCTGATGTTGGCCCGCGCCCGCGAGAACGGCCAGCCCATCACCCGGCAGGTGCTGCGGGAGCACGGCCATGACGTGAAACTGTTCGACGGGCTGAAGGCCGACCTGACGGGCCCCGGCTGGTTCGCGCGCATCGACGCCTTCGGCGCGCGCTACGGCCTGGACATCGAGCATTACATCGTCTCGGCCGGCCTGGAGGAGATGATCGACGGGTGCCCGATCCGCGACGCCTTCCGCCACGTGTTCGCGTCCAAATTCGTCTATGACGACCACGGGGTGGCCATCTGGCCGGCGGTGGGGGTCAACTACACCACCAAGACCCAGTACCTGTTCCGCATCAACAAGGGCGTGCTGAACCATTACGAGCACGAGCGCATCAACAAATTCATCCCCGACGACGAGCGGCCCATTCCGTTCGACCGGATGATCTTTCTGGGCGACGGCGACACCGACGTGCCCACCATGAAGATGATGCACACCAAGGGCGGCTTCTCCATCGCCGTCTATGATCCGCGCAATTCGGAGCGGGATCAGGCCAAGATCTATTCCCTGATCTCCGAGGACCGGGTGAATTTCGTGGCCGCCGCCGACTATCGCGAAGCCTCGCCTCTGGACCTGATCGTCAAGGGGCTGATCGGGCGCATTGCGGTCAACGCCGGGACCATGCCGGCGGATCAGTAGGACCTGCGGCGCCGGTTCCGGTTGCGCCTGTCGGCGGGATCGTTAGGGTTCGCAGAGAAACCGCAACACCCGTGGAGACTGAACGCCCGTGCGATCGCTGTCGGCTGTCCTGATCGGTCTGTTCCTGTGGCTTGCGGCTCTGCCCGCCGACGCCCAGGTGCAGCGCACCGAGCGCATCGCCGCCGAGCTGGTCCCCATGAGCCAGTGGGCCGCGCCGGGCTCCACCGCCGTGGTGGCCGTGCGCCAGGACATCGAGCCGGGCTGGCACACCTACTGGCGCAACCCGGGCGATTCCGGCGGCCCCACCGAGCTGGACTGGACCCTGCCGGGCGGGGTGGAGGCCGGCGAGATCGTCTGGCCCCTGCCCGAGCGGCAGCGGCTGCAGAGCCTGATGAACTACGGCTATTCGGACCAGGTCTACCTGCCGGTCCCCATCGAGATTCCGGCCGATGCGGCGCCGGGATCGGTCCTGTCGCTGTCGGTGGACGCCCTGTTCATGGTGTGCAGCGACCAGATGTGCGTGCCGGACCAACTGACCCTGACGCTGGACCTGCGCGTGAACGACGGCGAGGCCCCGCTGAACCGGGCGCACGGCGCGGTCATCGCCCGGATTCTCGAGACCGCGCCGCGCCCCGGCGACCTGACCGCCCGCGTGACGCGGCAGGGTGAAGAGCTGCTGCTGAGCGTGACCGGCGAAGCCCTGACCGACGAGGGCCTGTCCGACGTCTATTTCTTTCCCTTCGAGGGCGGGGTCATCGATCATCCGGCCGACCAGCCCGGCGAGCGCGGGACAAACGGCCTGAGCCTGAGCCTGACGGCCGGGCGGGCGATCCTGACTGGCGGCCTGAACAGCCCGATCGCGGGGGTGCTGTCCACGTCCAGGGGCGCGTGGGAGATCATCGCCGAGGTGGGCGAGCCGCTGGCGGGAACCACCGGCGAGGGCGCCCTGGCCGAGGGCGCGGCGCCCACCGGCGTGGGCGTCTTCCTGCAGGCGGCGCTGTTCGCCCTGATCGGCGGGGTGATCCTGAACCTGATGCCGTGCGTGTTTCCGATCCTCGCCATGAAGGCGGCCGCCCTGTCGGCCTCGGCCCATGAGCCGGGCGAGGCGCGGCGTGACGGACTGGCGTTCCTGGCCGGTGTTCTGACCACCTTCCTGATCCTGGCCGTGGCCCTGATCACACTGCGCGCCGCGGGGGAGGCGGTGGGCTGGGGCTTCCAGCTGCAGTCGCCGGGCGTGATCGCGGGGCTGGCCTTGCTGATGCTGGCCGTCGGTCTGAACCTGTCAGGCGTGTTCAATGTGGGCATGGCGGCGCAGGGGTTTGCCGAGGGCGGCGCGGGCGGGCGGCTGTCGCGCCTGCCGGGCGGAGCCGGGGCTTTCTTCACCGGCGTGCTGGCCGTTGTGGTGGCCGCGCCCTGCACCGCGCCCTTCATGGCCTTTGCGCTTGGGGCCGCGCTGATCATGCCCGCGCCCATGGCAGTGGCGGTCTTCCTGATGCTGGGGCTGGGCCTGGCCCTGCCCTATGTGGCGGTGAGCCTGTCGCCGGGCCTTCTGAAGCGGTTCCCGCGCCCCGGTCCGTGGATGGACCGGCTGAAGGGCGTGCTGGCCTTTCCCATGTACGGCGCGGCCCTGTGGCTGGTGTGGGTGTTCGCCCGCCAGGCCGGGGCGGAGTCCCTGGCCCTGCTGATGACGGGCGCCCTGATGCTGGCGCTGGGTCTGTTCCTCTGGGGCTGGCGCCAGGCGGCGCGCGCCGAGGGACGGGGCGGGGCGGCCAGCACGGTGGCCGCCGTCCTATCCATGGTCGCGGCGGTGGGGCTGACGGGCGCCGGCGCGTCCCTGGCCCGCGCGCCGGACGCTCCCGGGGCGATGGGGGGCGGAGATTCGGCCCTGTCCTCGACGCCGTGGTCACCCGAGGCGGTTCAGGCCGCGCGGGCCGAAGGGCGGGTGGTGTTCGTGAACTTCACGGCCGACTGGTGTGTCACCTGCAAGATCAACGAGCGCGCCGCCCTGGCGTCCGACCGCGTGCGCAGCGCCGTCGAGACCACAGGCGCCGTCTACATGATCGCGGACTGGACCCTCCGGGACGACGCCATCGCCCGGGAGCTGGAGCGGCACGGGCGTTCGGGCGTTCCGCTGTACCTGGTCTACAGGCCCGGTTCGGACGCGCCGCGCATCCTGCCCCAGTTGCTGACCCCCGGCCTGGTGGCCGAGGCCCTGAACGACGCCGCCTGATCCCTTTCGACCACCCAAGGAGCCCATCCCATGAAGATCCGCATCCTGGCCATGGCCGCCGCTTCCGCCCTCGTTCTGGCGGCCTGCAATCAACCGGCCGAGGCGCCCGCCGACGCCGCCGAAACCACCGAGACCGCCGAGGCCGGCGGCCAGATGGCCCCGGACTTCACCCTGGTCAGCACCGAGGGCGAACAGGTCAGCCTGTCCGACTTCCGGGGCCGGGTGGTGGTTCTGGAGTGGACCAACGAGGACTGCCCCTATGTGCGCAAGCACTACACCGGCCCGATGCAGGCGCTTCAGCAGGAGGCGACCCAGGACGGCGTGGTCTGGCTGACCATCATCTCGTCAGCCCCGGGCACCCAGGGCTATGTGGAGGGCGAGGACGCGCGCGGCTGGCGGGCCGAGTACGACGCGAGCTTCACCCACCTGCTGGCGGACCCCACCGGCGAGACAGGTCGGGCCTATGGCGCGGTCACCACGCCCGACATGCGCGTGATCGACGAGGAAGGCCGCATCATCTTCACCGGCGGCATCGACGACCGGCCCAGCGCGGACGTTGCGACGCTGGACGGCGCGACCAATTATGTACGCGCAGCGCTGGAGGACCACGGAGCCGGTCGTCCCGTGGCGACTCCGTTCGCCCAGCCCTATGGCTGTTCGATCAAATACGCCGACGAGCTTGAAGAGGGCTCGGAAGCCGCCTGAGCCCTCAGGAGGCCGGCTGCGGCGGAGCGAGGATGACGGCGGCGTTGTCGTCCAGCAGGTGCGACAGCTCGCTGAGGGCCACGCCCCGCTCGCGGTCGTCAGGCGCATTCTGAACCGCATCAAGGCGGCCCGGCATGTCCTCGGCGATGCCGCGCAGGATGCATTTCAGGTCGCCGTCCACATTGCGTTCGCGCAGGCTGACATGGCCCTGCATGTCCAGCGCGGCCAGGGCCTCGGCGTCCTGGCGGAAACCGGCGAAGGCAGCGGCGTCGAAGCCGGTCTCGATCCAGCCGTCGACGACCCCTTTCAGGGTTTGTGAGCGGGATACGATGTCCTGGAACAGGGACTCACCCGCCACCGGCGCCTCGACCGACGCCGTGGAGGCGGATGCGGCCGCCATGGCGGGATCAGTCAGCATCAGGGCGGCGGCGATCATCAATCCGCAGGACATGGCGGGCTCCTTCGGCGGCGATTCGACGGAATGCCGGTTGCCCTGACTTACGCGCGGCCCGTAAACGATGTGTTGACCCTGTTCGATCGCGCCCGCTTGCGAAGGAGCTCGCCATGGATCTCGACGCCGCTTGGACCGCCTTTGACTCCGTCGCCGCCCGCGATCGCGGCGTGCGCATCGTCGATCAGTTCGCCGCCGATCCGGACCGACTGTCGCGCCTGACGGTGGAGGCCGCCGGCCTGACCATCGACCTGTCCAAGCAGAGCTGGACCCGAGAGGGGTGGGAGGCGGCGCTTGGCCTGGCCCACGGGGCGGAGATCGAGGCGGCGCGGGCGCGGCTGTTCGGGGGCGAGGCGGTCAACTTCACTGAAGGGCGCGCCGTGCTCCACGCCGCCCTGCGGGCCCGCCCCGGCGGCGACTATCGCGCCCTGGGCGAACCGGTGTCGCGGGAGGTGGAGGCGGTTCGCAAGGCCATGGCGGACTATGCCGACGCCGTGCGTTCAGGCGACGAGACGGGCGCCACCGGCAAGCCGTTCAAGGCCGTCGTCCATGTGGGCATCGGCGGGTCCGATCTGGGACCCCGGCTGGTGTGGGACGCCCTGTCGCCCCGCGCGCCGGACGTCGAGGTCCGCTTCGTGGCCAATATCGACCGGGCCGAAATGGACCAGACCCTGACCGGGCTGGATCCCGAAACCACCCTGGTCATCGTGGTCTCCAAGACCTTCACCACCCAGGAGACCCTGGCCAACGCCGAGCTGGCCCGCCAGTGGCTGGCCGCCGCCCTGCCCGCTGACGGTCTGGACCGGCACTTCATCGGCGTTACCGCCGCGCCGCAACTGGCCGAGCGGTTCGGCTGCGGCCGCACCTTCGCCTTTCGGGACTGGGTTGGGGGACGCTACTCCCTGTGGTCGGCGGTGGGCCTGTCGTGCGCCATCGGCCTCGGGCCGGAGGTGTTCCAGCGCATGCTGGACGGGGCGGCGGACATGGATGCCCACTTCCGCGACGCGCCGCTGGAGCGGAACGCGCCGGTGCTGATGGCCGGAGCCGAAATCTGGAACGTCAACGGACTGGGACGCGGGGCGCGAACGGTGGCGCCCTACGGCCACCGCCTGCGCCGTCTGGCCGCCTTCCTGCAGCAGCTGGAGATGGAGTCCAACGGCAAGCGCATCCGCGACGACGGCTCGCCTGTCCCGCGCCAGACCTGCCCGGTGGTGTTCGGAGAGCCCGGAACCAACGGCCAACACGCCTTCTTCCAGCAGCTGCATCAGGGGCCGGAGACGGTGCCCGCCGACTTCATAGTCATCGCCCGCGACGAGGAGGACCGGCCCCAGCCCGCCCTGTGGGCCAACGCCCTGGCCCAGGCCGAGGCGCTGATGATGGGCAAGTCGCCGAAAGCGGCGCGGGACGAGTTGATCGCCGCCGGCCACACGCCCGCCGAGGCCGACCGCCTGGCGCCCCACAAGACCTTCCCCGGCAACCGGCCGTCCACCGCCATCCTGATGGAGCGCCTGACGCCCGAGACCCTGGGCGCCCTGATCGCCCTGTATGAGCACAAGGTGTTCGTGGAGGGGATCATCTGGCGCATCAACAGCTTCGACCAGTGGGGCGTGGAGCTTGGCAAGGCCATGGCCCGGACCATCCTGGGCGAGATCGAAAGCGGTCAGCCCCGGCCCCACGATCCCTCGACCACAGCCCTGATCGAGCATCTGTCCGACTGACGGCCAGGCGAAAGGGGCGGACCCTTTCGGACCCGCCCCTCGGAGAGAGATAGCTAACGCCGACCTGTAGGCCTACCAGCGACGGTCGTTGCGTCGATCCTGTCGCCAGTCCCGGCGATCGTCGCGGCGATCATGACGCCAGTCCCGACGGTCCGCGCGACGATCATAGCGACGGTCGTAGCGCTGGTTGTACCGACGCCATTCGTCGGCGTTGCGATAGTAGCGGCCATCCCGGTAGTAGCGCCCGTTCCTGTAATAGCGGCGGTCGTCATCGTCCGCGGTGGCGTATCCCAAGACCGCGCCGGCCACTGCGCCGCCGGCGATGTAGCTGCCGTCGCCGTTGCCGATCAGGGCGCCCGCTATGGCTCCGACGCCCGCGCCGATCAGGGCCTGACGCTCCCGGTCATCGGCCGACACGGGGGCGGCGGAGGCGGCGGTCAGGGCCAAGGCGCCTGCGGCGCCTGCAGCGATAGTACGGAAATTCAGCATGATCGGCTCCTTTCAGTCGCGTCCGCCAACGGACGGCATGTCTGGTGAGCTTGATCATACCCACCCGGCCTGAACGTCCCTGGAGGCCTCCGTTCATCCGCCGTTCAGGCTGAGGACAGTCTTGCGGCGCGTCCGGCCAGGCCATACCGTCGTTACGGGAGGCGCCCATGGGGTTTCGCGTTCGGTCATTGTGCGTCCTGGCGGCGGGCCTGCTGGTGTTGGCGGGAGCGCGCCCGATCCTGGCGCAGACCGGGGCACAGACCGGCGTGGGGTCGCGGGTGGCCGTCTCGGCGGACCCGGAGGTTCTGGCCCGTTCAGCGCGGGACAGCCGGGACGCGGGCGATCACAGGGCGGCGGCCGGCGCTTTCGCCGAGGCGGGCCGGGCCCTGATCCTGAACAATCACGCGGCGGGGGCGGCCGAGGCCTTCACGGACGCCGCCCGCTCGCACCTGGCCCTTGGCGACGTGGACGGCGCCTATGCGGTGCTGGCCGAGGCGGCCGCGCAGCTGGAGACGGCGGGGCCCGAAGCCCATGCGGCGGCGGGCCGGGCCACCGCGTCCCTGGCGCGCATCCGCACCAATCAGGGACGCTACGCCGAGGCCCTGATCCTGCTGGACCGGTCCGGGGCGCTGGGCGGCGACCGCCTGGACGGGCCGGGACAGGCGTCTCTGGCCTACGACCGGGCCCGCATTCTGGACTTTCTCGGCCGGGCTGAAGAGTCCGAGGGACATGCGCGCCGAGCCCTGGGCCTGCGCCGCGAGCATCTGGGGGAAGCGGACTCCCTGACCGCCGACGCCCTGAACCAACTGGCGGTCAGCCTGCAGGCTCAAGGCCGGTATGACGAGGCGGACCGGGCCTACCGCGACGCCCTGACGGTTTACGAGGCCGCCAACGGACCGGACCATCCCCATGTGGCCATCGCCCTGTCAAACCTGGGCAACATCCTTCGCCGCCGAGGCCGCGAGCATGCGGCCGAACCGGTCTATCGCCGCGCGGTGCGCATCGCCGAAAGTTCAGGCGACGATGAGCTTCTGGCCCAGTGCCTGACCAATCTGGGCTGGCACCTGCGCATGACCGGCCGTTCGCCCGAGGCCGACCCCGTCTTCCGCCGTGCGGCCGATCTGCTGGTGGAGGTGGCCGGGCCGGATCACCCGTTCACCGGCATCGCCTTCGCCAATCTGGCCCTGATCCTGGGCGATCAGGACCGGCATGCGGAGGCCGAGCCCCTGTTCGTGCAGGCCCTGGCGGCGCTGGAGCCCGCCGTGGGCACGGACAGCCCCGACATCCTGGCCACCCTGGACGGCTACGCCCACACCCTGGCGAAGCTGGACCGCAAGGCGGAGGCCGACGCCGTCTATGGCCGCACTCTCGACATCGCCCGCGCGCGCCTGTCGCCGGGGCATCCCGAGGCCATGCGCCAGACCGTGGCGGTGGCTGACTTCCTTCTGGACGACGGCCGCGCCGCCGAGGCGCGGCGGCGCCTGGACGAGGCGGAAGCCGCGCTGTTCCAGCGGATCGGCGCCGCCACAGGCCCGGGGGCAGGCGCCCTGCGCCGGACCCAAGCCCTGTTCGAGCGTCAGGTCCGGGCCAGCTGGACCCTGGCCCACCCGGCGCGCGCAGAAAATTCTCTGCCCCCAAACCCTTGACCCGCATGGGTCCGGGGCCTATCTCCCGCCTGCATTAGCACTCGGGCATGGCGGCTGCTAACAGGCGCGGCCCGGGCAGGAACTCGATCCTTTAAGGAGATCATACAGATGGCGTTTCGTCCTCTCGGCGACCGCGTGCTGGTCAAGCGCGTGGAAGAAGAATCCAAGACCAAGGGCGGGATCATCATCCCCGACACGGCCAAGGAAAAGCCCCAGGAAGGCGAAGTCGTCTCCGTGGGCCCCGGCGCCCGTGACGACAGCGGCAAGGTCAACGCCCTGGAGCTGAAGGCCGGCGATCGCATCCTGTTCGGCAAGTGGTCGGGCACGGAAGTGAAGATCGACGGCGACGACCTCATCATCATGAAGGAATCCGACGTCCTGGGCGTGCTTTCCTGAGCACCCGACGTCTGATTTCGCCAACATAATCATCTAGATAGGAGCTGCCGACCATGGCCGCCAAGATCGTACATTTCAACACCGACGCGCGCGACAAGATGCTGCGCGGCGTCAACGTCCTCGCCAATGCCGTTAAGGTGACCTTGGGTCCCAAGGGCCGCAACGTGGTCATCCAGAAGTCCTTCGGCGCTCCGCGCTCGACCAAGGACGGCGTTTCGGTGGCCAAGGAAATCGAGCTGGAAGACGCCTTCGAGAACATGGGCGCCCAGATGATCCGCGAAGTCGCTTCGAAGACGAACGACAAGGCGGGTGACGGCACCACCACGGCCACCGTCCTGGCCCAGTCCATCGTGCAGGAAGGCCTGAAGTCGGTCGCCGCCGGCATGAACCCGATGGATCTGAAGCGCGGCATCGACAAGGCGGTCACCGCCGTCCTCGCCGAGATCAAGGCCAACGCCAAGAAGGTTTCGGCCAACTCGGAAATCGCCCAGGTCGGCACCATCTCGGCCAACGGCGACGTGGAAGTCGGCGAGATGATCGCCAAGGCCATGGACAAGGTCGGCAACGAAGGCGTCATCACGGTTGAAGAAGCCAAGACCGCCGAGACCGAGCTGGACGTCGTGGAAGGCATGCAGTTCGACCGCGGCTACCTGTCGCCCTACTTCATCACCAACGCCGACAAGATGGAGGCCGATCTCGAGGAGCCCCTGATCCTGCTCCACGAGAAGAAGCTGTCCTCGCTGCAGGCCATGCTGCCGATCCTGGAAGCCGTGGTTCAGTCGGGTCGTCCGCTGGTGATCATCGCCGAGGACATCGAAGGCGAGGCCCTGGCCACCCTGGTGGTCAACAAGCTGCGCGGCGGCCTGCGGGTCGCGGCCGTCAAGGCGCCGGGCTTCGGTGATCGCCGCAAGGCCATGCTGGAGGACATCGCCGTCCTGACCGGCGGCCAGGTGATCTCGGAAGATCTGGGCATCAAGCTGGAAAACGTCACCCTGGACATGCTGGGCAAGGCCAAGAAGGTCACCATCACCAAGGACGACACCACCATCGTTGACGGCGTCGGCGAGAAGGACGCGATCGAGGGCCGCATCGCCCAGATCAAGCGCCAGATCGAGGACACCACCTCGGACTACGACAAGGAGAAGCTGCAGGAGCGTCTGGCCAAGCTGGCCGGCGGCGTCGCGGTGATCCGCGTCGGCGGCTCGACCGAGGTCGAGGTCAAGGAGAAGAAGGACCGCGTCGACGACGCCCTGAACGCCACCCGCGCGGCGGTCGAGGAAGGCATCGTCCCCGGCGGCGGCATCGCTCTGCTGAAAGCCACCAAGGCGCTTGAAGGCCTGAAGGGCGACAACGCCGATCAGACCGCGGGCATCGCCATCATCCGCCGCGCCATCCAGGCCCCGATCCGGCAGATCGCCGAGAACGCGGGCGTCGAAGGCTCCATCGTGGTCGGCAAGGTGCTGGAGAACAAGGACGCCTCGTTCGGCTTCAACGCCCAGACCGAGGAGTACGGCGACCTGGTGAAGATGGGCGTGATCGACCCCGCCAAGGTGGTCCGCACCGCCCTGCAGGACGCCGCCTCCGTGGCCGGCATCCTGATCACCACCGAAGCCGCCGTGGCGGACG
>NZ_PNLV01000062.1 GCF_013823285.1 Brevundimonas sp. | reverse complement strand
TGGCGCTTCGGAGCCGTGGCCGTGGCGGTGGTCGTGATCTACGCGGTCATCACCTTCGCCATCTCAAACTGGCGGCTGGAGCATCGCCGCATCATGAACGCGGCGGACTCCGAGGCCGCGGGCCAGGCGGTGGACGCCCTGCTCAACTACGAGACGGTCAAGGCCTTCGGGGCCGAGGCCCGCGCCGCCGACAGCTATGAGCGGGCGCTGGGCGTCTATGGCGATGCGGCGGTCAAGGCCAACAACTCCCTGGCGGTCCTGAACATGACCCAGGGCCTGATCATGAACGTCGGCCTCGGCGTCATGGCGGTCATGGCGGGGTTCGAGGCGGCGGCCGGGCGCATGGGGCCGGGCGACGTGACCGCCGCCGTGCTGATCCTGATTTCCCTCTATGCCCCCCTGAACATCCTCGGCTTCGCCTATCGCGAGATCCGCCAGTCCTTCATCGACATGGAGGAGATGCTGAAGGTCACGCGCCAGTCGCCCCAGGTGGCCGATGCGCCGGACGCCCTGGACCTGCCGCCCCCCGCTGACGATCGGGGCGGGGCCGTGGCCTTTGAGGGCGTGGGCTTCCAGCACTCCTCGCGCGCCACGGGTCTGGACGACATCAGCTTCATCGCCGCGCCGGGAACGACCATGGCGCTGGTGGGTCCGTCGGGGGCGGGCAAGTCCACCATCGTCAAGCTGGCCCTGCGCCTGCTGGACCCACAGGTCGGACGGGTGCTGATCGACGGGCTGGACGCTCGCGCGGTGACCCAGGCGTCCCTGCGCCGGGCCGTGGCGCTGGTCCCGCAGGACGTGGCCCTGTTCAACGACAGTCTGGCGGTCAACATCGCCTTCGCTCGCCCGGGCGCGTCCGAGGCCGAGGTCTGGGCCGCCGCCGACGCCGCCGAACTGGGCGATTTCATCCGGGGCCTGCCCGAGGGCATGGACACCAAGGTTGGCGAGCGGGGCCTGAAGCTGTCCGGCGGCGAACGCCAGCGGGTCGGCATCGCCCGCGCCCTGCTGGCCGACCCGCGCATCCTGATCCTTGACGAGGCCACCAGCGCCCTGGACAGCCGCACCGAACAGGCCATCCAGAAGACCTTGAGGAAGGCCCGCGCCGGGCGGACAACGCTGGTGGTCGCCCACCGCCTGTCCACCATCGCCGACGCGGACCAGATCCTGGTGCTGAAGGACGGCCGCATCGTCGAGCGCGGAACCCATATGGAGCTGGTCGCCCGTCAGGGCGGCGAATACGCCTCCCTGTGGCGCAAGCAGACCCGCGGCGCCCGCAGTTCAACCTGACCGCGTCGGTTGCTCCGGTCCCGGCCCTACGCCGCCAGGTCCTCCAGCGCCCGCCTGTGTTGCGCGATCCGCCGGGTGCAACGGTTCTGGTGGCGCAGGTAGAAGGCCAGCGAACCCAGCAGGAACAAGGCCCCTGCCGCATACAGGACGGTCAGTCCTTCCTCGATGGGGTACGCGGCCACGGCGATCCCGAGGAACACGGCTGCGCCGAGGGTGACCGCGATGCCCGCCTGGGCCCAGCGGCGTCCCGCCTCCGCCTGACGAATGGCGGCGAACAGGGCCTGTTCCGGCGTCTCCAGATCATCAGGCGCCCTTCCGCGCGCCCAGAGAGTCATGGCGGCGCCGAACAGGCCGAAGAGCACGGCCGCCGCGCCAAGCAGCCACTGATCCTCCGGTCTCGCCGCCAGCACCCACACGCCCATGACGCCGGCGAGCAGGCACCCGGCCATCTCGAACACAAAGTTCAGCCGCCCCAACCGGCTGCGACGGCGCACTTGCCGGGCCATCTCGGCCAGTCCCTGATCGTCGCGGCCGGGCGTGGTCCAGGCGTCGCTCAGCTCGGTCCAGTCTTCGTTCGGCGTCATGACGAGGCCTCCGGGTTCATCAGGTCTTTCAGGGCCGCCTTCGCCCGGGTCAGGCGGATGGAAACGGCGTTGGCGTTCAGCCCCAGCATGGGGCCGATCTCGGCGGGGCTGAATCCCTCCAGCGTCAGGACGGCGGGCTGGCGCAGCGACAAGGGCAAGGCCCGCACCGCTTCCGTCAGTCGCGCGCGCAGGTCTTCGGCCTCCACCTGATCGTGAGGTGTCGGGTCGTCGGACGGCATGGCCTCGTCCAGCGGCGCGCGGCGCGGCTGGACAGCCTCTCTGGAGACGTGGGTCACGGCCCGGTTGTGGGCCACCCGCGCCAGGAACGCCTTGACCGGCGCCTCGCCGCGAAAGCGGGGCAGGGCGCGCCAGACCGCCAGCAGGATGTCCTGCTCCAGCTCGCGGCGCCGCTCGGGATCGGCTTCATAGCTGCCGGCGATGCGGCGCAGCATCGGGCCGTGCTGGGCCAGCAGCGTCTCGAAGTCCCGGTCTCTTCCCAATCCCATGCCCCCGACCATCGGCGATACGATTTCCGCCGTCACCTCTGAAAGACTCCCGGCGCGGGCGAGACTTTCATTTCCGAGGGCGGGAAATCCCCGCCGAGATGAGGAGACCCGCCATGAGCATCGAAAACGCCGCCCCCGCCCCTGCCTCCGCCCCCGAAAAGACCAGCGTCTTGAAGAAGGGTCGGGGTTTCCTGATCGTCCTCAGCATCGCCGTGGGTGTCGCCGCCGTCGCCGCCTGGATCGCCCTTGGCGCCGGCCTCTATATGGATGTCTCGCGCCAGACCCGCATCATCCTGGCCGTGGTCGCTGCCGTCGCCACCGAGGCCCTGTTCTGGAGCATCGCCGCGACCCTGGGCCTGTCCGTCTTCGAGGCCAGAAAGCGCATCTGGAGAAAGATCACCGGTAGGGGTTGAGAGGAGGCCTGATCACCGCCGCCCGAACAGCTTCTCCAGGTCGTGGAGCTTGAGCTCCACATAGGTGGGGCGGCCATGGTTGCACTGGCCGGAGTGGGGGGTGGCCTCCATCTGGCGCAGCAGGGCGTTCATCTCGGGCGCCGACAGCACCCGGCCCGAGCGCACCGATCCGTGGCAGGCCATGGTCCCGCAGACTTCGCCCAGCCGCTCGGTCAGGGCCAGGGCCGAGCCGTGTTCGCTCAGGTCGTCGGCGATGTCGCGGATCAGTCCCTGCACGTCGCAGTCGCCCAGCAGGGCCGGGGTCTCGCGCACCAGCACGGCGCCGGCGCCGAACGCCTCGACGATGAGGCCCAGCGCGGCCAGTTCGTCGGCGCGGTCCGCCACCCGCCCGGCCTCGGCCGGGTCCAGCTCGACCACCTCGGGCGTCAGCAAGGCCTGTCGCGTGACCGCGCCCTCGGCCATCTGGGTCTTCATGCGCTCATAGACCAGACGCTCGTGGGCGGCGTGCTGGTCCACGATGACCAGACCGTCGCGGGTCTGGGCCACGATGTAGTTGGCGTGCAGCTGCGCCCGCGCCGCGCCGAGCGGATAATCCAGTGGGTCGATAAACCCGGCGGCCTCGCCTGACGGCTGGGCGTCCGACGGAGCGGGCCAAGCCGTCTCGACCCGCGCCGAGCGTTCGTTCAGGCCGGGAATGATCTGGGCGGCGGCTTCGGGCCGGCTCCAGCCGGTCCAGCCGCTCCATCCCTCTGCGGCGGGACCGGGAGAGCTGTAGGCCCCTGTCACCCCCGCATGGGGCTGGAACCCGGACAGGGCGTCCGCCGCCACGGTGGTGGACGCCCTGTGTCCCGCCGCCGCCAGGGCGTGGCGCAGGGCGCCGACGATCAGGCCGCGCACCAGCGCCGGGTCGCGGAAGCGCACCTCCGCCTTGGCCGGGTGCACGTTGACGTCGACGGACAGCGGGTCGATGTCCAGGAACAGGGCGGCCGCCGGATGCCGGTCCCGGGCCAGGAAGTCGGCGTAGGCGCCGCGCAGCGCGCCCTGCAGCAGCCGGTCCTTCACGGGCCGCCCGTTGACGAACAGGAACTGGTGCGCCGCATTGCCTCGGGAATAGGTGGGGAGGCCCGCATAGCCCGACAGCCGGATGCCGTCGCGGGACTGGTCGATCAGCAGGGCGTTGTCCTCGAAGTCCCGGCCAAGCAGGGCGGCCAGCCGCTTCAGCCGCCCCTCGTCGCCCGGATGTTCGGCGGGCAGGCGCAGGGTGGTCTTGCCGTCCAGCGTCAGGGTGAAGGCGGTGGCTTCATGGGCCATGGCCTGGCGTCTGATCTCGTCGGAGATGGCCATGGCCTCGGCGCGGGCCGACTTCATGAATTTCAGCCGCGCGGGGGTGGCGTAGAACAGGTCGCGCACCTCCACCCGCGCCCCGTGGTCGCCGGGGAAGGCGCCGGGCGCGATGGGCCGCTGGTCCCCGCCCTCCACCGCCACGCCCCAGGCCTCAGGCGCGCCCATGGCCCGGCTGGTGATGGTCAGCCGCGCCACCGAGCCGATGGACGGCAGGGCCTCGCCGCGAAAGCCGAGGGTGAAGATGCGCAACAGGTCCACGTCGCCCGCGTCGTCCGCCTCCAGCTTGGAGGTGGCGTGGCGCTCCACCGCCAGCGGCAGCTCGTCCTTCGGGATGCCCTTGCCGTCGTCGGCGATCAGGATGCGGGACAGCCCTCCACCGTCGGCCTGGATGTCCACCCGACGCGCGCCTGCGTCCAGCGCGTTCTCGACCAGTTCCTTGACGGCGCTGGCCGGGCGCTCGACCACCTCGCCGGCGGCGATGCGGTTGACGGTTTCAGGGGGGAGGCGACGGATCGGCATGCGAACAGCCAGTCTAGAACGAAACCGGCCCGGGCGCGATCACGCCCGGGCCGGAAATGTCTGGATGGAAGAGTGGCCGGTTCAGAGCCCGGGCAGCTTGATGCCGCCGCCGCCGCGCTGGATCACCACATCACGCCCGCCGGTGAGAGCCTGCAGGCGCGCCGCCTCGGTGGCCGGGTCGATGGTGGTCACGCCGTCCGGCGTGCGGACCTGGGTCGCGCCCTGCGAGGCGGCGTCCCCCCGGCGCCAGAACATGACGCGGTTGGCCCAACCCTCTTCCTTGTGGGCCAGGTCGCCGAACTCATCGTCGATGACGTAGCGCGCCAGAGGGTCAGCCTGGGCGGCGCCGGCGGCGGCGACCAGGGATTCCTCACCGGCGGAGCGGGTGATGGCCTGACGCTGGCCCAGCAGGATCTGTCGGGCCGAGCTTTCCGGCGCCAGTTCGGCCGGGCGCGGCTGACCGGGCGCCGGCGGGCGCAGGCCGTACTCCGGCGGCACGCTGAGCGGGGCCTGGGAGATGACGCGGAACTCGTCGGGGGTCACACGCTCCAGCCCGAGGCCCTGACGGACGCTGTTGCAGCCTGTCAGGACGACGGCCGTGGCGGCGATGGCGCCGAGGGTCAGGGTGGAATTCAGTCGCATGGTCAGCTGCTCTTTCAGGCGGTCGTGCGTTCGCGATCGCGATTAACCGGGGTGATTACGACTTTTCATGGGCCGCGCCAACCTTGGCGGCCCGTTCGGAGATGAAGCTGTCGGCGACCAGCAGCACAATCCCGACCGAGATGGCGCTGTCCGCCACATTGAAGACCCACGGGAAATACAGGCCCGAGAAGTCCAGGAAATCCACCACCCCGCCGAAGCGGATGCGGTCGATGGCGTTGCCCAGCGCCCCGCCCATGATCAGGCCGATGGCGGTGATCAGCAGGCGGCGGTCCGCCCGCGTGGCCCAGAAGGCCAACAGACCGGCCACGGCGATGGAGAACACCGTCAGCAGCCAGCGCCCCGTCTCTCCGCCCGTCAGCAGGCCGAAGGAGACGCCCCGATTCAGCACGAAGGTGAGGTTGAAGATGGGTTCCAGAACGCGAATCTGGCCCACTTCACGCAGATGCAGACCGTACAGGATCCAGGCCTTGGTGATCTGGTCCAGCATGATCACGGCGGCGGCGAAGGCGTAGGCGGCCCAGGCGATGCGGGGAATGGTCATGCGCGTTCCGTACGGGTGGGAACGGCGTCGTTAGCAGGCGACGAAGCCGGGGTGAAGGCCCCGGTGATCAGGCGGCTTTCGCCGGGACCGCGCGGCACAGGATTTCGCCCACGCCGTTGAACACCACACGCGAGGATTGGCCCGCGACGATGTCATGGATGCCCGTGGCGGCGCCGGTGGAGATCAGGTCGCCGGCCTTCAGGGGCCGGCCGCGTCGGGCGTTGAGGTTCAGCAGAAAGGCAAGGGCCTCCAGCGGTCCGCCCGGAATCGTCGCGGCGCCCCCCTTGCCGACGCTTTCGCCCTCAATGAAGGTCTCGCAGGTCAGGTCCATCAGGCGCTCGCGCCAGTCCGGCACCTCGTGGCCCAGGATCAGCCCGGCGTTGTTGCCGAAGTCGGACGCGACAACTGGGGGGCCCAGAACATTGATGGTGGCCAGCGGGCTGCCCGCCGGCTCGACGCCGACGATGAGGGTCTCGACCAGGTCGGCGGCCTCCCCGGCGGTCCAGTCGGTGCGGTCCGCAGGCGCGTCCTGGGCCAGCTTCAGGATGAATTCGGCTTCGACGGCGGCGAATCCGCCTTCAAACACGGGGAAATCCATGATCTCGCCCTCGACCGCCGTCCACACGGCGCGGCGGAAGATGGGACCGGCCAGGCGGGGCGCGCCCAGCCGCTCAAGCCACGCGTCCGGGATGCGGCCGATCTTCCAGCCGGCGATCTGGTCGTCCCACAGGCCGATGGCTTCGTCCTGAATGGCGTAGGCTGTGTCCATGCCGCCCGGAATCTGTCCGGGATAGTCAGGCAGGGCGCGAGCCTTGCTGCGAGCCTCCACGAAGGCGCGCGCGATCGCCGATCCGGAATCGCTGCTGCTTGTATCGGCCCCGCTCAGGGGTTTGGTCGCCATGGTCACGCTGTTCTTGTCCGTCTGTTTCACGCTGTCGGGATCGTCGTCCCGCGACCCGGGCGTTCATTGCGCCGGTGTCTGCACTCCCCATCGCCCCAACATTGCCCCGTGGGAAACCGGTGTCAATTTCATTTCGCCACCGGTGGACATTTGCTGGACGCCTCGCAGGTGGCGCGGCGCGTCAGGCGGGGCTATGCAAGAGGCGGGAGACGCGAGAGGGACGGAACTTCAGTTGAGCAGGATCGAAGACGAAGAGGCCGCCGCCGCCGACAACGGCCTGACGCCGGGCCGGGCGCCGACCATCAACGACATCGCCCGCATCGCCGGCGTGTCCAAGAAGACCGTGTCGCGGGTCATCAACCAGTCGCCCTTCGTCAAGGCGGACACGCGGGAGAAAGTCGAGGCGGTGATCGCCGACCTGGGCTTCTCGCCGGATCCGCAGGCCCGGGGTCTGGCGTTCCGACGCTCGTTCCTGATCGGCATGATCTACGACAACCCCAGTCCCAACTACGTCGTGAACATGCAGCAGGGCATCCTGGACGCCGTGCGCGGCTCGGGCATGGAGCTCGTGGTCCATCCCTGCGACCGGACGACCGACGACTTCATGACCAATGTGCGCGGTTTCGCTGTTCGTCAGAAACTCTTCGGCGCCGTGCTGCCGCCGTCAGTGTCCGAGGACGAGCGGGTCGCGTCGATGCTGAACGAGGTGGGCTGTCCTTACGTGCGCATCGCCTCCGTGTCGCTGGACGCGCCAGAGCACATGGTGGTGACCAATGACCACGTCGGCGCGGCCGAGGCGGCCCGCCACTTGGTGGAGCTGGGACATCGGCGCATCGGCATGATCACCGGCCCGGACCTGTTCCGGTCCACCCACGAGCGGGGCGACGGCTTTCGCAGGGCGCTGTCGGAAGCCGGCGTCACCCTAGGCGAGGACATGGTGGTGCGCGGCGCCTACACCTTCGACTCCGGCGTGGCCGCGGCGCGCGAACTGCTGTCGCGAAAGGTCCGGCCCACGGCCATCTTCGCCGGCAACGACGAAATGGCCATCGGCGTCTACCAGGCTGCACGGGACATGGGAATCGACGTGCCGTTCGACCTCTCCATCGTCGGCTTTGACGATGCGCCCATGTCGTCGCGCATCTGGCCGACCCTGACGACGGTCAAGCTGCCCATCCGCGACATGGGGCGCATGGCGGCGGAAAAACTGCTGGCCAGGAGCCGGGGTCTGGATCCGGCGAAGCTGGAGCAGCCGGAGGTCATTCCCACCCTGATCGCGCGGGATTCCAGCGCGCCGCCGCGCCGCTGACGACGCGGCGGCGCCCGCAGAATCAGCCGCGGCCGACCACGCCCTGGATGTAGTCGCGGATCTCCTGATCCTTCGCGTTGGCGAAGAAATAATCAGAGAAACGCTCGCCGGCGACGGCGGCCTTGAGCAGGTCCTGGTCGACGGACTTCAGGACCGTCAGCATGTCCTTGCAGGTCACGGCTTTCAGGTCCTTCAGGATGCCCCGGTTCCGGGCCATGATCTCGGCCCGCTCCTTGGGATAGCCCAGGCCGCGCTCGCCCTCGAACAGCTTGCGGTAGACGTCCTGCAGATTCAGTTCGGCTGCCCAGCCGAAGCCCTTGGCGTAGGGCATGGCGATGGCGTTGCCGTCATTGATCTGGC
Source organism: Brevundimonas sp. (assembly GCF_013823285.1). Lineage (GTDB taxonomy): Bacteria > Pseudomonadota > Alphaproteobacteria > Caulobacterales > Caulobacteraceae > Brevundimonas. The sequence continues at coordinate 7,361 of NZ_PNLV01000062.1, read as the reverse complement.
CGAACAGAAAGGCGTCGGTAGGGTCGATCACCAGGCCGCAGAAGACGCCAGGCATGGCGTTGGCGGCCAGCATGGAGCCGGTCCCCGTGCCGCAGCCGGTGACCACGAAGTCGGCGGCCCCCGAGTTCAGCAGGATGCCGGTCAGCAGGCCGTTCATCACATAGGTCAGCGAGGCTTTGTCCTCGGGCGTGTACATGCCGTAGTGATGCACGTCGTGGCCCAGCGGTTCTGCGACGGCGGTCAGGGCGTCGTGGACGATCTGGCTCTTGGCGGCCTGGCTGTTCTCGATGATCAGGGCGATTTTCATGGGGATCCTTCAGGGCAATGAGAATGGCGGCGACTGGCCGTACGCTCTGGCGCCGGAGCCGTTCCATCGGTTGCATCATAGTATGACACCGGTTACCACCTGAGACAAATCCGCACCACGACAAGCAGCAGGGAAAGCCGGGATGTCCGTTTCTTTTGATCTTTCGGGGCGCTGCGCCCTGATCACCGGCGCCAACACCGGCATCGGCCAGGGGATGGCCGTGGGCCTGGCCGATGCCGGCGCCGACATCGTCGCCGTGGGCCGTTCCGACGCCGACGAGACCGGCGACAGGGTGCGGGCCCTGGGCCGCAACTTTCACTTCATCAAGGCGGACCTGGGCTCCACAGCGCCCCTCGAAGGTGTCGTGGCCGAGGCCTGGGACAAGGCGGGCGGGGTCGACATCCTGGTCAACAACGCCGGCATCATCCGCCGCGCGGACAGTCTGGATTTCTCGGAAGAAGACTGGGACGCGGTGATGGACACCAATCTGAAGGTCCTGTTCTTCCTGAGCCAGCAGGTCGCCCGCCGCTGGGTGGCCGACGGCCGCAAGGGCAAGATCATCAACATCGCCTCCATGCTCAGCTTCCAGGGCGGCATCCGCGTGCCGTCCTACACCGCGTCCAAATCGGGCGTGGCGGGCCTCACAAAGCTGATGGCGTGCGAGTGGGCGTCGAAAGGCATCAACGCCAACGCCATCGCGCCGGGCTACATCGCCACCAACAACACCGAGGCCCTGCGCAACGACGAGACCCGCAACCGCGACATCCTCGCCCGTATCCCGGCGGGGCGCTGGGGCGATCCGTCCGACATGGCGGGCGCGGCGGTGTTCCTCGCGTCGTCGGCGTCGGACTACATGCACGGCGCCATCGTCCCGGTGGACGGGGGCTGGCTGGCCCGCTGAGGGCGACCGTCAACGCCGCACTTGCGCCGCATTCGGTTTTGGAGTTAGTGTCGTGCATTGATACCGGTGTCAGAAATGCTCCGCGCACTCATGACACCGGTGTCAAACAATCAAGTCAAATGACCGGGGGGCAATGATCCTTCCGGCGGTGGCCCGAAAAGGCCGTACATGGGAGGAGGATAGGATGACCCATAACCATCCGCGCCGCCGTGCGCACAAGATCGGGGTGTCTCTGGGCGCCATGACCGTGGCTCTGATGACCGCCGGGGCCGCCGTGGCCCAGGAACAGCCTGATGTCACCGAAGTCGAAGAAATCGTCGTCACCGGCTTCCGCGCCAGTCTGGCCAACGCGCTGAACATCAAGCGCAACGAGGCCGGCGTCGTGGACGCCATCAGCGCCGAGGACATCGCTGATTTCCCGGACAGCAATCTGGCCGAATCGATCCAGCGGATTCCCGGTGTGTCCATCGACCGTGACGCAGGTGAAGGTCGCTCGCTGACGGTTCGCGGCCTGAGCTCGGATTTCACCCGCACCCGCATCAACGGCATCGAGGCCCAGGCGACCACGGGGGCCACGGACTCATCGGGCGGCGTCAACCGCGGCCGCGGCTTCGACTTCAATGTCTTCGCCTCCGAACTGTTCAACAACATCACGGTCCGCAAGACCGCCGCCGCCGAGACCGAAGAAGGATCTCTGGGGGCCACGGTGGATCTGCGCACCAGCCGTCCGTTCGATTATCCCGGCTTCACCGCCGGCGGGTCGCTGCAGTACGGCTACAACGACATGGCCGAGAACTGGGCTCCGCGCGGCGCGCTCCTGGTCAGCAACACCTGGATGGACGGCCAGGTCGGCGCCCTGCTCTCGCTGGCCTACAGCGAGCGCAGCCTGTTCGAGGAAGGCTTCAGCTCGGTGCGCTGGGGTCCTGCCAACGGCGACAGCGGCTTCGCCAATCCGGATGCCCTGCCGGGCGGCGGAGACAATGCGCCGAACCTGTTCCATCCGCGCATCCCGCGTTACGGCCGTCTGGTCCATGAGCAGGAGCGCACCGGCGCCACCCTGTCGTTGCAGGCGCGTCCGGGCCACGGCCCCACGACCTTCACCTACGACCTGCTCTATTCGAACCTGGACTCCACACGTCAGGAGAACTTCCTTGAAGCCTGGTCGCTCAGCCGGAACGCCGCCCAGGGCGGCAAGCCGGAAGTGGTCATTGTCGATGCGATCGCCGACGGCGCCGAGCTGGTCTATCTCGAGCTCGACAACATGGACATGCGGACCGAGCAGCGCTTCGACCGTCTGAACACCGAGTTCACCCAGCACACTTTCAATATCGACCACAATTTCAGCGACACTTTCCGCATGAACGTGCTGGTGGGACGTTCGGAATCGGTCTTCGACAACAGTGAGCAGACCACGGTCATCATCGACCGCCAGAACACCGACGGCTATTCGATCGATTTCCGCGGCAACCGCAATCTGCCGCTGATCAACTATGGCTTCGATGTCACCGATCCCAACGCCTGGATCATCACTGGTCCGTCGGGCGCGAACCCGCGATCCGAAATCCGGATGAACCCGAACGGGCAGACCAACGTCTACGACACCGCCCAGATGAATTTCGTCTGGGAGATGAACCCCACCTTCACTCTGCGCACGGGCGTTCACTACAAGAATTTCGAGTCTGACGGCTGGGGCCTGCGCCGGGCCGCCGCCAATGACGTTATGCCGGCGCTGCCGGCCGGCGTGTCCATGGCCGACCTGACCATGTTGCTGACGGGTTTCGGGGGCAACCTGAACATGCCCACAGGCAACGCCACGTCCTGGATCGTGCCGGACCTGCAGGCCTTCGCCGAGTTGTTCAACATCTACTGCAACTGCGACACTGGCGTGCCGGGCGGCGACTTCCGCCTGACGGGCCTGAGCAACTCGCGCGCACTGGCCAATTTCCGCAACGTCACCGAAGAAGCTCGCGGCGCCTATGTCCAGCTGGACTGGGACAGCATGATCGGCTCCATGCCGTTCCGCGGCAACGTCGGCGTCCGCCAGGTGCGCACGAACGTGGAGGCCACCGGCTATTCCAACGCGACCGGCGCTACGCCGATCACGGGCGAGAACACCTACGATGACACCCTGCCGTCCCTGAACCTGGCCATCGAGCCGATGCAGGACGTGATTGTCCGCTTCGGCGCCGCCCAGGTGATGTCGCGTCCCCCGGTCGGCAGCCTGATCCCGGTGTTCAACCTCAGCGCCCTGGAAGCGCCGAACCCCAGCGCCAGCTTGGGGAACGTGGAGTTGGAGCCTTACCGGGCCAACACCTTCGACCTGAGCGTGGAATGGTATTTCGCCCCGGAATCGCTGCTGTCCTTCGCCTTCTTCTACAAGGACATATCGTCCTTCGTGCAGACGACCCAGCAGAGACTATTCTATCCTGAACTGACCGCTCTGAATCCCACAGCCTTCCCGCCTAACCCATTGCGAACCGAAGAGTATGTGTTCTCCACACCGACCAACACGCCGGGCGGACCGCTGTCGGGCTTCGAAATCAGTTATCAGCAGCCGTTCTACTTCCTGCCTGGACCGCTGGAGAACTTGGGAGCGATCCTGAATTACACATTTGTGGCGTCCGAGATCGACTATTGCGAAACTTCAGCCTGCGATGCTTTCGTCACTGAGGACCTGGTTAATCTGTCGCCGGAAGCTTGGAACGCCACGCTGTATTATGATGACGGCCGCTTCAACGCCCGGGTCTCCGCCGCCTATCGCGACGGCTACTTCCAGCAGGTTCCGGCCGCCAACGCCGGCGGCCTGGGCATCGTGGCCATCGGCAAGTCCGAGACCCTGACCTTCGACGCCGCGGCGTCCTATGAAGTGACGGACAACATCGTCCTGACCTTCGAGGGCCTGAACCTGACCGACGAACCGAACCGCCAGTGGCACGGTGAAGTCGGCGGCGGGCGCGACAGCACCTACGTCTATCACCAGACCGGCCGCCAGTTTTACGCGGGCGTCCGCTACCGGTTCTGATCGAGTAACTTCCTGAGCAGCCTGGGCGTCGGACCTTCGGGTCCGGCGCCCTCTTTTTTGCGTTGACACCGGTGTCATTTTCCAGTTGTCTGGCGTCAACGAGAGCCCCGCTCGAACGGCGGCTTCGCAGGGACGGTTGAAGACTCCGAACCAGGCCTGTGCTGAATGCACCCGATGGGCGCCGCCCGGCGCGCCTTTCGCTTCCGAACGGCCGGGCCCGAAACACGAGGGAAAACGCCGTGGCCGACAACATCCTGAACATCCGCCCCGCCAGCGAGACGCGCTGGGACTGCGCGTCGTTCGGCGAGGTCATGCTGCGCTTCGATCCCGGCTTCGGCCGCGTGCGCAACGCCCGCACCTTTCAGGTGTGGGAAGGTGGCGGCGAGTACAATGTGGCCCGCGCCATGCGCAAATGCTGGGGCAAGCGCTCCACCGTGGTCACCGCCCTGCCCGTCAACGATCTCGGCTGGCTGGTCGAGGACTGCATCATGCAGGGCGGCGTGGACATGAGCCATGTGGTCTGGCGCGAGTTCGACGGTCTGGGCCGCAACACCCGCGTCGGCCTGAACTTCACCGAGAAAGGCTTCGGCGTCCGTCCGGCCCTGGGCTGTTCGGACCGCGGCCACTCCGCCGCCTCGCAGATCCGTCCCGGCGAGGTGAACTGGGAGAAGCTGTTCGGCGAGGAAGGCGTGCGCTGGTTCCACACCGGCGGCATCTTCGCGGCCCTGGGTTCCAACACCGCCGAGGCGGTGATCGAGGCGGTCGAGGTCGCCCGCAAGCACGGCACCATAGTCTCCTATGACCTGAACTACCGCCCCTCCCTGTGGAAGTCGCAGGGCGGCAAGGAAGGGGCGCAGAAGATCAACCGCAACATCGCGCAATATGTCGATGTGATGATCGGCAACGAAGAGGATTTCACCGCCTGCCTCGGCTTCGAGGTCGAGGGCCTGGACGAGCACATCTCCTCCATCGACCCGGCCAATTTCAAGAAGATGATCCAGACGGCGGTGAAGGAATTCCCCAATTTCAAGGTCGCCGCCACCACCCTGCGCAACGCAAAGACCGCCAGCGTCAATGACTGGTCCGCCATCATCTATGCGGGCGGCCAGTTCTATGAATCCATGATGCGCGAGGATCTGGAGATCTATGACCGCGTGGGCGGCGGCGACGGCTTCGCCTCCGGCCTGGCCTACGGCTTCATGGAGGGCAAGGGCCCCCAGGCGGCGGTGGACTACGGCGCGGCGCACGGCGCCCTGGCCATGACGACTCCCGGCGACACCTCCATGGTCAAGGCCGCCGAGGTCGAGGCGGTGATGAAGGGCAAGGGCGCCCGCGTCATCCGCTGATTTTCTTTCCCGAAACCCGCCCGCGCAATGTCCTCTCCCAGACGCGCGGGCGGCGCCGGAACCGGTCCTTTGTCCTCCCCGAAGGCCGGTCGCCCCGACGCCCGCTCTCCCTTGCCGGAGAGCGGGCGTTGTTGCTTCAGACCATGTCCGCCCTCGGTGTGGCCATATGGGCGGTCATCATCTCCGCCAGGTCGGCCATGGCGTCCAGCAGCACGTCGCGCCGGTCTGGCGACAGGGCGGCGAAGGCGTCCTCGAACCCGCGGCTCAGCAGGCCCGGGGCCTGGCCCAGAGCGGTCTGTCCCGCCGCCGTCAGGCGGGTGTGCACCACGCGCCGGTCCACCTCGGAGCGATAGCGCTCGATCAGCCCCTTGGCCTCCAGCTTGTCCATCACCGCCACCACCGTGGCGGGCGACATGGAGGCGGCCTTCGACACCGCCTGGGTGGTCACCTGGCCCAGGGCGTGAATGGACTGCATGACGATCAGCTGGGGGATAGTCAGGCCGCTGGTGCGGGCGATTTCCCGGGACCGAACCTCGATGGCCTGGGCGATGCGCCGCATCGATTTCAGCACAGCCGCGTTGGGGTCTGCGTTCAGGGAATTCGGCGGCGTGTCGGTCAGCTTGACCATGCGGGTTGAAATCCTTTGTGTGCGAACTATTTGTGCACGCTGTTTCCACATTGCAAGACGACTTCCGGGGAGTGCCCATGTGCGGCCTGAATGGCGAGATCAATTTCGACGGCAAGCCCGCTGACGCGGGCGCGCTGCAGCGCATGTGCGACGCCCTGGCGCCGCGCGGACCGGACGGCTCGGGCGTGGTGCTGCGCGGCAACGTCGGCCTGGGCCATCGCCGCCTGAAGATCATCGACCTGTCCGAGAAAGCCCAGCAGCCCATGGTCGATTCCGACCTGGGCCTGTCCATCGCCTTCAACGGATGCATCTACAACTACCCGGAACTGCGGGCCGAGCTCGAGGCCGCCGGCCACCGGTTCTTCTCCCATGGCGACACCGAGGTGATCCTCAAGGCCTGGCGCCAGTGGGGCATCGAATGCGTGGACCGCTTCAAGGGCATGTTCGCCTTCGTCATCCACGAGCGCGACACCGGCCGGGTGGTGATCGCCCGCGACCGCTTCGGCATCAAGCCGCTGTATCTGGCGGAAAAGGGCAAGCGCCTGCGCTTCGCCTCGACCCTGCCGGCCCTCATTGCGGCAGGCGACGTGGACACCTCCATCGATCCGGTGGGCCTGCACCACTACATGACCTTCCACGCGGTGGTCCCGCCGCCGCACACCATCATCAAGGGCGTGACCAAATTCCCGCCCGCCACCATCCGCGTGATCGAGCCCGACGGCACGTCCAGGGACCGCCTGTACTGGACCCCGGTGCTGGAGCGCGGCCCGGGCGACGCCGAACGCTCCGCCGAGGAGTGGCGCGATCTGGTGCTGGACAGTCTGCGCACCGCCGTGAAGCGCCGCATGGTGGCCGATGTGCCGGTGGGCGTGCTGCTGTCCGGCGGCGTGGATTCCAGCGTCATCGTCGGCCTGCTGGCCGAGATGGGCCAGAAGGACCTGATGACCTTCTCCGTCGGCTTCGAGGAGGCCCACGGCGAGAAGGGCGACGAGTTCGTCTATTCCGACCTGATCGCGAAGCATTTCGGGACGAAGCATCACAAGATCTTTGTGCCCCACGACCGTCTGCTGGACGCCCTGCCCGGAACCATCGGCGCCATGTCCGAGCCCATGGTCAGCTATGACAATGTGGGCTTCTACCTGCTCAGTCAGGAAGTC
>NZ_PNLV01000061.1 GCF_013823285.1 Brevundimonas sp. | reverse complement strand
GACGGGCGCAGGGTCCATGCTCATCCCCCCATTGTCCGGCGCCCCGGAGCAGCGGGATCAAAAACAGGGTCCGGCGGCGCCGACCCCTTGTTTGCAGGGGCATTGGCCGACGAAAATGCGGGGATTAAGGGGCGGGATCGGGGCGAACTCGCTCGTTTTACATCCTGCATCAGTATTCGCGTTGATCGCACCAGATCTTTCTGAACTCGGCATAGGCGATCTGGCGGATGGTGATCGTGTCGCGCCCACTCCTGTCTGGCTCGCCCGGCTTGTGGGGGGCCAGCGCATCAAGAAAGGAGCCTTCGACCAGGCTGTTCCGTCCAGGCAAGGTGTCAGGCTTGTCCACGAAATCCGACACTGCACGACATTCAGTGCGGCCATCCGCATAGACATCAATGGCTCGCGGCACATCGCCCGTCTCACTGACCTCGTAATACAAGATGACGGGGTCGTTGGAGGCTGGATGACGCCAGTCGAGGCGGTAGTGCGAAAACTCCATGACGCCAGCCTAGCCAATCCAGCGACCGCTCACCACCCCGCCCTGGCTTGGCCCAGACCAGAAAAACCCGCTCGCTGCTTGATCACAAGGAGCGTCAGCGTGGCTGTGCTTTAAAACAAATCGAAAAGGTCCAGGAACTCCTCGATACTATCGAACTGCGCCACTGACAGGGTCATGTAGCTGTCATCACATATCCTGTCATAGACCTGCTGAAAGACAGACTCATCGTCAAAGGCGGTTTCAACCCAGATAGTATCGACAAGTTCTCCATCTCGTTTGTATGTGAGATTGGCAACGATACGGTGTGTATGAGAACTACAATCTACCTCAGTAACCTGTGACATTGCATCTATCGGACCGCCGGAAACAGGCCGTTGCAAAAACATGGTTTCAGCAAACAGTCGATCCGAGTTGGTCGGCCGCTGAATGTCGACCAGGCCGAGACGGCCACCCGCACCCACCTCCAATAGTCGCCCCTCCATGCGTGTTCGCGAGGCCGGAACAAACGCACTGACCGGAGCAGCGATGGAGTCCTGGCGTTGATGGGGAGCGGGGACATCCGAGCAAGCGGACGCAAGCATGATCGCCATCAAGGCGGGGAGCCCAATATTGTTCATCCGCAACTCCCCGGCCCCTCGCGCTCCGCGATGCCCGGCATGCAAGCACATAGGCCCGAAGGCGAAAAGACGCGGATGTCGGCTCACGACCCGTTGCGGACGCTTCTATCGCTTCAGGACCGCCCATGCTGTCATCGCCAGACCAACCAGAACCGCAACACCGCCACCGTAAAAGGCGAGATAGTAGGCCAGAAGGACGAGTGGATGTATCAGAGCCAGATTGTAGGTCGGGTCGTGCACAAACAGCCATGCTCCCGCAATCAGGAGGCAGCCGACAATTGCCACCGCAAGCCATTTGAGAACTCTTCGATTTCTCATCCACGCTGTCCCATTGGGGTTAAGGCTAGCACTGGAGTGTCCGCTTTCGACCCATAGCGGTCGTCAGCGAGACATGATCTATGACCTGCCATGCTTCCGAACTTCCATGATGGAAAACTAACTGGACTGTCCGTGTTCGAGCGAACGGCGACGCTTTCCATCGTGCGTTATGACGGCACTCGGTGGCAGATTGAACTGTCAGGAGTTCGACATCTGAAGGCTGACGATTTCCGCGAAGGGAACATAATTTCCTACTGCGAGGTCGTGACTAACAGCGAACCCTCGCGGGCATTGCTTGAGGCCGTTGCCAGCGGCCCACATGATTCTGCGGCTCAAGAATACCATGACCAGTATCGACTGTTCATAGACGGCATCGTCGAGGAGGTGAAAAGCGGTAGCCTCTCGCTCCTATTTGTCGAGCCATCATATGGCTGCGATGTGCTCGCAATCTGCGAGCGAGTAGAAGCGACCGAGGTCCGCTAACCACCCCTTTCGGACATCGGCAAGACTGGTTGGCAACGCTGAACAGCGCGGCCATTCTCGTGCAATGATTTTGGCCCGCGCCCTCATCATTGCAGGCGTTCTGCTCCTCGGCGGGTGCTCCTACACTTACGGGATACTCGCGACGATGGTCGACGGCAGGTTGACGTTTGTCGTCGATCCGGATCAGCGCAGACCGTCTGCCTGCCTGACGAGCATCATCGTGATGGCGCAGGATGGCCAGAGACGGGCGCAAGCCGAACCGGGTGACGACGTCCAGCTGATCGACCGCGGTGTCGTCTGGTCGAACAGCGTGGGATACGATTGCGAAACGAGGTTCCCTGTCACCTATGGCGCGCCGTTGGCCGGGGCGCCGAAATCACCGGAGCAGCCCGGGCGTGAAGTGGGCGCCAAGCCGCTCACCCCCGGCGTCATCTACGAGGTTGCAGCCGTAGCGGGAGCGACCGGATACGGCGGTGGGCGGTTCAGGCTGACAACGGACGGAAGGGTGGAGAATCTTCCAGCGCGCGGTCCATCCAACGACCGCTGACCACCCCTGACCGCCGTCCGGGCGGGTTCTCCGGGTGCGTGCGGGCTTCGTGACGGGACGCAGGGGCGCACCCCTGATCCCGGTCCGATGGGGCGGCTTCACGGCGCAGCGGCGAAAATGTCCGGCGGCGTGGCCGATCCTTCTCCTGCGTCAACCGCGTTGTCCGCTAGGCTGGGCCAACGGAAATGCTTGAGGAGGCCGCCATGTCCGATCTGAACCGCCGACTGATGACCCGGAAGACCGATCCGGGCGAGACCCTGCTGGAGTCCGTGGCCGCGCCCGAGCCGGGGGAGGGCGAGGTGGTGCTGGCGCTGGACCGGTTCTCCCTGACCACCAATAACATCACCTACGCGGCCTATGGGGACGCCATCGGCTACTGGCGGGTGTTTCCGACCGGGCGCGACGACTATGGGCTGATGCCGGTCTGGGGCTTCGCCGACGTCGTGGCGTCCCGGGCCGAGGGGATCGCGGTGGGGGCGCGGGTGTTCGGTTACTTCCCCATGGCCGACACCCTGCTGGTCCAGGCCGAGAAGATCAGCAAGGGCGGGTTCGCCGACGCGGCACCGTGGCGCAAGGCGGTGCCCGACATCTACAACCGCTATGTGCTGTGTGCGGCGGACGCCAACTATGACGCGGCGCTGGAGAACCCGGAGGCCCTGTTCCGGCCGCTGTTCATCACCTCCTATACGGCGGTGGATTTCCTGCGCGAGCATGATTTCTTCGGCGCAAAACAGGTGGTGGTGTCCAGCGCCTCGTCCAAGACCGCCTATGGCGCCGCCTGGTGCATGGCCGGGGACGACGTGCGGCTGATCGCCCTGACGGGCGCGCGCAACCGGGCCTTCGTCGAGGGGCTGGGGGCCTATCAGGCGGTGTACGGCTATGACGAGATCGAGCGCCTGCCCACCGGCGTGCCGACCCTGTATCTGGATTTGGCCGGCGATCCCGACCTGCGGCGGCGGGTCCACGCCCGGTTCGGCGGGGACCTGACCTATGACTGTCTGGTCGGTTCGACCCAGGGCGACGCCTTCCCGACGGACGATCCAGAACTGGTGGGGCCCAGGCCGGTGTTCTTCTTCGCCGCCACCTGTCTGGACGCCCACCGGGAGCGGGGGACCCTGCGCGCCTTCTACGAGCGCTTCTTCGCCGACCAGCGAGCGTTCTTCGAGCGGGTGGTCGATCCGGCGGCGCCGTGGATCCGCATCGTCGAGCGTCAGGGGCTGGACGAGGCGGCGAAGGTGGTGCGGGCCCTGGCCGACGGCGTGTCGGATGCGGCCGAGGGCGCGGTGGTGCGGCTGGTGCGCTGAGGGCCGCCGGTCAGCCAGCCTCGGGCTCTGCGTCGGTGTTGACCATCCACGGGATGCCGAAGCGGTCGATGCAGGAGCCGAAGCCGGGGGACCAGAAGGTCTTTTCGAAGGGCATGACCACCTTGCCGCCGACGGAGAGGGCCTCGAACCATTTGCGGGCCTGATCGAGGTCGTCGGTGTGCAGGGAGACGTCGAAGCCATTCTTGGGCTTGTCGATGTCGGGGGCCCACTCGATGTCCATGTCGGCGCCCATCAGGGTCTGATCGCCGATCTGAAGCCGGCAGTGCATCAGCCAGTCCCTCATCTCGGGCTTGACCGGCATGCCGGGCGGGCCGTCGCCGTAGGGCATGGCGAAGGCGATCTCGCCGCCCAGAACATCGGCATAGAATTCAAAGGCCTCGCGGCACTGCCCGCGGAAACTCAGGCTGGTCACGATCTTCATGGCTGTGTCTCCTCCTCCGCCGGGGGGAAGGATGGCGCCGATCTGTGAGAATTTCGAGACGAGTCCGGCGACCGGCAGGCGGGTGGCGGCGGAGGGCGCGAACCGTTTGCGCGCCTGTTCGTTGCCGTGGCGCGGGCGTCAATGTGACTGTCACGTGATCACCGACTCTATTACGAGGGTCGGGCGTCAAACCCTTTGAGGCGGAATTTTCGGGCATGGGCAGCGGCATCGGTCTGACCAGCGAGCGTCTCGGGCGCATCGTCGAGGAAGCGGCCAGTGAAGTCTACATCTTCTCCGGTGAGGATTTCCGCTTTCGGCTGGTCAACAAGGGCGCGCGTGAGAACCTCGGCTACACGATGGATGAGCTTCAGGCGCTCACGCCATGGGATCTGAAGCCTCACATATCGCGCGACGCGTTTCTGACCGTGGTCCATCCGCTGCTCTCGGGCGCGGTTGAGCGGCTGGACTTTGAAACGGTCCACCGGCGCAAGGACGGGACGGACTACAACGTCTCGGTCAAGCTGCAGATGTTCGATGAGGGCGGCGACCGGGTCTTCTACGCGGCCATCCAGGACATCACGAGCTACCGGAAGATCGAGTCCGAGCTGCGGGAGATCTCCGCCCGACTTGACGCCATTCTCGACAATACGACGATGTCGGTGTTCCTGATGGATGAGCAGCAGCACTGCGTGTTCATGAACAAGGCGGCGGAGGCGCTGACGGGGTTCTCGTTCGCCGAGGTCACCGGCCGCCCCCTTCACGACGTGATCCATCACACCCATCCGGACGGCGCGCCTTTCCCGATCGAAACCTGCCCTATCGACCGCAGCTTTCCGGAGAAGGTGGGGACGCAGGGGGAGGAGGTTTTCGTCCACAAGGACGGGTCCTTCTATCCGGTCGCCTTCACCGCCAGTCCGGTCCAGGACAACGAGGCCAATGTGGTGGGTACGGTCATCGAGGCGCGGGACATCAGCGAGGAGAAGCGCAACGAGACGGCGCGCAACCTGCTGATGCGGGAGGTGGATCACCGGGCGCGCAATGTTCTGGCGGTGGTGCATTCGCTGGCGCAACTGACGCGGGCGGACGATCTGGAGAGCTACAAGACCATCCTGGCCGGCCGGATCAACGCCCTGGCGCGGGCCCAGACGTCCCTGGCCAGCCGGCGCTGGGAGGGCGGGCGGCTGGAGGATGTGGTCCGCGAGGAGCTGGAGGCTCTGTGCCCCAGGGACAGCATCGAGGTGCAGGGGCCGGAGGTTGGACTGTCACCGGAGCAGGTTCAGCCCATCAGCATGCTGATGCACGAGATGGCCACCAATGCGAACAAGTACGGCGCCTGCAGCCGCGTGAGCGGCAAGGTGTCGGTGACCTGGACGCTGGAGGACGGTCAGGTGACGCTGGTCTGGCGCGAGGCGGGGGGGCCGCCGGTGGCGCCGCCGACCCGCGAAGGGTTCGGCTCGGTGCTGAAGGCCGGGGTGGTCGGCCAGATCAAGGGGGCGATCAAGCGGACGTGGGACCCGGCGGGGCTGGTGGTGGAAGTGACCTTTCCGCTTTAGCGGCCGGTCACGCGCCCAGCAGGCGGGCGGCGCGGGGGGCGAAATAGGTCAGGACGCCCGCGCAGCCGGCGCGCTTGAAGGCGGTGAGGGTCTCGATGACGGCGCGGTCCTCGTCCAGCCAGCCGTTGGCGGCGGCGGCGCGCATCATCGCGTACTCGCCGGACACCTGATAGGCGAAGGTGGGCACGTGGAACGCCTCGTGGATGCGGCGCACGATGTCCAGATAGGGCAGGCCCGGCTTGACCATCACCGCGTCGGCGCCCTCGGCCAGATCGGCGGCCACCTCGCGCAGGGCTTCCTCGGAATTGGCGAAGTCCATCTGATAGGTCTTCTTGTCGCCGGTCAGGGCCTTGGCCGAGCCGACGGCGTCGCGATAGGGGCCGTAGAAGGCCGAGGCGTATTTGGCGGCGTAGGACAGGATCAGCACGTCCTGGAAGCCGTTGGCCTCCAGCGCGTCGCGGATGGCGGCCACGCGGCCGTCCATCATGTCGGACGGCCCCACCATGTCGGCGCCCGCATGGGCGTGGATGAAGGCCATCTCGGCCAGGCGGTCCAGGGTGGCGTCATTGACGATGACCCCGTCCTCGATGAGGCCGTCGTGGCCGTGGTCGGCGTAGCAGTCCAGCGCCACGTCGGTCATGACGCCGATGTCCGGGGCGGCGTCCTTGATGGCCTTGATGCAGTCGGGGATCAGGCCGTCCGGATCCACGGCGCCGGAGGCTTCGGCGTCCTTTTTCGACGGGTCGATGTTGGGGAACAGGGCCACGGCGGGGATGCCCAGCGATGCGGCTTCCTTCGCGGCCTCGGCGGCGGCCCTGGGGCTGAGGCGCTCGACGCCGGGCATGGAGGGCACGGGGACGCGGTCCTCGGGCCCGTCGTGGACGATCAGCGGCCAGATCAGGTCGGACGGGGTCAGCACATGCTCGGCCACCAGCGAGCGGACCCAGGGGGTGCGGCGCAGGCGGCGCGGGCGCGCGGCGGGGAAGGGGGCGGGGGTGAAGACGCTCATGGTGTCAGGCTTTCAGGCGAGGGCGCGGTACTCACAGTCACCGCTCACCCCAGCGAAGGCTGGGGTCCAGATGGCGAGCGTGGACAGAGATGATGACACTGCGGGGCCCTGTCCAGCCACCTGGCTTTATGATCTGGACCCCAGCCTTCGCTGGGGTGAGCGGATAGAAAAAGCGGGCTGCGTTAGAATGAAGACTGAACCTACACCGAAACGCGGCCCATGGGCTGCCGAGCGCCGAGGCGCACCATGCCGATGACCGAGGAGATGATGACCCACAGGCTGGCCAGGGCGTAGGCGATCAGGAACACGAACACGCCGACGAAGAAGACAACCGGCATTTCGGGGCTGACCTGCATGGCCACCGCCTCCCAGGCGTCGCCCGGCGCGTTGGCGATCACCAGCCGGACCAGGTCCACGAACAGGAACACCACCCCGACGGCCAGGGCGATGAAGGCGATCATGGCCAGGGCGAAGCCGATCCAGAAATGGCGGATCTGGTAGCGGTAGTGGCTGCAGGCCAGGGGCTCGGCCTCGGGCTTGCGCACATAGGCGATGACCACGGCCATCAGGGCGGTGAGGCCGAACACGAAGGGCGCCGCGAACATCAGGGCGTGGCCGACCATGGCCAAGTTGCGATCATCGCTCGACGGATCGCGTCCCTGTCCGGTATTAGCGGTGTCGCTCATGCGGGTCTCCTCATGGATTCCGCCGTCAGCCCCCGACGACGCGCCGTTCAGGCCGCCGCATAGACCAATCGCAACAGCGGCGCAAAGCCGCGACGACTTCAGGGATGCTCATGGACTTCGCCCTCACCGAGGATCAACGCGCCATTCAGGAGGCTGCACGCGCCTTCGCCGAAGCCGAACTGGCGCCCCATTCCGCCCGCTGGGACGAGGAGAAGCACTTTCCCGTCGACGTGATGAAGGCGGCGGCCGAGATGGGCTTCTGCGCCATCTATGCGGGCGAGGAGCACGGCGGCATGGCGCTGGGGCGGGTCGAGGCGGCGGTGATCTTCGAGGAGCTGTCGCGGGGCGATGTGTCCGTGGCGGCCTTCATCTCGATCCACAACATGGCCACCTGGATGATCGACGGGTTCGGCTCGGACGACCTGCGGGCGCGCTATGTGCCGTCGCTGGTGAGCATGGACAGGATCGCCAGCTACTGCCTGACCGAGCCCGGCTCGGGATCGGACGCGGCGGCGCTGCGGACCACGGCGGTGAAGGACGGGGATCACTACGTGCTGAACGGCTCCAAGGCCTTCATCTCGGGCGCGGGGACCAGCGACATCTATGTGGTGATGGCCCGTACGGGCGGGGAGGGGGCCAAGGGTATCAGCGCCTTTGTGGTGGACAAGGACACGCCGGGCCTGAGCTTCGGCGCGCAGGAGCGCAAGATGGGCTGGAACGCCCAGCCCACGGCCATCGTGCAATTCGATGACTGCCGCGTGCCGGCGGCGAACCTGCTGGGCAAGGAGGGCGACGGGTTCCGCTATGCCATGATGGGGCTGGACGGCGGGCGGCTGAACATCGCGGCCTGTTCGCTGGGCGGGGCGCGGCTGGCGCTGGAGACGGCGCAAGAGTACGTCGCCGGCCGCAAGCAGTTCGGCAAGGCTTTGGCCGAGTTCCAGAACACCCAGTTCAAGCTGGCCGACATGGCGACCCAGCTGGACGCCGCCCGGCTGATGGTGCTGCGGGGCGCCTGGGCCATCGACACGGCCCATGCGGAGAAGACCAAATGGTGCGCCATGGCCAAGCGGCTGGCCACCGACGCCTGTTTCCAGATCGCCGACGAGGCGCTCCAACTCCACGGCGGCTACGGCTATCTGAAGGACTATCCGCTGGAGCGCATCGTGCGCGACCTGCGGGTGCACCGCATCCTGGAAGGCACCAACGAGATCATGCGCGTGATCACCGCGCGGGAGATGCTGCGGCAATGAGCGAGCTGGTCTGTGATCGGGAGTTCACCGGCGAGATCGACGGCGTTGAACGCCGCATCGTCGTGGAGTGGATGAAGCCGCACCGTGAGCGCGGCGACTGGCGGTGTGACTGGGTCATTCACGGCCTTGGGGACGATCCCCGGCAGGGCCATGCATTCGGCGTGGATTCGGCCCAGGCGCTGCTTCTGGCGATGGGCGCCGTGCGAGGCGTCGTCGAACACGAGGCCCCGAAAATCCGCTGGCTGTCCGCTGACCATGGTCTGGGGTTGCCGGCCATCCCTGAGCAATAGAGTGCTTATCACATGACCGATGAAATCCTCACCCGCGTCGACAACGGCCTCGGGGTGATCACCCTGAACCGGCCCAAGGCGATCCATGCGCTGAACAAGGGCATGTGCGACGCCATGATCGCGGCGTTGCAGGACTGGCGGGATGATCCGGCGGTGCAGTCGGTGCTGATCGACCATGCCGGCGAGCGGGGCTTCTGCGCCGGGGGCGACATCCGCATGATCGCCGAGAGCGGGGCGGGGGATGCATCGGAGGCGAAGGCCTTCTTCCATGCTGAGTACCGGCTGAACCATCTGCTGTTCGACTATCCGAAGCCGGTGACGGCGCTGGTGGACGGCATCGTCATGGGCGGCGGCGTGGGGATCAGCGAGCCGGCGGATGTGCGCATCGCCACCGAGCGCACCACCTACGCCATGCCGGAAACGGGCATCGGCCTGTTCCCCGATGTGGGCGGGGGCTGGTTCCTGCCGCGCCTGCCGGGCCAGACCGGCGTGTGGCTGGCCCTGACCGGGGCGCGGCTGAAGGCTGCGGACACGGTGGCGCTGGGGATCCATACCCACTTCATGCCGGCGGACCAGGTCGAGGCGCTGAAGGCGGCCCTGACGGCCGAACCGACCGATCCGAAGGCTGTCGCGGAGCGTTTCGCCGCCGATCCGGGCCCGGCGCCGCTGGGCGAGCATCGCGCGGCCATCGACCGGCTGTTCGGTCACGACACGGTGGAGGCCATCTTCGCGGCGCTGGAGGCGGACGGGTCGGATTGGGCGCTGAAGCAGCTCTCGGTCCTGAAGACCAAGTCGCCCCAGTCCCTGAAGGTCAGCCTGCGCCAGATCCGCATCGGGGCCGGGCTGGGCTCGTTCGCCGAGAACATGGCCATGGAGTACCGGCTGGGCGGGCGGGTCGTGCGCACCCACGATTTCCAGGAAGGGGTGCGGGCGGTGATCGTGGACAAGGACAATGCGCCGAAATGGTCGCCGGCCGATCTGGCGTGCGTCACCGACGCCCAGCTGGACGCCATGTTCGCGCCCTTGCCCGCCGATGAGGAGTGGACGCCGCTTTAGGGGGAGAGATCGTCCATCACCCGGGCCGCCAGCCGCCGGGTGACCGGGCGGTGCAGGGCGTCGAGGCGCGCGACCGCCGCTTCGGCCGCCTGGGCCGAGCGCTCGATGCGGCGCACCAGATAGGGGATCACGTCCGGCTGCGGCCGGATGCTGCGCCGCTCGAAGGCCCGCTCAAGGATGGCGGCCAGCACCGCCTCGTCGGGAGCCTCGATCGCCACGGTGCGGATGGCGTTGAGGCGGGAGTGCAGGTCCGGCAGCGTCACCGGCCACAGGGACGGCGCCTTGCGTGACACCAGAAGCAGGGCGCCGCCGCCTGTCTGGGCCAGGTTCAGCAGGTGGAACAGGGCCTCGTCGTCCGTGTCGGGCGCCCGGTCCAGCAGCACCGGCCGCCCCTCCAGCTCCATGGGATCGACCAGGGCCGCCTCGGCGCCGTGCAAGGGCATGGCGCCCACCCGCTCGGCCCAGATGGCGGCCAGATGGCTCTTGCCCGATCCGGCCGGCCCGCACAGGGACAGCACCCCGCCGCCCAGCCCGGCCGCCGCATCGGGCCATCCGGCCAGGGTCAGGGCGGCCGCGCGGTTGCAGTCGGACACGATGAAATCATCGGCCCGGAACGGCGTCTCGCGCTCCAGCTCCAGTTTCAGCTGATCGGTCCGGTCGGCGGTCATGCCCGCCCTATATCAGAACGGCCCCGCTGCCGCGCCAGAACGCAACCAGACGGCGTGGTGGACGGCGTCAG
The DNA here is from genome assembly GCF_013823285.1 of Brevundimonas sp. Taxonomy (GTDB): domain Bacteria; phylum Pseudomonadota; class Alphaproteobacteria; order Caulobacterales; family Caulobacteraceae; genus Brevundimonas. The sequence goes on along the minus strand of NZ_PNLV01000061.1, from coordinate 5,006 downwards.
TCCCCTGTGGATGACTGGTCAAACTGCTCCTGCATGTGGCGGCGCTGGTCCTCCTGACCCTCCAGTGTGGGTACGCCGGCCGCAACGCGGAGGGCGTCGGGGAGCAGTTCACGATCATACTCGCCCTGGGTCACCTCGCCGCCGCCGCTCGGGAATCTGTACTGGGTTCCGTAGATCTGGGACCGGCCGATGTTCTGCAGATAACGATCGAGGGTCGCCGCCGCGATCCAGGGCGCCCGCGCATGGCCCTTGCTGACGGCGGTGACCGCCAGCGCGTGGGCGAGAAGAAAATCGTCGGGCTCGTTGCCGTGTTGGAAGATGAAGGCCGCATGGAAATAGTCCTGAGCGGTATTGATCTGGCTGGCATCCAGCATCGCGCGGGTTCGGACGCGGCGTTCGGCGTCCTGCATGGTCACCAGCACCCCGTTTGAAATCATGCCGCCCGTTCTGGCGGCCTGATCTGCGGCGAACATGGCCGCCAGTTCTTCGTTATCCGCCGCTGACTCCGTCTCGGCGGCGGGCGTCTCTGGGGAAGGCTCGGCGCTGCTGCTCGTCGATTCGGTGCAGGACATGAGCGCGAGAGCGGCGACAAGGGCAGTCAGGCGAATGGCCACAGATTGCTCCATAATGACGTCGAGTCTGCTCGACGGCCGGTCGTTCACCGGCCAGACCGGACGAGTCCAGGCGACATAGGTGCAAATCGTCGCCGCCGCATCTGGAACGGCCTCCAAACCTTGACTTTCCGGGGCGATGATGCGCCCTTCCGCGCCTTCCTTTTCCGCTGATTTCCGGCCCCGGACACCACCATGCACGCCTATCGCTCCCACACCTGCGGCGCCCTTCGCGCGACTGACGCGGGCTCCACCGTCCGCCTGTCCGGCTGGGTGCACAGAAAGCGCGACCACGGCGGTCTGCTGTTCATCGATCTGCGCGACCACTACGGCCTGACGCAGCTGGTGCTGCACCCGGCCACGCCGGGCTTCGAGGCGGTGGAGCGGCTGCGGGCCGAGAGCGTGATTTCCGTCGACGGCGAGGTTGTGAACCGCACGCCGGAAACCGTGAACACCAACCTGCCCACGGGCGAGATCGAGGTGCAGGTCAAGGCGGTGCGGGTGCTGTCCGAGGCCGCGGAACTGCCGCTGCCGGTGTTTGGAGAGCCGGATTATCCCGAGGAAATCCGGCTGAAGCACCGCTATCTGGACCTGCGCCGCGAGACCCTTCACCGCAACATCGTGCTGCGCTCGAACGTGATCCACTCGATCCGTCACCGCATGGTGGCGCAGGGCTTCCTGGAGTTCCAGACGCCGATCCTGACGGCCTCGTCGCCCGAGGGCGCCCGGGACTTCCTGGTGCCCAGCCGGCTGCATCCGTCGAAATTCTACGCGCTGCCGCAGGCGCCCCAGCAGTTCAAGCAGCTGCTGATGGTGTCGGGCTTCGATCGCTATTTCCAGATCGCGCCCTGTTTCCGGGACGAGGACCTGCGGGCCGACCGGTCGCTGGAGTTCTACCAGCTCGACGTGGAGATGAGCTTCGTCACGCAAGAGGATGTTTTTGCGGCGATCGAGCCCGTCATGCACGGCGTGTTCGAGGAGTTCGCGAACGGCAAGGCGGTCGACCCCTATCCGTTCGTGCGCATCCCGTACCGCGAGTCCATCGCCAAGTACGGCACCGACAAGCCGGACCTGCGCAATCCCATCGAGATGCAGGACGTGTCCGACCACTTCCGGGACGGAGGCTTCGGCCTGTTCAACAAGATCCTGGCGGCGGACGCGAAGAACGCGGTCTGGGCCATTCCGGCACCGGGCGGCGGCTCGCGCGCCTTCTGCGACCGCATGAACTCGTGGGCGCAGGGCGAGGGCCAGCCGGGCCTGGGCTACATCTTCTGGTCCGAGGACCAGGGCGCCTGGGGCGGTCCCATCGCCAAGAACCTGGGCGCCGAGGCGACCGACGCCCTGATGACGACGCTGGGTCTGGGGCAGGGGGACGCGGTGTTCTTCGCCGCCGGCGACCCGGCCGTGTTCCACAAGTTCGCGGGCAACGCCCGGATCAAGCTGGGCCAGGACCTGAACCTGGCGAAGGACGACGCCTTCCGCTTCTGCTGGATCGTGGACTTCCCCATGTTCGAGTGGTCCGAGGAAGAGAAGAAGGTCGACTTCAGCCACAACCCCTTCTCCATGCCGCAGGGCGAGCTGGAGGCGCTGGAGAGCAAGGATCCGCTGGATGTCCTGGCCTATCAGTACGACATCGTCTGCAACGGCTATGAGCTGTGCTCGGGCGCCATCCGGAACCACAAGCCTGAGATCATGCTGAAGGCCTTCGAGATCGCGGGCTATGGCCCCGAGGTGGTGGAAGCCGAGTTCGGCGGCATGCTGAACGCCTTCCGCTATGGCGCGCCGCCCCACGGCGGTCTGGCGCCGGGCATCGACCGCATCGTCATGCTGCTGGCCGGCGAGCAGGCCATCCGCGAGGTCATCGCCTTCCCGCTGAACCAGCAGGGACAGGATCTGCTGATGAATGCGCCGTCAAAGGTCGAGGAGCGTCAGCTCAAGGAGCTGCACATCCGTCTGGCGCCGCCGATCAAGGTGTAAGCGGCGTCGCTTCCTTGAGTCCGAACTCGCGGCGCAGTCGGTCCACATAGTCGAGGCCCTTGACGATGCGGGCGAGTTCGCGCTTCTCGACCCCGGACGACAGCAGCCAGAACGTCTGCTGAATCTGCATGACATGGCGCACATCGCTCGCCTTCACGGGTACGCCGCTGGCGCACATCTCGTCGGCGTAGACGTCAGGCAGTGTGGCGGTTCGCGGATCGCGCGCAAAGGCGAACCATCGCAGACTCGCTCCCGCCGGGCCGATGGACGCGCTGTCCCAGTCAAGAATCCGCACCGAGCCGTCATCCTGCATGAGGGTGTTCTTGCCGACGAAATCATTGTGATTCAGCACCTGGGGCTGAAAACCTTCCAGGCTGCCAATGAAGGTCTGTTCGACCTCGGCAAGGGCTTCCAGCCGGCCGTGATGCTCGGCCAGGCCCTCCATGTCCGCCTGCATCGCCATCAGCTCATGGGCGATCGGGTGAACCCAGAGTGTGACCGTCGGCACATCCGCGTGGTCAAGCACGTCGTGGGCCGTGGCTGAAATGCGGGCCATCTCCCGGACAGCGGTCGCCACCTGCTCGTGGGGCGCCTCGCCGAAGGTGCGGGGAGAGACGCCCGGGCAATCCTCCCACAGAATGGCGGCCTGTCCGTCGGCCTCGACGAGACCGAAGTAGCGGGGAACGGGATAGCCGCGCGCCGTCAGATAATGATCGAGACGGCTGCGACGCCTCATGCCCTTGGTCGGCCGGGTGATGCGAACGTGCAGGGTCGTGGCGTCCTCGCCGTTCGTCCTTATGAGGTGGAAGGTTCTGTCCAGCGAGGCGGATAGAACCTGTCGGCGCTCGATCGACGAGATCGTGACGGGGGCGCCGCACACCTCGGACATGCGACGTTCGATGGCCTCAACAAGCGCCGGTGTCGGAACGTCGATGGACCTCCGGGCGGCAGGCGACAACCGCCTCAATGATTTCAGAAACATGCGCTTCAAGAAGATATGGCCCCCGAGAGCGCTTCGGTTTCATGATCGGATGAGGGGCGCAAGGCACAAACGTCACGCCGCCGTCACACAAGCGTGACCGTCAGTGGCCCACGATCTGTCGCGGCGCCGGAGCGACGGGCGGGCGCGGCGGCACCGGCACGCGGACATGACGCCGGGCGCCCGAGCAGCCGCCAGTGTTGCTCAATCGGGCGGGCAGCCGGGTGGAGGAGTCGGCACAGGCCTCGTTCACCTGACCCTGGGTCAGGTTGCGGGCGCCGGACAGGTCCGAGCCGCGAATGTCGGCGCGGGACAGGTCGGCGCCGGAAAAGTCCGCTCCGGCGAAGCGGCCGTCGCCAAGTTGGGCGGCGCTGAGGTCGGCGTCCCGGAAGCTGGCGTTGCGGAAATCGCCGCCGCGGAAATTGGCGGCGGTCAGCTGGGTGTTGCTGAAATCGGCGCGGGAGGCGACGGCATGGCTGAAGTCGGCGCCGAACAGCTCGCTGCCGCGCAGTCGCGCCCCCGCCAGCTCAGCACCCCGGAAGTTCACGCCCACCAGCTCACCGTCGGTCAGGGTGGCGTTGTTCAGGCTGGCGCCGGTGAACAGGGCCCCCTGGGCGGTGGCGCCGGTCAGATTGGCGTTGTCGAAGGCCGCCCCGGTGAAGTTGGCGCCGACGATGGTCACGCCGCGCAGGTCGGCACGGGTGAAGTCCGCGCCGCTGAAGTTGGAGCCCACCAGCTGGGCGCCGCGCAGATTGGCGCCCACCAGGGCCGCACCGGAGAAATTCGCGCCGGTGAAGCTGGCGCCGCCCAGGTCGCGGCCGGACAGCTCGCAGCCCCGGCAGGCCCCGCCCAGCGAGACCAGGCGGGCCACGTCGCGATCCTGCCAGCTCATCTCGGCGGCCGCGCCGGTGGCGGCGAGGCCGACGACCGCGCCGGAGACGGCGGCGGCGAAACGGCGGAAACTGTGGGCGGCGGGTTTCATCACGCCTAATCCATGCCGCTTAAGTGCATGAGGAACCACTTAAATCGCGGTAACCTCGGCGCCCGGCGCGCGTCTTCAGCAAGGCGGAATGTGAAGACCGGCAGGAAGGATGGTGGTGGCGTCGCCGCAGGCGCGGTCCAGCTGCCGCTGGCTCAAACCGCGGGCGCCGGCCAGGTCGGCTCCTGACAGATTCGCTCCGGTCAGGGTTGCACCCGCGAAGTTCGCCCCGCGCAGCCAGGTCCCCACAAGGCTGGCGTTGGTCAGATCAGCGCCCGCGAAGCTGGCCGAGGAAAACACCCCGCCATAGGCCTCCACGTCCCGAAGGTCCGCATTGGAGAATCGGGCGCGGTTCAGAACGGTCAGGCTGAGGTCGGCCTGGCGCAGGCGCGCCCGGCTGAAATCCAGACCGGACCGCTCCAGTCCGTTGAAGTCCGCCTGGAACAGATTGCACCCGGGG
>NZ_PNLV01000060.1 GCF_013823285.1 Brevundimonas sp. | reverse complement strand
ATGACCCGCGCCCAGCATCTGGCGCTGATGGGGCAGGGGCTGTTCGTCTTCACCATCGGCTACGCCTTCGTCTACTGGGCCGAGGAGCGGGTGGCCTCCGCCGTGGTGGCGGTGATCTTCGCCGCCCTGGCCTTCCTCAATCTGGTGATCTTCCGCGTCGTGGCCCGCCAGAAGGCTGCGCGGCTGTCGTGGGCCGGCGCCGGGCTGGGCATTCTGGGCGTCGGGGTGCTGTTCGCGTCGGAGCTGCTGCGCGCCGGCATGGACCAGCGCGCCCTGATCGGGCTGACCTTCGCGCTCATCGCCGTCCTCGCCTCCGCAGTAGGCAACGTCTTCGCCTGGAAGGCCCAGACCGCCGCCGCCCCGGTCATTCCCGCCACCGCCTGGGCCATGGCCTACGGCACAGCCTTCCTGGCCCTGTTCGGCCTGGTCATCGGGGTGGAGTGGACGTTCGAGTTCACCCCCCGCTACGTGCTGTCCCTGCTGCACCTGTCGATGCTCGGCTCGGTGGTGGCGTTCCTGCTGTACTTCACCCTGGCGCGGGCCCGGGGCTACGCGCTGGCGTCCTACATCTCGGCCCTGACGCCGCCGGTGGCCATGCTGGTGTCGGTGCTGTTCGAGGGCGCCACCTTCGGGCTCGCCGCCTTCGCCGGGCTGGCCCTCGTGCTGGCCGGTCAGATGCTGCTGATCAAGGCCCCGCGGGTATCCGCCGCCTAGTCGTCGTCGCGCTTCGCCCCGTCCAGTTCGCGCTTCAGCCGCTCGGCCTCGATCCGCGCCGCGTCCTTCTGGCCCCTGGTGCGGCCGAACGCGACCCGGTTGGCGGCCGCCGTCGCCTTTGCCTCCGCCCGCGCCCGATCCTTGCGCGCCTTGTTCAGATTGATGATCTCGCCCGTCATCGCCTCAGAACCCCGTGAACAGCCGGTCCAGCGCCCGGCGGATGTCGAACTCATGGTCGAGCAATGTCCCGATGCGATCCCTGAGATGAATGCTGCGAATGGCGGCCAGGCCGATGACGCTGACGTTGAAAGCTTCGGAGTTCCATTCAACCGGTACGTCGAAACTGCTGGCTTCCAGCTGTCCATGCCGGACCACTGGCGCGACGACGACCTCGGAAAGGTCCGCAAACAAATGAGAGGACAGGATGACAAGATAGGGTGCGACTTCGTGAAGAGCCGCAGACGGATTCCGATAAAGATCGAACTGTTTCACAGCCACCAGGGCCGAAAGTGATCCGACAGCAGCCCATGCTTGCGGACGAACTCATTGTGCACCCGGATCGCCTCGGCGTTCTCCTCGGCCCACCGTCTGGCGCGTTCTTCGGCGCCGGCGGGGTCCACCTTTTGCAGGTGCAGCCGCAGCGTCCGCTCGTCCATGCCGCCAACGTCGATCCCCAGCCGCTCGGCCTGGGCCAGCAGTTCGGGGTCGATGCCGATGTTCAGGTCCACCTTGCCCATGGGCCCAGACTACGTCGAAACGGCGCGACCCGCTACAACAGCCCTCAGCCCGGCGCGATCATCTTCTCGGGACGCACCCACGCGTCGAACGCCGCGTCCGCCACCTGAACATCCCTACAGGAAGACGCAAAGGCATTACCTGAAACAAGAACGCTTCAGAACAGCGCAGCTGCCGCTTCGGACATAGCTCGGAAATCATGACCTGTGTCGGGAACCGTTCGAAGGCGCCAATGGAACGGGGCACGCCGACCTTCCGCGTCCTTCTGGGAATCCGAGAAGAAATTCCGCCCGCGCTCGAGACGATGTTCGCCCTGAGCCATGGCAGGTCCGGACTGATCGAGGCGACCCTGGTCGGCCGTATTGTCCAGTTCGCCCAGCAGGATGATGAGGTCCGTGGTGTATGAGCGAGTCAGGTCGTGCGGAACGGATCGCAGCCCGAACGGATAGCCGATTGTCTCGTCAGGAAAGGTGTAGGTTCCGGCATTGGCGGCGACAGCCCGCCGGATGCGGGCGTGCGGCTTCAGCATAACCATCCGCTGCACGAATTGCCCGCCCGCTGAGTGTCCGAACATGTCGTATGCCAGAGCCGACCAGCCGTTGGTCGTGTTGAGGCGGTCAAAGATGTTTTCGATGACCGTGAACGCCCATTCCTCCTCGGGGTTCAGCGCCCCATAGAAGGTCTGCACATTGCCTTCCTGATAGTCACTTGTGACATACTGGGCGAAGCGGCTTTCGAATTCAGGCGCGACCAGCAGGAAGCCATGCTGTTCGGCGATCTCGGTCCACGCATCCAGATAGGTTTCCGCATTGCGGCCCATGCCGTGCATGACAAAGAGGACCGGATCGGCGTCGGTCCAGGTTTCGGGGCGATACGTCCAGACGCGAATTGTCCGCCGTTCCGAGTTTTCATAGGCCGCCATGACGAACTGGCTCTTGCCGTCAGGCGTCGGCGCGGCCTGGGTCAGTTGCGGCCCTCGAGGCAGCCAGTGGGTGTAGGCGTAGGCCAGCAGGGCGAGAGAAAACAATGCGAACAGGAGGACGCCCGCCGCAATCTTGAGAATTTTCACGACACTAAGGATCCCTAAGCGCCCCCAAGGCTATTGCTAAGCTTCAAGCCTTGCCGTGTCCATCCTCAAGGCCGGCGTCGATCTCACCCCGGCGCGATCATCTTCTCCGGCCGCACCCATTCGTCGAACTCTTCATTGGTCAGATAGCCGCCGCCGACGGCCTCCTCGCGCAGGGTGGTGCCGTTCTTGTGGGCCGTCTTGGCGATCCTGGCGCAGGCGTCATAGCCCAGCTTCGCGTTCAGGGCGGTGACCAGCATCAGGCTGTTCTCCACGCCCTTCTGGATGTTGTCCCGGCGCGGCTCGATGCCCACCACGCAGTTGTCGGTGAAGCTGACCGCCGCGTCGGCCATCAGCCGCACCGACTGCAGGAAATTGTAGGCCATCACCGGGTTGAACACGTTCAGCTCGAAATGCCCCTGCGACCCGGCGAAGGTGATCGCGGCGTGGTTGCCGAACACCTGCACGCACACCTGGGTCAGGGCCTCGCACTGGGTCGGATTGACCTTGCCCGGCATGATGGAGCTGCCAGGCTCGTTCTCGGGCAGGGCCAGCTCGCCCAGACCCGCCCGGGGGCCGGAGCCCAGGAAGCGGATGTCGTTGGCGATCTTGAACAGGGACGCCGCCACCGTGTTGATGGCGCCGTGGGTCATGACCATGGCGTCGTGGGCGGCCAGGGCCTCGAACTTGTTGGGGGCGGTGGTGAAGGGCAGGCCGGTGATCTGGGCGATCTTGTCCGCCACGCCTTCCGCGAAGCCGATAGGGGCGTTCAGGCCGGTGCCGACGGCGGTGCCGCCCTGTGCCAGCTGCATCAGGTCGGGCAAGGTTTGTTCAATGCGTTCAATGCCCTTGGTCACCTGCTGCACATAGGCGCTGAACTCCTGACCGAGGGTCAGAGGCGTGGCGTCCTGGGTGTGGGTGCGGCCGATCTTGATGATGTCCTTCCACGCCTCGGCCTTGTCGTTGAGGGCGTTGCGCAGGGTCTGCAGGGCCGGGACCAGCCGATGCACCACCTCTTCCGCGCAGGCCACGTGCATGGCCGTGGGATAGGTGTCGTTGGACGACTGGCTCATGTTGACGTGGTCATTGGGATGGACCGGCTTTTTCGAGCCCATCTCGCCGCCCAGGATCTCGATGGCGCGGTTCGAAATCACCTCATTGGCGTTCATGTTGGACTGGGTGCCCGAGCCGGTCTGCCACACCACCAGCGGGAAGTGGTCGTTCAGCTTGCCCTCGATCACCTCGTCGGCGGCCTGGACGATGGCCTTGCCCAGGTCCTTGTCCAGCCGGCCCAGCGCCATATTGGTCTCGGCGGCGCCGCGCTTGACGATGCCCAGCGCCCGCACGATCGGCAGGGGCTGCTTCTCCCAGCCGATCTTGAAATTGCCGAGGCTGCGTTGCGCCTGGGCGCCCCAGTAGCGGTCCGCCTGAACCTCGATGGGGCCGAAGGTGTCGGATTCTGTCCGGGTGTCTGGGCGGTTCTGGGTCATGGTGCGCTCGTCGTCAGGCATGGCGGGAAGGTGCGCGGCGGTGTAGCACGCAGACCGCAGGGGGCAAGCCGAGGGCGCGATGGATCAGGACTGGACCGGAACCGGCAAGGTGCGCGCCCGCGAGCGGGAGGGCGCGGTCGAGATCATGATCGACGGCCTCACCACCCAGGCCAAATACTACAAGCCGCTGGTCTATGAGTTCATGCGAAAGGAATGGTCCTCGCGCCCGTCATGGGGCGACTTCGCCGTGGACATCCGCATGGAGCATGTGGGCGAACCGCCGCATATCGATCTGGACAATCTGGCCAAGGCCCTGCTGGACGCCATCAAGGGCTATCTGTTCCACGACGACGCCCAGGTGGCGCGCCTGCTGGTGGAGCGGCACGAGGGCGAGCGCGAGCGCATCACCATCGCCGTGCGGCCTCGCTGAACCGGCCTCAATTCTCCGGCGGGCCCGGATAGCGCTCGAAGCTGGGCAGATCGGCCAGATGTCCCATCCAGCCGATCCGCTCGGCCGTCTGGATCTGGCCGCCCAGCGGAATCGCATCCGGATCATCCAGGGTCGCGCTCTGCACGTCGATCATGCCCGGGAAGATCGCCTCATTGGTGTAGAACAGGCTGGTCCCGCAGACGCCGCAGAACATCCGTCGGCCATGCTCCGACGAGGCGTAGGTGACCAGCTCGCCGGTGATCGTCACCTGATCCGCCGCCGCCATGGCCCAGGCGGTCGCCGGCGCGCCGCTGGCCTTGCGGCAGTCGGTGCAGTGACACAGCGCATGGTGCGCCACCTCCGTCGTCATCTCGTATCGCACCGCACCGCAATGGCATCCCCCGCCTGGCATGGTCATCCCTCCGTCAGAACCAGTGTTCACTTTATGTTCGCACGAACGCCGCGATCACGCCAGCGAAAACCGGTCACTTCGACGGCCGGTCGAACCGCAGGGTGGGCAGCAGCAGTTGCATGGATCCGCCGATGAAGACCTGCGGCTCGGATGGCGGCGTCAGGCCCTCAGCCTGCTCACGCGCGGCCACGCACCGCCGGGCCTGACCGGCCAGGGCGATGAAGTCGCTCGCCGTCTCCAGGCTCTGCATCACGCAGTCGTCGAAATAGGGATAGGTGGAGTCGGCGCTGCATCCGAACGAACTGCGGTCGGCCCGCGCGGCCGTGACGATCATGCGGTTCGGCCGCGACAGGGCGCCCATGAAGCCGCCGGAGTAGCAGGCGGACACCACCACCACCGTCGGCCGCTGTCCGCACCAGTCGCCGATCAGGGCGTTCATCCGCCCCGGCTCCAGCCGTTCACCCGGCCCGAACACGATCCTGCCGGGTGAGCCGTGCGAGGTGAAATAGACGAGACAGCCGTCGCCGCCCCGCCGCGTAACCGCCGCCGCGCCCTCGATGGCGGTTCGGGCGCTGACCCCCCCGTCGGGGCGCAGGGAGTAGGCCGCCGTCAGGTCTGGACTGAAACCGGCTCTCTGAAAGGAGGTGGTCAGGTCGCGCAGGGCGTTGTCGAAGGCCTGGATCGGCTGTCCGCGGCTGTCGGTCCAGTCCCCGGCGATGACCACGGCGGACCAGCCCTCGAAAGCGCCAGACTGCGCCACCGCCCTGGGCGTGGTCAGGGCGAGGACACAAAGGGCGATTGAAAGACAGCGAAAGACCCGCATTCCCATCCCTCCAGCGTCATCACCCTAGCAAGCGCGGCCCGGATGAAAAGAGAGAGAAGCGGGAGCGTCAGGCGACGTCAGCCTATTTCTTGCGGAACTGGTCCAGCGAGACGACCTTGGGGCCGTCGTCGACGGGCGGGGGAGGCGCCTCCGGCTCATCCTCCGGCTCCGGCTCGGTGGGAAGTTCGGGCGCCTCGAACTGCAGCAGGAACTGCACGCTGGGGTCATAGAACCGCACCACGGCCGTCCAGGGCGTCACCAGCTTCTTGGGCTGGCCGCCGAACTTCAGCAGCACCGAGAACCCCTCGTCGTCGATGGTCAGGTCCCAGTACTGGTGCTGCATCACCACGGTGATCTCGTCCGGGTATTTCTCGGACACGTCAGGCGGGACGGAGACGCCCTTCGCCCGGGTCTTGAAGGTGATGTAGAAATGGTGCTCGCCGGGCAGGCCTTCAGGCATGGCGGCCCGCTCCAGGGCGGCCCGCACGACGCCCCTCAGGGCGTTCTGGGCCATGGCCTCATAGCCCATCTCGTCGCGCACCGGCGTCTCAGCCATGTTGTCTCCGCAAGCCCGAAAGGGTCAGCGTGACCCTGGGGCGGAGTGATAGCGGGGGCGGCGGCGCGGCGAAAGTTCAAATCAGGGTAAAGTGGGAGGCTTCTGTTGCCAGGCGCCTCCCGGGCCCCGCCTGAGGATCTGAACCCTCAGGACTTAGGTCGGAAATGCCGGAACCGCATTACGCGGCGACAGCGTATTCCTCAGCGAAGTTATCGTTCGCATTTAGATAAAGGCCCGATACGGTGGGCCAGGACGAGCGAAAGCAATCTTCTTTACACGTCCGTCGATGCTAGTCGGCCCCATGCTGCCTCCACCGATAACGCGGGGAGAAGTTGGTGGAGCCGCCGGGAATCGCACCCGGGTCCGGTCCGCTTATTACAAGCGCGTTTATCGCTATAGTCCGGGCGAACCCGGACACCCCCAATATAGGGGATCAGGGCCGGGGTTCCAAGAGGGCGTGCGTCCTAGGGCGCGACCACAACCTCCACACCGCGCGAACGCAGGATGGCCGGCACGCTGTCGTCGCCAACCAGATGCAGCACCCCGACCGCGATGAAGGCTGTGCCTGATCCCTCCAGCAGGGTCTCGATCCGGTCCGTCCACCGGAGATTCCGCTCAACAAGAACGGTCTGGTGAATCAGCTCGCTCTCCAGACGCATGGGCGTGACGGCGAGGGCGTGGATCGCTTCCACGTCGCCGGTCGCCCAGGCCTCGACCAGCTGGTCCGGAACCGTCAGGGCGTTGTCGAACTCGGCCAGTGTGCGGCGCAGGAAGGTCAATTGTCCCGCCTCGGGAAAGCCCGCCAGCATCCGGATCTGGTCTTCCGGCGTCTCGAGGCCCGCGATCGGTGTGCCCGCGGCTTCGGCGCGGGCGCGCAGGATCAGGTCCGCCCCGGATCCGGGATCATAACCGGCCCGGACCACGGTCGAGGCCGACAGGGTCACGCCGGCCAGCCAGGGGCGCAGCCTGTCCATGGCTGCGGCGCTGGCGCCGATGGTGCGCGCCGCCGCATCCAGGGTGGCCAGTTCCTCAGCCGTCAGCAGGCTGGATAGCGGCGTGTCCGGCGCCAGGCCGTGCCGCTGGATCAGCGGCAGAAGGGCGGCCTGATCGTTCGGATCGGCGACTTCCAGCACCAGCAGGTCGGCGCTGTCGAAAGCCTCGGTGACGCGAGACGATTCCCATGCCGTCGTCGGGCGCAGGAAATGCACGGTCCCGAACAGGTAGAGGGTGGAATCGGCGTCGCGCACGACCCAGAGGGCGGGGTTTGGGGCCGACGCCTGGATGGGCGATGGGGCTTCCCGGGGCGCGGGCGTCTGGGCAAGGACCGTCCCGGCGGGCGATTGAAACAGGCCGATGGTCAGGGTCGCGGCCAACGCCAGTCGGCAGGCGGCGGACATGCGGGTGCGCGCACGGCTTTCGCCGCGATGTTGATGCGTCATGGAAATGATCCTGTGGGTGAGGTTCAGGCGGCGGGGCGCCGCCGGGAGGGCCGTCTGTCAGCGACGGCGGCGGCTCAGGAGCCGTTGGTCGCTTCGGACGCCGGCGGTGCGCCCAGCTTGCGGCAAGCCCAGATGGCGTAGCCGATGGCGATGGCGAGGCTGGACCCCACCAGGATCATGGCGGCGGTCACGGCGAAGTCGACAGGGGCGAAGGCCCAGAGTCCGGCATGGGCCAGCCCGGCAAGGGTCAGGGACCAGCCGCCGATCCGGCGTGCCGTCTGCATCCGCGCCTCGGCCTCGCGAGACATGCGCTGGGGACCGATCCGCTTGGGCGCGACATTGGCGAAGCCGGCCAGCATCAGGCCGATCATCACCTGGACGGTCCGCTGGGCCGTGTCGTCGCCGACCAGGCCGACGCTCTCTGCGTATTTCAGGCCCGCGGCCGCGATGAGAAAACCGGCGGCGAGCAAGATGGAGGGAAGAAGGCGTTTCATGATCCTGTTCCTTGTTCAGGCGTGGTTCGATCCGCCTTGGCGGGATCAGCGTCCGGACCGATGCCCAGCGCCTGGGCGAAGCCCAGCAAGGCGTCCTCCAGCACCGACAGCTTGATCCGGTAGGTGATGGTCGTGCCCTGCTTGCTGGCGTCGATCAGGTCGGCCTCCTTCAGCACGTTGAAGTGGGCCGACATGGTGGGCTTTGACACCGGGAAGTGTTCGCACAGCTCCCCTGCGGTCATGGGGTGGACGCGCAGCAGCTCCAGCACCTTGCGGCGCGTCGGGTCTGCGAGGGCTTTGAAGACTGAGCTCATGAATCAATAATTAGCTAATCATCGAAATATGTCAACGCTGAAGTTAAAGCGCCACGCCGGGCGCCGTCATTGACCCGGGTCGCTTCGCCGGTGACCATCGAACAGTACTGATTTCGGGAAGGGTCGCGGCATGAGCAATTTGACGCGCAGGACGCTGGGCATCGGTCTGGCGACGGGCGCCGGCCTGTCAGCGCTCGCGGCGCACGCTGAAGACCGTCAAGGCGCCGGGCCGGTTCTGCGGTCGGGCTTCATCTACGAGCAGGCGCCCTATCCCCAGTGCCACGCTTCCACCATCGTCGAGACCGCCGACGGCGCCCTGGCCGCGTCGTGGTTCGGCGGCACGCATGAAAAGCACCCGGACGTCTGCATCTGGTTCGCTCGCTTCGAGAACGGCGTCTGGGGCGAGGGCGTGCAGGTGGCGGACGGGATCCAGGCCGACGGAACGCGCCATCCCACCTGGAATCCGGTGCTGTTCCAGCCGCCGGGCGGGGACCTGGTGCTGTTCTACAAGGTCGGGCCTGACCCCTTCAGCTGGTGGGGCATGGTCATCACCTCCGCGGACGGCGGCCGCACATGGACCACGCCGCGCCGCCTGCCGGACGGCGTGCTCGGACCGATCAAGAACAAACCGCTGGTGCTGTCGGACGGCAGCTGGATTTCGCCGTCCAGCACAGAGGCGGGCGAGGGCATGGGCTCAAATGAGGGGGCGGGCTGGCGGCTGCATTTCGAGATCAGCCGCGATCAGGGCCGCAGCTGGACCCTGACCGACCCCGTCGAAAGCCCCCTGAACATCGACGCCATCCAGCCCAGCATCCTCGTTCATCCCGACGGTGTCCTTCAGGCGGTGGCCCGGGCGCGTCAGGGCGCGCTGGCCTCCACATGGTCACACGACGGAGGCCGGACCTGGGGGGCCATCGGCGCCGTGGACCTGCCCAATCCGAACTCGGGCGCCGACGCCGTGACCCTGGCCGACGGGCGCCATCTGATGATCTACAATCACGCCGGCCATGAACCCGCCCGCCCGGGCCGGGGACCGCGCTGGCCGATCAATGTGGGGCTGTCGGATGATGGTCTGGCGTGGCGAAACATGCTGATCCTGGATGATGAGCCCATTCCGGACGGCTATGCCTATCCCGCCGTGATCCAGGCGTCCGACGGCCGCGTTCATGTGACCTACACCCACAACCGCACCCGCATTAAGCACGTGGTGCTGGACCCGGCGCGGCTGGGCTGATCATGCGGGCGGATCGACCCGGCGCCAGTCCGGCGTCTGGTTCCTGAACCAGGTCAGCTGGCGCTTGGCGTAGTTGCGGGTGGCCTGGCGCATGATGTCCAGAGCGTCGTCCATGGACAGCTCCCCCCGCAAATGCGCGCTCAACTCGCGCACCCCCACCGCCTTCATGATCGGCAGGCCGTGGGGCAGGTCCCGCGCCATCAGGGCGCGCACTTCCTCCAGCGCCCCGTTGGCCATCATCACCGAGACCCGCGTGTCGCAGGCGGCGTAGAGCGTCTTTCGGTCCGGCTCGACCACCACAGCCTCATAGCCGCCGGGCGGGAGTATCGGCCGGGTGTCGGCGCGCAGGGCCGACATGGGCCGCCCCGCGACCTGCGCCACCGCCAGCGCCCGAACCAGCCTCTGCCGGTCGCCCGCTTCGATGGCCGCCTCGGAGGGTGCATCGACCTCGGCCAACGACTGCCGGAACGCCGCCTCGCCCCCGGCGATGAACCGGGCGTCGAGCCCGGCGCGCACCTCGGGCGGCACCGGCGGGATGTCCGCCAGCCCCCGCGTCAGGGCGTTGAAATAGAGCCCCGTGCCGCCCACGATGATCACCGGCCGCCGGGCTGCGCCGTACTCGGTCAGCAAAGCCTCTGCGGCGCGCAGCCACTTGCCCACCGACCAGGCGTCAGTAGCGTCGGCCACGCCGTAGAGGCGATGCTCCGCCTGCGCTTCCTCATCCGGCCCCGGCCTGGCCGTCAGCACGCGCAGGTCCGCGTACAGTTGCTGGCTGTCGGCGTTGACGATCACCGCGCCGCTCGCCCGCGCCAGATCCAGCGCCAGGCGCGACTTGCCCGAGGCGGTGGCGCCCCCGATCAGGGTGACGGGGGAGATCGGCGCTTGGTTCCGGGCCATGACACCCGATATGACGACGCACGCCCTGTAAGCAACCCGCCGGAGAGACTCCTTGCCCGACCGCGCCGCCGTCATCGCCGCCCTGGACGCCGTCACCGACCCGAAAAGCGGGCAGGGGCTGATGGTCGCCGGGCTGGTGCAGGGGCTGGTGGTGGCCGAGGACCGCGCCGGCTTCGCCCTGGAGGTCCCCGCCGGCGACACGGCGCTCTACGCCCCCGTCCGCGACGCGGCCGAGGCGGCGCTGAAGGCCATCCCCGGCATGGCGCGTGTCTCCGTGGTCCTGACCGCCGAGGCCGTGGCCGCACCATCGCCGCGCCGCCGCACCGCGGGCCTGTCGCCCCAGGCCGTCGATCAGGGCCGCGCGAAAGCCCCCGTTCCCACCGAGCGCCCTGCCCATGTGCGCCGCGTGCTGGCGGTGGCCAGCGGCAAGGGCGGGGTGGGCAAGTCCACCGTGTCTGTGAACCTGGCCTGCGCCCTGGCCGCGCGGGGCCTGCGTGTGGGGTTGCTGGACGCCGACGTCTACGGCCCCTCCGCCCCCACCATGCTGGGGATCTCCGGCAAGCCCGCCTATGAGGACGGCGCCATGGTCCCGCACGAGGCCTGGGGCCTGAAGGCCATGTCGGTGGGTCTGCTGATGCAGGCCGAAGACGCCATGATCTGGCGCGGCCCCATGGCCAGCCAGGCCATCACCCAGATGCTGACCCAGACCCGCTGGGGCACGGAAGACGAACCGCTGGACGTGCTGGTGGTCGACCTGCCGCCCGGCACCGGCGACGTGCAGCTGACCCTGATCCAGAAGACGCCCCTGGACGGCGCCGTCATCGTCTCCACGCCGCAGGAAGTGGCCCTGGCCGACGCCCGCCGCGCCAGGACCCTGTTCGACCGCGTTAACGTGCCCACCCTCGGCCTGATCGAGAACATGTCCGGCGACGTCTTCGGCCGCGGCGGCGCCGAGGCCGAAGCCGAGCGTCTGGGCGTGCCCTTCCTCGGTGACATTCCCCTGGACGCGGCCGTGCGCGAGTCCGGCGACGCGGGCCGTCCGCTGATGATCGGCGCGGCGGAAAGTCCGGCGGCGCGGCGCTTCGTCGACGTGGCCGAACGCCTCGCCCGCGCGCTGACCCTCGAAACCTGACCGGCTCTTGCGCAGAGAGGCGGCCGCTCTAGTTTCGCGCCATGCTGAACGCCACCCGCCGCCTCGTCGCCGAACCCGGCCTGCGCCACCCCGAGCGCGATGCTCTGATGGACGTCATCGCCGTTCTGGGAACGTCCGAGGACGCCGAGGCTCTGCTGTCGGTGCTCATGGCCGCGCCGGACGACCACTATGGACTCGTCGACCTACTGGTCCGCCTCGGCGATTTGCCCATGGTCGAGCGGCTGCACAACGCCTTCGTCGCGGATGGCGCGCTGAAGTCCGGGGCGCCCCATGATCTGCTCTGGGCCTTCGGCTGGGCCGGCATGGACCAGACCCGGGACATGCTGTTCCGCTACGCGGTCGGGCCCGAGTGGCACGAGTCCACATCCGCCGTCCTCGGCCTGCTGCACCTGCCTCTGGACGGGCTGGAAGACCACATCCGTCAGACCGCCGCCGCCTGTTTCGGAAAGTCGCTGTTTCACGAGTATCTGCCCGCCCTCGTGGGCCGCATGGGCGACGAGGACCTCATGCATCGCCTGATCGCCGATGCTCGCGAACACGCCTCCACCGACTGCTTCGCCGGCATCCTGCTCGGCGCGGCCCTGCTGGGGCCGCCCGGTCGGGCCGTGTTCGAGGACATGGTCTGGGACCTGTCTCTGGAATCCGGCCTGAACCAGGCCCAGGCGACGGCCATGGGCATGGACCTTCTGGGCATGACCATCGGCGACCTGACCCGCTGGCTGCGCACCCGCATCGCGGAGGCGCCCGAGACGATTGAACACCGGCATTTCTCGACCCTGCGCGAGATCGCCCTTTGCTACGTCAGCAGCCCGCCGGCCTTCAGCCCCCTGCGCTTCATGCCGCCCCGCCGCGAGCGGCTGATCGATGTCTGGCGGGCGGTGATGGGCGATGACATCCTCGGCAAGGACCGTCTGGCCGAGATCGCGGACCGGATGGTGGGCGCCGACGCCTCCTGGATGCGCGACGAGTTCAGGGCGCTGGAAAGGCGGATCGAGTGGCAGATGCATGATGAGGCGCTTCTGGCCGACCTTCCGCCCGCCGGCACACCTTAGCCGAAACCTGGCTCACAGCCTGCCGAACGCCACGCCCTTCCAGCCCCAGCCCGCCTCGGCCACCGCCTTGCGCAGCGGTCCCTTGAGCTCGCCCGTGTTGAATTTGTAGCTGTAGACCTCGCCCCACGAGCCGTCCTCGCGGAAGGCATGGACGCTCTCGAAGCTCATCTCCCATTGCTGGCCCCGGAACGCCGAGCCCGCCAGGCTCAGATCGGGGGTCCCCCGCCCGCCACTCAACCGACCATTCCTGGTCGGCCGAGCGCACCACACCCTGCGCCTCGTCGAACCTGATCAGCACCTTGAAGACCCGCCGGGTCCCGGCCTTGGCGAAGATCTCGTACCATTCGGCGTCGACGATCCGCCATTCGGCGACCAGATCGACTCCTTCCGGCGCGCCATCGCGGACCGTCCAGGGCGCGGTGTCCCGGTTCAGACCAAGCAGGCGCTCGCGCAGGGCCGCCGCCGGCTCGCGCGCCACGCCCGGGGGCGCCGCCCGGCTGCCGGTCAGCCAATTGAAAAGACCCATCGCCGTCCCCCCGACCCGCCATCGGGCCTGCGGCCACAGTGACACAGCCGGGCCGGAAGGAAAGGACGCGCCGACATTTCGCCCATTACCAGACCTTAAGCCTCTGGCCTTTTTTCCGCCGCTTCCTATCTGGACTGAAGCGCTGTCAGGTTTCGTTCATCGATCGTTGTTCGTTCATGAGCGATGCTGGCGTTCAGGAGGGCGGCATGGACCCGAAATTGATCGAGAACCTGGCGAGCCGGCCCCGCGTCGGCGTGCTGGCGCTGTTCCTGTGGCGCGCGACCTGGCTTGTAGGCGTGGCCGGAACCCTGGGTTTCCTCGGCGCCGCCGTAGCCCTGGGCGTGTTCGGCGTCGGCGGTCATGATCCGGGCGGCCGAATCGCCCTGGGCGCCATGCTGGCCTTCATGGCCCTGATGATGTTCGCCATCGGCTCGCTGGCGCGCCTGCTGTCGACCCAGCTGAAAGAGGCCATGGTCGCCCGCTGCGGGAATGGGCCGCGCGTGGGCCGCCGCTGGGCGCCCTGTCCCTAAACGCGTTTTTCCAGAATCCTGAAGGTGAAGGCGTGATCGTCCGCCTCGCCCGGCTCGTGGCGCTCTGACGCCACTTCCACGAAAGCGCTCTCGTCAAAGGCCGGGAACACCGCCTCGCCCTCGGGCTCCGCGTCCACCTCGGTGATGTACAGCCGTTTCGCGCGGGGCAGGGCCAGTTCGAACAGCGCCACGCCGCCGATCACGCAGATCTCTTCCGCCCCTTCCTCCTCAGCCTGTTCGGCGGCGATCTCGACCGCCTCGAAAAAGCTCTCGCACGCCACAGCGCCCGCAGCCTCGAACGAGGAATCCCGCGTCAGCACCAGATTCAGCCGGCCGGGCAGGGGCCGCAGCGGCAGGCTGTCCCACGTCTTGCGCCCCATGATGCAGGGCTTGGACAGGGTGATCTGCTTGAACCGCTTCAGGTCGGACCGCAGCCGCCACGGCAGGTCGCCGTCACGCCCGATCACGCCGTTTCGCGCGCGCGCCACCACGAGGGACAGGGGAATCATCTCAGGCCGCGTCCTGTTCCAGCCACTTCAGCCATTTGCGCCGCATGGCGTCCTCGATGTCGATGCCCGCCCGGTCGCAATAGATCAGCAGCATGCCCAGCACGTCCGCCGCCTCATCGGCCAGGGCCGCCGGGTCTCCGTCGCCCCGCGCCCGCGAGGACAGCCGCAGATGCTCGGCCGTCAGCTCGCCCAGCTCCTCCTGCATCTTCAGCAGCGCCCAGTCCCGGTCCCGCTCGATGCCGTGCTCCCGGGCGTAGATGTCGGAGATGCGCAGGACGGATGCGGAGAGGTCTGAAAGGGTCATACCGCCACCGCCGCCTTGATGTGCGGCCACGGGTCATAGCCCTCGAGCACGAAGTCCTCCCGCCCGAAGGCGAACAGGTCGTCCCGGGGCGCGATGGTCATGGTCGGCAGGGGGCGTGGCTCGCGGGTCAACTGCAGCTTCGCCTGATCCAGATGGTTCAGATACAGGTGCGCGTCGCCGAAGGTGTGCACGAACTCGCCGGGCTTCAGCCCCGTCACCTGCGCCATCATCAGGGTCATCAGGGCGTAGGAGGCGATGTTGAACGGCACGCCCAGGAACACGTCGGCGCTGCGTTGATAGAGCTGGCAGCTCAGCTTCCCATCCGCCACGAAGAACTGGAACAGGCAGTGACAGGGCGGCAGGGCCATGTCGTCCACGTCCGCCGGGTTCCAGGCGGTGACGATGTGGCGGCGGCTGTTGGGATTGGTCTTCAGGCTCTCCACCACGCGGGTGATCTGGTCGATGACCCGCCCGTCCGGCGCGGACCAGGACCGCCACTGCTTGCCATAGACCGGGCCCAGCTCGCCTTTAGCGTCCGCCCATTCGTCCCAGATGCTGACCCCGTTGTCCTTCAGCCAGGCGATGTTGGTCTCGCCGCGCAGGAACCACAGCAGCTCGACCATGATCGAGCGCAGGTGCAGCTTCTTGGTGGTCAGGAGGGGAAAGCCCTTCGACAGGTCGAACCGCATCTGGCGGCCGAACACCCCCAGCGTCCCGGTGCCCGTGCGGTCGCCCCGCTCCACGCCGTTTTGAAGAATGTCCTGCAGCAGGCCAAGATACTGGAACTCGGGATGGTCGGCGTCCGCGACCGGCGTCGCGCCGGTGCGGGCTTCTAGGTCTGCGATGGCGGCCAGGGCGTTCATGACCTTGTGTCGACCCGAATCATCCCATCCGGCAACAGCCGCTCAACTTTGCTTCTGTGGACTGTTTACGCGAGGCTAGGTGAAACCATGGCTCGCCTAAACGATTTCACCCACAGGAACGAATCGGAGATCTCAAAATGGATGTCAGCGCTCTGGAAACCCTGGCCGCGAACATCAATCTGGTGTCGATCGTCGCCCTGACGGCCATGTTCCTGTTCGGCTACCTGATGGGGCGATCCCACACCCGCAAGGACCCCCAGCGCATCGGCAACCGCCGACGCCGCAACATCCGCGCCGACAACACGGTGGAGCGAGCCCGCCGCTATGAAGCCGGCGGCGTGGCCGTCGAGGAGGCCGACCTGCCCGGCGCCGCCAAACACCATGCCCGACAGGGGGCCCGCAACGAGGCCGCCGACGCCGTGCGCGCCGCCAATCCGGGCATGAGCCTGTTCGCCGCCCGCCGCGCCGTGGACCGCTGGGCCGCCGAAAACGGCCTCTGAATCGCTTCAGAGGCCGTCTTCCGTTCGCGTTTGAAGGTCGA